>NZ_JOGP01000008.1:0-461237 GCF_000719505.1 Streptomyces sp. NRRL B-3229 | reverse complement strand
CACCGGCAAGATGCTCGACGAGCGCCTCGGCAAGATCACGTTCTGGACGCTGTTCGTCGGCTTCCACGGCACCTTCCTGGTCCAGCACTGGCTGGGCCAAGTACGGCAAGCCGGTCGGCGTCGACGACCCGTGGGGCTACGGCCGCTCCCTGGAGTGGGCGACCTCCTGCCCGCCGCCGCGGCACAACTTCCTCACCCTGCCGCGGATCCGCAGCGAATCCCCGGCGTTCGACCTTCACCACCCGGAGATCGCCGCTCTCGACCAGCTCGAGAACGCCGGCCACGGTGAGAAGGCTCTCTCGGGCGGCAAGGAGGCCGGCAAGTGAAGATCCAAGGACGGATGTTCATCTGGCTGAGCGTCTTCATCCTCGTCATGGCGATCGTCTATGGCGTGTGGTCGAAGGAGCCGGCCGGTACCACCGCGCTCTTCCTGGCCTTCGGCCTGTCCGTCATGATCGGCTTCTACCTGGGCTTCACGGCCAGGCGGGTGGACGCCGGCGCGCAGGACAACAAGGAGGCCGACGTCGCGGACGACGCCGGTGAGGTCGGGTTCTTCAGCCCGCACAGCTGGCAGCCGCTCGCCCTCGGCTTCGGCGGCGCCCTCGCCTTCCTGTCGGTCGCGATCGGCTGGTGGCTGCTGTACTTCTCGGTGCCGGTGATCCTGGTCGGCCTGTACGGCTGGGTCTTCGAGTACTACCGCGGTGAGAACCGCACCCAGTAGCACGAGCGGAGCTCAACAGGAGCCCGGACACTCCGTCAGGAGCGTCCGGGCTCCTGCGTTTGCCGCAAGAGTCATCACTCGTACGAGTCGCCCCGCGTGCCGCTGTTGACTTCGCTTCCTAGCGTGAAGTCATGAACCACACACCGCGTACCCGCACCGTCGTCAGCTGCACGATGTTGGTGATCACCTTCGGCATAAGCACCTCGGCCTGCGGGTCCGACGGGAACCCGCTGGCTGCCACGCCCTACGACGCAGCGGACCAGATCGCCTTCAACGCGCCCACCGGTGACGGCAAGAAGGCCGACCCGGACAAGCCCCTGGAGGTCACCGCCGAGGACGACGACGGCCGTATCACCGACGTCACCGCCACGGACGCCACAGGCCGCTACGTGGCGGGCGAACTCTCCGCCGACGGCTCCCGCTGGCACAGCACCTCCGCGCTGGCCGCCAACGCCCACTACACGGTCCGGGTGAGCACCGAGGACGACGACGGGGCACCCGGCCGCAAGGTCCTCGCCTTCGACACCAGCAAGCCGCTCGGCAAGAAGCGCCTCAACGTCACCTTCGGCCCCAAGTCGGGCACCTACGGCGTCGGCCAGCCGATCACCGCCAAGCTGGACAAGCCCGTCAAGGACAGGGCCCAGCGCGCGGTCGTCGAGCGGGCCCTCAGGGTCGACGCCACGCCCGCCGTGCAGGGCGCCTGGCACTGGGTGGACGACAAGGAGCTCCACTACCGGCCCAAGGAGTACTGGCCCGCCCACGCCACCGTCCAGGTCCGCAGCGAGCTGGAGGGCGTCAAGATCGGCGACCGGCTCTGGGGCGGCAAGGCCAAGCCCGTCAAGCTGACCACCGGCGAACGCATCATCGCCGTGACGGACGCCTCGACGCACTCGATGACCGTCTACAAGAACGACCAGGTCATCAAGGAGCTCCCGGTCACCACCGGCAAGCCCGGCTTCGACACCCGCAACGGCGTCAAGGTCGTACTCGCCAAGGAGTACTTCGTACGTATGCGCGGCACCAGCATCGGCATCGCCGAGGGTTCCTCGGAGTCGTACGACCTGCCGGTCTACTACGCCACCCGCCTCACCTGGAGCGGCGAGTACGTGCACGCCGCCCCCTGGTCGGTGGGCTCACAGGGCTACGCCAACGTCAGCCACGGCTGCACCGGCATGAGCACCGACAACGCCGAGTGGTTCTTCGAGACGGTCCACGAGGGCGACGTGGTCAAGGTCGTCAACTCCGACGGCCACACCATGGAGGCCTTCGGCAACGGCTTCGGCGACTGGAACCTCGACTGGAAGAAGTGGCGCGAGGGCAGCGCCCTGGTCGCAGCACTCCCGGACGCCCCGAGCGCGGACCAGACGGCACGGCTGCGACCGACGTCGGTGTGATCCACTCAGGGGCGCGGGGAACTGCGCGCTCAGCCGCAACGGACCCGCAGCCGCCCGCAAACCGCAGGACCCGAGCTCCTAGGCGCTCAGGGCCTTCCGAGACCGCAGCAGAGAAGCCAGCGCCGACGCGAACTCCACCGGATCCACCGGATGCGTCACCGCACCCTCCGCCCGGCTCCACGTGGCCAGCCACGCGTCCTGCGGCCGCCCGATCAGCAACAGCACCGGCGGGCAGTGGAACACCTCGTCCTTGATCTGCCGGCACAACCCCATACCGCCCATGGGCACGGCCTCGCCGTCGAGGACACAGACGTCGATCCCGCCCTTGTCCAGCTCCTTCAGCACCGCCGCAGGCGTGGCGCACTCCACGAACTCCACCACCGGGACGTCGGGAGCGGGACGGCGTCCCGTCGCCAGCCGAACTTGCTCGCGGGTGTTGGAATCGTCGCTGTAGACCAGCACCGTGGCGGTCGGCTGCATTGTTCCTCCGTGACGTCAGCGTCGTAAGGACAGGCCCGTAGGCCCGGATGCTACTCCCTTGAACACCACGTCAACACCGGTACGGAGGAGTAAGACACTCCGAACGGCACCCCCCGGAGTGAGGGCGGGATAAGCGACCGACATAATGTCGGTCGTGGCGACAGCAACGACAGACACAACCGGGCACGCGCACCCGTCGGTCAACCGACCGAACCTCACCAGCGTCGGAACCATCATCTGGCTGAGTTCCGAGCTGATGTTCTTCGCGGCCCTCTTCGCGATGTACTTCACCCTGCGATCGGTGACGGGTCCCGATCACTGGAAGGAAATGGCGCACAGCCTGAACTTCCCGTTCTCGGCGACGAACACCACGATCCTGGTGCTCTCCTCGCTCACCTGCCAGCTCGGCGTCTTCGCCGCCGAGCGCGGTGACGTGAAGAAGCTCCGGGGCTGGTTCATCGTCACGTTCATCATGGGCGCGATCTTCATCGGCGGTCAGATCTACGAGTACACGGAGCTGGTGAAGAAGGACGGGCTCTCCCTGTCCTCCGACCCGTACGGCTCGGTGTTCTACCTGACCACCGGCTTCCACGGCATGCACGTGACGGGCGGCCTGATCGCGTTCCTGTTCGTTCTCGGGCGTACCTACGCGGCCAAGAGGTTCACCCACGAGCAGGCGACCGCGGCGATCGTCGTGTCCTACTACTGGCACTTCGTCGACGTCGTCTGGATCGGCCTCTTCGCCACGATCTACATGATCAAGTAGCCGGGCCCGCTCCCGACATCGCAAGCATCGACGCAGAAGATCCTGACACCGGGGTAATCCGTGAAAAAGCTCTCCGCACGACGACGCCACCCGCTGGCGGCGCTCGTCGTCCTACTCCTCGCGCTGGCATGCACCGGGGGGCTGTACGCCGTGTTCGCGCCCGCGAGCAAGGCGCAGGCAGATGAAACCGCCCAGTCCCTGGCCATCGACGAGGGCAAGAAGCTCTTCGCCGTAGGCTGCGCCAGCTGCCACGGCACCGGCGGTCAGGGATCCTCCGACGGCCCGAGCCTGGTGGGCGTGGGCGCCGCGGCCGTAGACTTCCAGGTTGGAACCGGCCGCATGCCGGCCCAGCAGCCTGGTGCGCAGGTTCCGCGCAAGAAGGTCATCTACACGCAGGCCGAGATCGACCAGCTGGCCGCGTACATCTCCTCGCTGGGCGCGGGTCCGAGCATTCCGACGGAGGCGCAGTACGGCCCCGACGGTGCCGACATCGCCAAGGGCGGCGAGCTGTTCCGCGACAACTGCACGCAGTGCCACAACTTCACCGGCAAGGGTGGCGCGCTGACGCACGGCAAGTTCGCGCCGAGCCTCGAGGGCGTCGACCCGAAGCACATCTACGAGGCCATGCAGACCGGCCCGCAGAACATGCCGTCGTTCCCCGACACCACCCTGTCGGAGCAGAACAAGAAGGACATCATCGCGTACCTGAACGCGGTCAACGGCGACGACACCGTGAGCCCCGGCGGCCTTGAGCTGGGCGGTCTCGGCCCGGTCTCCGAAGGCCTGTTCGCCTGGATCTTCGGCCTCGGCGCGCTGATCGCGGTCGCCGTCTGGGTCGCCGCTCGGACCGCAAAGGCCAAGAAGTCATGAGTAGCCAAGACATTCCAGAAGAGAACCTGCCCGCAGAGCAGGGCGCGCACGGCGCGGTAGGCGTCGCGGACGAGCAGAACCCGTTCGCCGACCCCGGTCTCCCGCCGCACGAGCACCGGGTGCAGGACATCGACGAGCGGGCCGCCAGGCGGTCCGAGCGCACGGTGGCCATGCTGTTCACGGTCTCGATGCTGTCGACGATCGGGTTCATCGCCTCGTACGTGAGCATCCCTCACGACAAGTCGATCTTCGTCTTCCCGATCGGCCACATCAACGCGCTGAACTTCGCGCTGGGCCTGACCCTCGGTCTCGCCCTCTTCGCGATCGGCGCGGGCGCGGTCCACTGGGCCCGCACCCTGATGTCCGACGAGGAGATCGCCGACGAGCGTCACCCGATCGAGGCGTCCCCCGAGGTCCGCGCGAAGGTGCACGCGGACTTCAAGCAGGGCGCCAAGGAGTCGGCGCTCGGCCGTCGCAAGCTGATCCGCAACACGATGTTCGGCGCGCTGGCCCTGTTCCCGCTCTCCGGTGTCATGCTGCTGCGCGACCTCGGTCCGCTGCCCGGCACCAAGCTCCGCCACACCATGTGGTCCAAGGGCAAGCTGCTGGTCAACATGAACACCGACCAGCCGCTGCGTCCCTCGGACGTCGCCGTCGGGTCCCTCACCTTCGCCAAGCCCGAGGGCCTGGAGGAGCACTCCGAGGAGTTCCAGACCGAGATCGCCAAGGCCGCCCTGATGATCGTCCGGCTCCAGCCCGACAACATCAAGGACAAGCGCGAGCTCGAGTGGTCGCACGAGGGAATCGTCGCGTACTCGAAGATCTGCACCCACGTCGGTTGCCCGATCTCCCTGTACGAGCAGCAGACGCACCACGTGCTCTGCCCCTGCCACCAGTCCACCTTCGACCTCTCCGACGGTGCCCGGGTGATCTTCGGCCCCGCCGGTCACGCCCTGCCGCAGCTGCGCATCGGCGTGAACGACGAGGGCTACCTTGAAGCGCTCGGCGACTTCGAGGAGCCCGTCGGTCCTGCATTCTGGGAGCGCGGATGAGCACTACAGAGTCCACCGGGTCGCGCTCGCGCGACAAGGCACCGGCCGGCGAGCGCGTCGCCGACTGGGCCGACGGCCGGCTGGGGATCTACTCCCTGGCCAAGGCCAACATGCGCAAGATCTTCCCCGACCACTGGTCGTTCATGTTGGGCGAGGTCTGCCTCTACAGCTTCATCATCATCATCCTCACGGGTGTGTATCTGACGCTGTTCTTCCACCCGTCGATGAACGAGGTGGAGTACCACGGCAGCTACGTCCCGCTCCAGGGACAGATGATGTCCGAGGCGTTCAACTCGACCATGCACATCTCCTTCGATGTGCGCGGTGGTCTGCTGATCCGGCAGATCCACCACTGGGCGGCGCTGATCTTCCTCGCCGGCATGTTCGTGCACATGATGCGGGTGTTCTTCACGGGCGCGTTCCGCAAGCCGCGTGAGGTCAACTGGCTGTTCGGCTTCCTGCTGTTCGTCCTCGGCATGTTCACCGGCTTCACCGGTTACTCGCTGCCGGACGACCTGCTCTCCGGCACCGGTGTCCGCTTCATGGAGGGCGCGGTCCTGTCCGTGCCGATCGTCGGCACGTACCTGTCGTTCTTCCTGTTCGGCGGAGAGTTCCCGGGCGGCGACTTCGTGGCCCGCTTCTACTCGATCCACGTCCTGCTGCTGCCGGGCATCATGCTCGGCCTGGTCGTCGGCCACCTGATCCTGGTCTTCTACCACAAGCACACGCAGTTCGCGGGCCCCGGCAAGACCAACAACAACGTCGTCGGCATGCCGCTGCTGCCGGTCTACATGGCCAAGGCCGGAGGCTTCTTCTTCCTGGTCTTCGGTGTCATCGCGGCCATCGCGGCCATCGCCTCGATCAACCCGATCTGGTCGATGGGCCCCTACCGTCCCGACCAGGTGTCCACGGGCGCCCAGCCGGACTGGTACATGGGCTTCTCCGAGGGCCTGATCCGCGTCATGCCGGGCTGGGAGATCAACTTCTGGGGGCACACGCTCGTCCTGGGCGTGTTCATCCCGCTGATGATCTTCCCGCTGGTCCTGGTCGCGATCGCGGTCTACCCGTTCATCGAGTCCTGGGTCACCGGCGACAAGCGCGAGCACCACATCCTGGACCGCCCGCGCAACGCCCCGACACGGACCGCGTTCGGTGTCGCGTGGATCACCTGGTACTTCGTGCTGCTGGTCGGTGGTGGAAACGACCTCTGGGCCACCCACTTCCACCTGTCGATCAACGCCATCACCTGGTTCGTGCGGGTCGCGTTCTTCGTCGCCCCGGTCCTGGCGTTCGTCGCCACGAAGCGGATCTGCCTCGGCCTCCAGCGCCGCGACAAGGACAAGGTGCTGCACGGCCGCGAGTCCGGCATCATCAAGCGCCTGCCGCACGGTGAGTTCATCGAGGTGCACGAGCCGCTCAGCCAGGAGCAGCTGCACACGCTCACGGCGCACGAGCAGTACAAGCCGGCCGAGATCGGCCCCACGGTCGACGCGAACGGCGTCGAGCGCAAGGTCGGCCGCTCCGAGAAGCTGCGTGCCAAGCTCAGCGAGGCGTACTACGGCGAGGAAGCCCAGATCGCCAAGCCGACCGTCGAGGAGTACAAGGAGATCACGAGCGGCCACGGCCACCACTGATCACTGCTTGTCGCTGCGCTCGCCACGCGCGGTAGCAAGGGCCCGTCCGGTTCGCCGGACGGGCCCTTTCCCGTGCGGGTCGGTGGGGGCTCGTCCGAGGGCCGGACGTGGCCCTGTGGCGTGCTGCGGGCTGGATAGGGTGTCAGCACACTTTTCTACGACATCTGGAGCGGCCCCATGAGCGCTGTGACCCCCGCTGGAGGCGACACCGCGGCGGGCCGTTCCTGGCCCGAGGTGCTGAACGCCCTGCTGTACGGCCGTGACCAGAGCGCCGACGCGACGGCGTGGGCGATGGACCGGATCATGCAGGGCGAGGCGACCGACGCGCAGACCGCCGGTTTCGTGGTCGCCCTCAGAGCCAAGGGCGAGACGGTCGAGGAGATCAACGGGCTGGTGCGGACGATGTACGCGCACGCCAATGTGATCGAGGTCCCCGGACGGACGGTCGACATCGTCGGCACCGGCGGCGACGGCGCCAAGACCGTCAACATCTCCACGATGTCGGCGATCGTCGTGGCCGGCACCGGTGCCACGGTCGTGAAGCACGGCAACCGGGCCGCCTCCTCCGCGTCCGGCGCCTCGGACGTCCTGGAGAAGCTCGGCGTCAACCTGGAGCTGACCCCGCAGCGGGTGGCCGAGGTGGCCGGCGAGGCCGGTATCACCTTCTGCTTCGCGATCAAGTTCCATCCGGCGCTGCGGCACGCGGGCGCCGCCCGCGGTCAGTTGGGCATCCGCACGGTGTTCAACATCCTCGGCCCGCTGACCAACCCCGCCCGGGTGCGGTCCCAGGCGGTCGGGGTCGCCGATCCACGCATGGCACCCGTCGTCGCGGGCGTCTTCGCCGAGCGCGGCAACTCCTCCCTGGTCTTCCGCGGTGACGACGGCCTCGACGAGCTGACGACCACCTCGACCTCCCACGTCTGGGTCGTCCGCGACGGCAAGGTCACCGAGGAGAGCTTCGACCCCCGGGACGTCGGCATCGACCTGGTGCCGGTGGAGGCCCTGCGCGGCGGCGACCCGGCGTACAACGCGGAGGTCGCCAGGAAGCTCCTGGACGGCGAGAGAGGCCCGGTCCGGGACGCCGTACTCCTGAACTCGGCGGCCGCGCTGGTCGCCCTGGACCCGGGCACCGGGACGCTGGCCGAGCAGCTGCGGGCCGGGATGGACAAGGCCGCGGAGTCGATCGACTCCGGGGCGGCCAAGCGGACCCTGGAGCGCTGGGTGGCCGCGAGCAACGCCTAGCGTCCGGCGGGGTGTCGTCCCGCGATCCGGACACGGGTTGCGGGACGACGATCACCTCGCGTAGGTTTTTTGACCAGGTCATGAGTGACAGTCATGAGGCCCCGGCCGACTGTCCGGCAACCCTCCGTCCGTGGCGGGGTGCCCCGGGTGAAGACCAGGCCGTAGGCAGCGAGGTCTGCGGCAAGCGCGGATCCCTCACGAACCAGGGATCCTGGTCGTTCGAGGAGTCTTCCGTGAGCAAGCGAATGCGATAGGGCGCCGAGCCCCCTCTCCGCACATCCATCTCACTTTTCTCTTTCCACGGGAGTTCCCCATGTCTGTCTCCACCGCTGCCTCCACCCAGACCATTTGTGCGCAGCTGCCCGTTCTGGGCAGGGATGTCACCGTCCCGCTCGTGACCGGCGGCGAAGTCACCTACGCGGCGCTCGACTACGCGGCCAGCGCCCCCGCCCTCCAGCGCGTCTGGGACGACGTGGCGGCGTACGCGCCCTACTACGGCAGTGTGCACCGCGGGGCCGGCTACCTCTCCCAGCTGTCGACGGACCTCTTCGAGAACGCCCGCAGGACCGTCACCGAGTTCCTGGACTGCCGCGACGACGACCAGCTGATCTTCACCCGGTCGACCACCGACTCGCTCAACCTCCTCGCCGCCGCCCTCCCCGCCGACTGCCAGGTCTTCGTCTTCGAGACCGAGCACCACGCGAGCCTTCTGCCCTGGCAGGACGCCCGGGTCAGCTACCTCGACGCCCCCCGCACCCCGCGGCAGGCCGTCGAGACCCTGGAGAAGGCCCTCGCCGCCCGTGACCCGCAGGGCCCGGCCCTGGTCTGCGTCACCGGCGCCTCCAACGTCACCGGCGAACTGTGGCCGGTCCGCGAGCTGGCCGCCGCCGCCCACGCCCACGGCGCCCGGATCGTCCTGGACGCCGCCCAGCTGGCCCCGCACCACCCGGTGAGCGTCCGTGACCTGGACGTCGACTGGGTCGCCTTCTCCGGCCACAAGCTCTACGCCCCGTTCGGCTCCGGCGTCCTGGCCGGCCGTGCCGACTGGCTCAAGGCGGCCGACCCCTACCTCGCCGGCGGTGGCGCCAGCCGCAAGGTCACCCGGCGTGAGGACGGGGGAGTGGACGTGGAGTGGCACGACACCGCCGCCCGCCACGAGGCCGGCTCCCCGAACGTCATCGGCGCCTACTCCATCGCCTCGGCCTGCAAGGCCCTCACCGAGGCCGGCTTCGACACCCTGGTCGCCCGTGAGCAGCACCTGATCGCCAAGGTCCGCGAAGGGCTGGCGGAGGTCCCCGAGGTGCGCGTCCTGTCCCTGTTCGGCGACGACGCCCCCCGCGTCGGCGTGATCTCCTTCGTCGTCGAGGGCTGGAACAGCTCCCACTTCGCCGCAGCGCTCTCCGCCGAGTACGGCATCGGCGTCCGCGACGGCCTCTTCTGCGCCCACCCGCTCGTCCGCACCCTCCTCGGCAGCGACCCGCAGACCCAGGGCGAGTGCGGGGCTCCCGAGGCGGCGCCCGGCGAGAAGTCCCTGAACGCGATCCGGGTGAGTTTCGGCGCGGGCACCCCGGACGAGCACGTGGAGCGTTTCGTGAAGGCCGTGAAGGAACTGGTCGCCGATGGTGCGAAGTGGCAGTACCGCACCGAGGACGGGCGCTGCGTCCCGGCCGTCTGACCAACTGGCCCCTCCCTACGGCGTATACGCTCGCCCGAGAGCCGTACGAGGCAGGGGGAGCACGGGGTGCAGGAGCTGCGGGAGACCGATCCGCGGACCATCGGACCGTACGGGGTCCTGGGCAGACTCGGGTCGGGCGGCATGGGCGAGGTGTACCTCGCCGAGGCGCGGGGCGGGCTCAGGCTCGCGGTGAAGGTGGTCCGCGCCGAGCACGCCGAGGACCGCACCTTCCGCGCCCGGTTCCGGCACGAGGTGCGGGCGGCGCAGACCGTCGGCGGAGCCGGCACCTACACCGCGCGGGTCGTGGACGCCGACACCGAGGCCGCGCGGCCGTGGATGGCCAGCGAGTTCGTGGCGGGCCCCAACCTGCGGGACGCGGTGCTCGACCGGGGGCCGCTGGGCGCGGACGCGGTACGGCTGCTGACGGGGGCGCTGGCCGAGGCGCTCGCCGCGATCCACACCAAGGGCCTGGTGCACCGGGACCTCAAGCCCTCCAACATCCTGCTCGCGCCCGACGGGCCCCGGGTCATCGACTTCGGGATCGTCCGGGCGCTGGAAGGGACCGCGCTGACCCGGACCGGGGTGGTCGTCGGCTCGGTGGGCTATCTCTCGCCCGAGCAGATCCGCAACGGCGCCCAGGTGGTGCCGGCCAGCGACGTGTTCTCCCTGGGCGCGGTCCTCGCGTACGCGTCCGGCGGGAAGGAACCGTTCGGCGAGGGGCAGGACTCGGTCGTCCTGCTGCGGATCCTGACCGGGGACGTCGACCTGTCCGCCGTACCGGAGGAGCAGCTGCCGCTGGTGGAGGCCTGTCTGCGGGACGATCCCGCCAGGCGGCCGACCCCCGCCGAACTGGTCGCGGCCGTGGGGCACACCGCCGGCTCGCTGCGGGAGGGCCTGCGCGAGGGGTGGTTCTCCGGAGGGCCGCCGACCGTGGCCCTCGGTGCCGACGAGCGCTGGGTGCCGGAGGACGGCTCGCGGGAGCGGCTCAGCGGGGTGGAGTACATGGCGCCCATGACGACGGTCACCGACGTGCCCGAGACCACCGGCCCCGGCGCGGCGAAGCCCTCGCGGCGCCGGATCCTGGCGGCCTGCGCCGGTGGCGCGGGGGCCGTGGGCGCCGGGGGGCTCGGCTGGTGGCTGCTGCGGGGCTCCTCGCACACGGCCGCCTCCGCGGGCGCGGGACGCTCCGTGCAGGGCGGCCCGGTCGCGGCCGAGGTGGGATGGACGTACGCCGTGCAGGGGCTCGGCGGGCGGCGCGGCCCCTGTGCCGCCGTCCCGCCCGACGGCACCCGGGTGTACGTCGGCGGTGCGGACGGCACGATGCACGCCCTGGACCTGGCCGGCCGGCCGGTGTGGCGGACCGCGCTGGGCGGCGAGGCCATGTCCCCGCTCGCCACCGCGGACGGCGTGTACTGCCTGCTGGAGAACGACCGGGAAGGCGCCTCCGCGCTGTGCGCGCTCGGTCCGCGCGGCAAGGTCCGCTGGAAGAAGGCCTTCGCCGCGAACAGCCAGTTCCCGGTGGCCTCCGGACGCCTGGTCCTGGTCTCCTACGGCGACGGCTCGGACGCGGGCGGGGTGCGCGCCTACGCCCCCGACGGCAGTGTGCGCTGGTCCACGCCCACGGGTGCGGCGCCCACCAGCGAGCCCCTGGTGGCGGACGGGGTGGTGTACGTCGGCACCTTCGGGGACGAGGTGCAGGCCCTGGACGCGAGGACCGGCAGGCGGCTCTGGGCCACGAAGGCCGGCGCCGACACCGGGCGGCCCGCGCTGGTCGGCGACACGCTGATGGTCGGCTCCGGCGGCGAGCAGATGCTGCACGGCCTCAGCCGCGCGGGCAGGCTCCTGTGGAACTCGGCCAACGACAAGGTGTACGGCAGCCGCTACTTCACCTGCGTGCCCTTCGCGGGGCTCGGCGTCACCGCGTCCGACTTCGAGCTCGTCGCCCTCGACCCCACCGACGGATCGACCGCGTGGTCCTTCCGGTTCACCGACGACGGGAGCCAGTACAGCGACCCGGTGGTCCACGGCGACACCGTCTACGTGCGGCGGGGTTCGACGCTCTACGGTCTCGACCGCAAGGGCCGGCGGGTCTGGCAGAAGCGGGTCGAGGGCGGTGCGTCGGTCGGCACCCAGTCACCGGTCGTCCGCAACGGCCGGGTCTACGTCGCGACCGCGGACGGCATCACGGCGCTCGCGCTGGACTCCTAGCCGCCGGGGCCGGTCAGATGTCGAGGCCGGTCAGCTGTCGAGGCCGATCGCGAAGGCGGCCTCCAGGTCGTGCTGGGAGTACGTGCGGAAGGCCACGTGGGTGTCGGTGGCCTCCACGCCGGGGATCTTGCTGATGCTGCCTGGAATGACCTCGGCGAGGTCCTCGTGCTGCTTCACCCGGACCATGGCGATCAGGTCGTACGTGCCCGTCACGGAGAAGACCTCGCTCACGGACTCCAGCGCGGCGATCCGCTCCGCGATCTCGGGGATCCGGTCCACGCTGGTCTTGATGAGGACGATCGCGGTGATCACGGCTGGTTCTCTCCCTCGGGGGCCGGAGCTGGGGCGGCCCTCACTCTAGTCGTAGGGCCGAAACGCACCCAGGCGAAGGCCAGGCCCAGGCCGAAGCCCACCACGTGGGCGAGATAGGCCACCCCCGGCCCCTCGTTCGCCCGGCCCGCGGCCAGCCACTGGAGCGTCGCCCAGAACGGCAGGACGACCCAGGCCGGGAAGCGCAGCGGGAGGAAGAAGAGGAACGGCAGGAGACTGGTCACCCGGGCTCGGGGGAACAGGAAGAGGAACGCCCCGAGGACCGCGGAGATCGCCCCGGACGCGCCGACCAGGGACTGCTCCGAGCCGGCGTTGGCGGCCGCGTAGCCCAGCAGGGCGAGGTAGCCGCAGCCGAGGTAGAAGAGGAGGAACTGCACCCGGCCCATCCGTTCCTCGGTCATCACGCCGAAGACGTAGAGGAAGAGCATGTTGCCCAGCAGGTGCACCCAGCTGCCGTGGATGAACAGCGCGGTGGCGGGGGACAGGGCGGCGCCGGCGGAGCCCTCGAAGAGCTCGGCGGGGACCACGCCCCAGCGGTGGAAGTAGGCCCGCTGGGCGGCCAGGAGAGCGTCGCCGTGGCCGTAGGCCGGATTGAGGCCGGACGCGGGGCCGACCAGGAAGACCAGGAAGCACAGTGCGATCAGGCCGTAGGTGACCGGTGCCGGCCCCCGAAGCGACCTGCTTGCTCCACCGACCGTCACCCTCCAGTTGCGGATCATGAACACAGAGCATGACGTAACGGGACGCAAGCCGACAGACCGCCTCGCCGCCGTGGACGCCCGAGCGGCGAGTACCCGCCAGGCCGTAGGGTTACGTGCCACACCCCGGGAGCCCGGAGTGTCGCGGACAATAGAAGGCCTAGAAGGAAAGAGCACAGTCACGATGACGGTTCCCCTCCCGACCGCCTCGACGCGGTGGCGCTGCACCCTCTGCGGCAACCTCACGCGCTTCGACGTGACCCGCTCGTCGAAGGTCGTCGAGTACGTCCACCTCGACCTGGCCGGAGAGCCGAAGGTCGAGGAGCGCGAGGTGGTCAGTGAGACCATCGAGTCGGTGCGGTGCCGCTGGTGCAACGCCGTGGACCAGGTGGAACTCGTCGACAGGCCGGGCGCCGACTCCTGAGCGGAGCGGCCCCGCAGGTATTGGGGTGTGACGGATGGTGGAGACCACGGGCGGGGGGCCGGGCGACGGCGCCGCCGAGGTGCTCGACCGTCCGCTGCCCGACGGTGTGCGGCGCCGGGTCGTGCACATCGTCTCGGAGGGCTTCGGCGGGCTGACCGTCGGCGAGCTGCCCGCCCAGCTGCGGCAGTACGCCCGGTTCGCGCCCAACCGGCGCGCCAAGTTCGCGGGCAACGCGATGGCGGCCGCGCTGGAGACCGATCCGCTGTTCCGGCAGCGCATCGCGGAGAAGTTCAGAGAGACCCAGCCGGAGCTGTGCGGTGCTCTGGACTCCGGTGCGCCGCCCCCGGCCGCGGATCCGCTCGAGGTGGCGGCCGCGGCCTATGTGCTGCGGCCCACCGGCTGGGTCAAACTGGTCACCGCGGCCGGCGAGGAGGCCCTGCGCGCGGACGCCGAGCGGGCCGACGAAGAGGCCCGTGCCGAGCTGGAGCGGCTGCGCGAGGAGCTCGCGGCGGCGCGTGACCAGACGCGCGTCGAGACCGAGCGGCTGCGCACCGAGCTGGAATCGGCCAAGAAGGAAGCCGAATCGCTTCACCGCAAACTCCGTGCGGCCCACAGCGACGTCAAGCGCGGCGAGGCGGCCCTGCGCAAGGTGCAGGGCGAGATGGACGCCGTACGCGCGGAGGGGCAGGCCCAGGTGTCGGCCGCGGAGAGCGAGACGCGGCGCCTGAAGGCCCGGCTCGGGGAGGCGGAGGCCGCCCTGGAGGCCACGCGCAGAGCGGCGCGGGAGGGGCGCAGCGTCGAGGACATGCGTGTGCGTCTGCTGCTGGACACCGTGCTGGACGCGGCCCAAGGGCTGCGCCGGGAGCTGGCGTTGCCGCCCGTCTCCGTACGGCCCGCGGAGACCGTGGACGCGGTCGAACCGGGCCGCATGACCCCGAAGGACATCGCCGCGCGGGCCCTGTCGGACAACGACCCGGCGATCCTGGACCAGCTTCTCGCCCTGCCCCAGGCGCACTTGGTGGTCGACGGCTACAACGTGACCAAGACCGGCTATCCCCAGATGCCGCTGGAGAAGCAGCGCCTGAGGCTCCTCGGGCAGCTCTCCCAGCTCGCCGCGCAGACCGGCGCCGAGGTGACCTGTGTCTTCGACGGGGCCGAGCTGGCCGCGCCGGTGCTGCTCGCGCCGCCGCGCGGGGTGCGGGTGCTGTTCTCCAAGGCGGGGGTCACCGCCGACGAGTTGATCCGCCAGCTGGTGCGCGCGGAGCCGCCCGGACGGCCGGTGATCGTCGCCTCCACCGACCGCGAGGTCGCCGACGGCATCGCCAAGGCGGGGGCACGACCGGTCGCGTCCGCGGTACTGCTGAAGCGGCTGTCCTAAACCTTGAAGTTAGAGGTTTAACGCCCGAATTGGCCGCTATCGTCACGCAACGTAGGGTCAAGCCGACATCACTGCACGTGAGTTGTGTGTAAAGAATGCATGGCGTGACGGGATTTTGCTCCTGAGGATTTGAACTGATCACGGGAAGGTCACTAGGGTCTGGGCTCGAACCTCCGAGCGGGTGATCACTCAAAAGAAGGAGTTCACCTCCGTGGCGTCCCACCGTCGACCCAAGCAGCAGAGCCGAGTGCGCGTGACCGTGCTCACCACCGCAGCTGCTGCCGCCGTAGCCCTCAGCGCCAACGCCGCCAACGCGGCGCCGAGCGAGAAGCCCAGCAAGGACGAGGTCAAGGCGAAGGTCGACGCGCTCTACGAGCAGGCCGAGCAGGCCACCGAGAAGCTCAACGGCGCCAAGGAGAAGCAGCAGGAGCTCCAGAAGGAGATCTCCACGGTCCAGGACAACGTGGCCCGCGGCCAGGAGGAGCTCAACGAACTGCGCGACTCCATAGGCCTCGCGGCCGCCGCGCAGTACCGCTCCGGCTCCATCGACTCCTCCCTCCAGCTCTTCCTCTCCTCGAACCCCGAGGACTACCTGGACCAGGCGTCCACCGCCGACCAGCTCAGCGCCCAGCAGGTGGACGCGCTGAAGAAGATCCAGGAGAAGCAGCGCGAACTCGCCCAGGAGCGTGCCGAGGCCACCGAGAAGCTCCAGGACCTCGCGAGCACCCGCGCCGAACTGGCCAAGCAGAAGAAGGCCGTTCAGGCCAAGCTGGCCTCCGCGCAGAAGTTGCTCAACTCCCTGACGGCCGCCGAGCGCGCCGCCCTCGCCGCTGCCGACGCCCGCGCCAGCCGCTCCGCCAGCGAGCGGGTGGACCTCGGCAACACCGGCTCCGCCTCCGCCCGGGCCCAGGCCGCCTTCCAGGCCGCCCAGAGCAAGATCGGATCGCCCTACGTCTACGGCGCGGCCGGCCCGAGCTCCTTCGACTGCTCGGGTTTCACCTCCTGGGCGTTCGCGCAGGCCGGCGTCACCATCCCGCGCACCTCGCAGGCCCAGGCCAACGCCGGTACCCGCATCTACTCCCAGGCCGACCTGAAGGTCGGCGACCTGGTGCTCTTCTACGGCGACCTGCACCACGTCGGCTTCTACGCCGGCAACGGCATGGTCCTGCACGCCCCCCGCACCGGCACCGTCGTCCGCTACGAGTCGATCAACAACATGCCGTTCCAGTTCGGCGTGCGGATCTGAGCCCTTCGGCGGCTCAAGATCGCGACGACTCGCCCCCCGTTCGGGCGAATCGCGGCGACGCCGTCTGACTCCACGCCCCGCCCATGACCTGCGTCTGAGGCGGGGCGTTCCGTTATGCACCCTCTGGGGTCTTTGGTCGAGTCCCGTTCCCGGGGCTACTGTCTGCCGCGTTCTCGTCCGCCAACGGAAGGAGCGCGGCCTCCGTGGGGTCCCATCGCCGCCTTGTCCAGCCGTCCGGGTTCAACCGGGGCGCCGGTGCCGCCCTGGGTGTGCTGTCCGCGGCGGTCGCCGCGCTCGGCGCCGTACCGGCCGACGCCGCTCCGTCCGAGGGCACCCGGGCCGAGGTGGACCGCCTCTACGAGCAGGCCGAGCAGGCCACCGAGGCCTTCAACAAGGCCGACGAGCGCGCCGGCTCGCTCCGCGAGGAGATCAGCACCGCCCAGGACTACATCGCCCGGCAGCAGGAGCGCGTCAACTCCATGCGGGAGGCGCTCGGTTCGCTGGCCGGCGCCCAGTACCGCTCCGGCGGCCTCGACCCCTCGCTCGCGCTGCTGTTCTCCGACGACCCGGAGGACTACCTCGACAAGGCCGCCGTCCTCGACCGGATCAACGCCCACCAGGCGAGTGAGCTCAAGGACCTCCAGGAGGCCCTGCGCGAACTCGCCCAGGAGCGCGCCGAGGCGGCCCGCACGCTCGGCGAGTTGGAGACGAGCCGCAAGGCCGTCGCCACGCACAAGCGCGCGGTCGAGAGGAAACTCGCCAAGGCACGCGAACTCCTCAACACCCTGCCGTCCGACGAACGGGCCGCCTACGACCGGGCCTCGCGCTCCGGCCGCACCGAGATCCCCGACCTCTCCGGCGCGGCGGCGCCCTCGGGCCGGGCGGCCGCCGCGGTGGCCGCCGCGCAGTCCGCGCTCGGCAAGCCCTACGTGTGGGGCGCCAACGGCCCGAACGGCTTCGACTGTTCGGGCCTGATGCAGTGGTCGTACGCCCGCGCAGGTGTCTCCCTGCCGCGCACCTCCCAGGCCCAGCGGTACGCCGGCCGCCAGGTCCCGCTCTCCCAGGCCCGCCCCGGCGACCTGGTCACCTACCGGGGCGACGCCAGCCATGTCGGCATGTACGTCGGCAACGGCCAGGTCATTCACGCCCCCTATCCCGGCGCCCCGGTGCGCTACGACCCGGTGGGCATGATGCCGGGAGCCACCGTCACGCGCCCCTGACCGGGGGCCGGTGACCCCGTACGATCGGGAAACATGGCTGGTCGAAGGCGGGCGTCGAAACACGGTGTCGTGGTGCTGTGCCTGCTGCTGGCCTCCCTCGTGGCGTGCGGCGGCAGGCCCGCCGCCGACGACTCCGCCGCGACGGACGTCCAGCGCGTCCTGGACCTGCGGGCCGCGGCCGTCCTCGACCGGGACCGGGTCGCTATAGCCAGGACGGGCGCGGCGGACTGGTGGAGCGACCTCAGCGCCGTCCCGCTGGCCTCCTGGTCCTACAAGGTCACGTCGGTGCACCGCAGCGGCGCCAGTGCCACCGCGGACGCCGAACTCCGTTACCAGGTCCAGGGGTACGACAGCGCCCCCGTCACCGTCGGCCGCGTCCTGGACCTCTCCCTGGACGCCTCCGGCCACTGGTACGTCGTCAGGGAGCGGCCTGCCGCCAAGGCCCCGCAACAGCTGTGGGACCAGGGCCCGGTGACCGTCGTCCGCGGGCGGCACAGCATGGTCCTCGGCGTCGGCCAGTCCGGCGAGAAGCTGCACTCCTTCGCGGACCTGGCCGACCGCGCGGTGCCCGCCGTGTCGGACGCCTGGGGCACCGAGTGGTCCCGGCACGTCGTCGTCCTCGTCCCCGGCTCCCTGGACGGCATGGCGGGCCTGCTGGGCTCGCCCGCCTCCTCGTACCGGGGGATCGCCGCCGTCACCACCGGCGAGACCGGCGCTCCGGCCGAGGCGCCCGCCGACCGGATCATCGTCAACCCCGACGCGTACGCGCTCCTGGGCACCCTGGGCCGACAGGTCGTGCTGACCCACGAGACCACCCATGTCGCCACCCGTGCCGCCACCACCGGGGCGACCCCGCTGTGGCTGTCGGAGGGGTACGCGGACTGGGTCGGCTACCGGGGCACCGGGCGCACCCCTGCCGAGGCCGCGCCGGAGCTGGCGGAGGCCGTCTCCGCGCGCCGGGTGCCGAGGGCCCTGCCGTCCGACGCGGACTTCGGCTTCTCGGGCAGCGCGACCGGGCTCGCGCTGTCCTACGAGAGCGGCTGGATGGCCTGCCGGCTGATCGCGGACCGCTGGGGCGAGGCGAAGCTGGACGCGTTCTACCGGGTGGTGGGCGCCCACGGGAAGCGACCGGGCGCGGTCGAGGACGCCCTGGCGAAGACCCTCGGCACGAACCTGCGGGACTTCACGGCACAGTGGCGCGCCTATCTGCGCGACCGGCTCGACCCACCCACTGGATGACGCTCGGTCAGGACGACCGCTCCAGTTGCTCGACGGCCTCGGTGAGCCACTCCCGCTCGGCCCGCCCGGTCGCGCGGGCCACTCGCAGCATGCCCTGCCGGAACAGGTCGCCGGTCTCCTCCGCGGACACGGGTGCGCCGGCGTCGTAGAAGAAGCTCGTGGGGGTCTCCAGGAACTCCAGCCGCCGCCGTAGCACGGCCGCCTGCTCGTGCCGGTCCGGGAGGTGGCGCAGGAACGCGAGGACGGTGTTGAAGCGGACCTGGTCGGTGATCTCGGCCTGCTTCGGATGCCGGAGCCGCTCCAGGAGGTCCTCGCGGCCGAGGGCGGTGAGGGAGAGCGTGCGCCGCGGGGCCGCGCTCGTGCCCGGCTCGGGACGCTCGTCGAGCTTGCCGGCCCCGATGAGCCGGGTGATCGCCGGATACAGCGCCCCGTCGCTGACCGGGCGGACATGGCCGGTGAGCGCCTTGATGCGCTCCTTGAGTTCGTAACCGTGCAGCGGTTCCTCGGCGAGGAAGCCGAGGATCGACAGCTCCAGCACCGGGATTCCTCCTTGCGGGGTCGTCGACGGCCATGCTACCTCTTAACGAGCTACCTCGATTCGAGGTAGCTCGTATCGAGGGGGGTCAATCAGTGAGCAGCCACCGCAGACAGCTCGTCGCGCTCGCCCGTCCCGTCTACTTCGGCCTGCTGGCCTCCGTCGCCGCAGGAATCATCAACACGGTGTGGGTCTCCCGGCTCGGCGGCCCGGCCGTCGCCGCCGTCGCCGTGGCGACCGGTGCGGAGAACGTGCTGCTCGGCGTCGCGCTCGTCTTCGGCTCCGGTACGACCGTGCTGGTCGCCCACGCCCGGGGCGCGCGGGATCCCGGTGGGATGCGGGCGGCGGTGCGCGGCGGCACGGCTCTGTGGGCTCTGGTCACCCCGGTGGTGGCCGGGGGCGGGTTCCTGCTGAGGGAGCCCCTGTCCCGGCTGGTCCTCGACGACGGCCCGGCCGTGTCCCTCGCCACCGCCTACTTCGCACTCTCGATGCCAGGCATCGCCGTCTTCTTCGCCCAGCAGCTCGTGGACGGCATCCTCAAGGGCACCGGTGACACCCGCACCCCCATGCGCCTCGCCCTCCTCGCCAACGGGCTGATCCTGGTGTGCGACCCGTTCCTGATCCACGCGTACGGCGTCCAGGGGGCGGCCGCCTCGACCGTGCTGTGCCGGGTCGTGGCCCTGGCGGTGGGACTGGTCGCCCTGCGCCGGAACGCCCTGCTGCGGCCGTCCGCCGGGGGTGGGACCGCGCTCGGACGCGTGCTCAGGACCGGGCTGCCCATGGCCGCCGACTTCACCCTGCGCCAGGGCGGCACCCTCGTCCTCGTCGCGATCGTGGCGCGGCTCGGGGTGACGGCGGTGGCCGCCTACTCCATCGCGTACAAGGTCATGTACGTGGCGACCATGGCCTTCTACGCTGTCCGGCAGGCCGCCTCGATCCACACCGCCCAGCTGCGGGGAGCGGGACAGGACGAGCGGCGGGCGGTCGGGCGGGCGGCGCTGGTCGTGTCCGGGGCCGTCGGGCTCGTGGCCGCCGTCCTGCTCCTGGCGACCGCGCCGTGGATCATGGCCGCCTTCGGGGCGGGACCCGAGGTCGCCCACACCGGCGTGCTGTTCCTGCGCTGCGTCGGCCCGTATCTCGTGCTCATGGCCTGCTGCATCGCGCTCGGTGGGGTTTTCGAAGGCAGTGGGGGAGCGCCCGTGCTGCTCCGGGTGACCTTGCTGGGCACGGCCGTGCAGTCGGTGGCGGCGTACGGGTTCGCCGCGCTCGGGCTGCCCGGGGTGTGTCTGGCGCTCGCGCTGGCCATGGCGGTGCAGTGCGGACCGGTGCTCGTGCTCCTGCGGCGGGCCGGCAGGGGCGCTCAGGAGGACGCCGGGGCCTCCTGGGCCGGGGTTTCCGTCTGATCCGAGGACGGGGGCGGGGGCGGGGTCGGGAGGGTCTGCTGGGGGACCGTGTCGCGCCACAGTTCGCGCATGCCGATGGCCGTGGCGAGGGCCAGGAGGCCGTTGCGGACGACGAGGAGGCCGATTCCGCGCGGGGTGCTGCCGACCACGTCCGCGAACCAGATCGGGAACTCCAGGACCGTCACGAAGCACGCCACCAGCACCAGGACGGCCGGCAGCCCCATCCGGCTGGCGCGGAAGCACAGACAGGCCGCCGCCAGGCCGACCAGCCACACCATGTACTGCGGGCTGATCACCCTGCTGGTGGTGGTGAACATCAGCACCGCCACCAGGGCCGCGTCGGCCGCCGTGTGGGCCTGGAACCGGGTGGCCGTCAGCCGCCACAGCAGCAGCAGTCCGAAGGCCATGCCGGTCAGCGCCAGCGCGGCCGTGGAGACCAGGGTCACCCACGGGCCGAGGAACTCCACCGAGCCGTAGTTGAGCAGCACCGAGCCGCTCCAGCCGTGGTGCCGGGCGATGTGGAAGACCAGGGAGCCCAGCGACTCCACCTCGGTGCCCCGCTCCCGCTGGAAGGTCAGGAAGGCGAAGGCCCCGGGCATCGCGAGGGAGAACACCCCGGCCACCACGCCGGCCGTCACCGCCGCCCAGGCCCATACGCTCCGCCTGCGGATCCCGACCAGGACCAGCGCCGGCCACACCTTCAGCATGGCCCCGAAGCCCACCAGCGCCCCGGCCACCCGGGGATGCCGGGCGGCCGCGAGGACGGCGGCTACCGCCACCGCGGTCACCATCACGTCGTAGCGGGAGTAGACCGTCGGTCCGAGCAGCGGTACGCCCGCCACCCACACCCAGGCCCCGCGCAGCCGCCGGCCGGGGCGCAGGCCCGCGTACAGCAGCAGGGCGAGGACGGCCAGGTCGGCGGCGAAGGCGATCAGGAAGAAGGCCTGGGTGTACTCGAGGAACGGCAGCAGGGCGGGGGAGAGGATCGCGAGGGCGGCGGCGGGCGGGTACTGCCAGGTCACGTCGTCCTGCGGGAACGTTCCGGTGCGCAGGACGTCGTACCAGCCCTGGTAGATGACCGACACGTCACTGGTGACGTCCGGGCCCGGGAAGACGTACACCTTGTAGACCCAGAGCAGCAGCAACAGCCTGGTCACGCCCCAGGTCAGCAGCAGTCCGGTCAGGGACCGCCGCCAGGCCGTCGTCTCCACGTGATCCCCTGCCGTTCATTTCCGGTCTTGAGGGGAACATGATGTCCCGCTCTCCTGTGAGGGTGCCATAAACGCGGCCGTGCCCGGCTGTGAGCAGCCCGTTCGGTAGGGTCGGCGGCGATGCACAAGACCCTGATCGTGACGAACGACTTCCCGCCCCGTCCCGGTGGCATCCAGGCGTTCCTGCACAACATGGCGCTGCGGCTCGACCCCGAGCGGCTGGTCGTCTACGCCTCCACCTGGAAGCGGAGCCGGGAGGGCGTCGAGGCGACCGCGGCCTTCGACGCCGAGCAGCCCTTCACCGTTGTACGGGACTCCACGACCATGCTGCTGCCGACGCCCGGGGCGACCCGCAGGGCCGTCGGGCTGCTGCGGGAGCACGGGTGCACGTCGGTGTGGTTCGGGGCGGCCGCGCCGCTCGGGCTGATGGCCCCCGCCCTCAGGAGGGCCGGGGCGGAGCGGCTGGTGGCGACGACCCACGGGCACGAGGCCGGGTGGGCCCAACTGCCCGCCGCACGGCAGCTGTTGGGGCGCATCGGCGAGTCGACGGACACGATCACCTACCTCGGCGAGTACACGCGCTCGCGGATCGCCGGGGCGCTGAGCCCGAAGGCCGCCGCAAGGATGGTGCAGCTGCCGCCGGGGGTCGACGAGAAGACCTTCCACCCCGGCTCCGGCGGGGAGGCCGTGCGGGCGCGCCTCGGGCTCACGGAACGGCCGGTGGTGGTGTGCGTCTCGCGGCTGGTGCCGCGCAAGGGGCAGGACACCCTCATCCTCGCCATGCCGCGGATTCTCGCCGAGGAGCCCGAGGCCGTGCTGCTGATCGTCGGGGGCGGCCCGTACGAGAGGGAGCTGCGCAAGCTCGCCCACGAGACCGGGGTCGCCGCCTCCGTGCGGTTCACCGGAGCCGTGCCCTGGGCCGAGCTGCCCGCGCACTACGGCGCCGGGGACGTCTTCGCGATGCCGTGCCGGACCCGGCGGGGCGGGCTCGACGTCGAGGGGCTCGGGATCGTCTACCTGGAGGCCTCGGCCACCGGGCTGCCCGTCGTCGCCGGGGACTCCGGAGGCGCCCCGGACGCCGTGCTCGACGGGGAGACCGGGTGGGTGGTGCGCGGTCGTTCCCCGGAGGAGGCCGCCGAGCGGATCACCGTTCTCCTCGGCGACGCGGAACTGCGGAGGCGCATGGGGCAGCGGGGACGGGAGTGGGTCGAGGAGAAGTGGCGGTGGGACTTGTTGGCGGAAAAGTTGAAGACGCTGCTATAGCCGGAGGCCGATAATCCGCCGATGCTGCGGCCATGACAGTAAAACTGATACAACGTCAGCTGACTAGACGTCAGATCCTTGGTATGGCCGCCCTTCAGACGGCGGCCACTCTCGGCTTCACCCGCGTCGGGCTCCAGTCGGCCCGCGCGGACGAGCCCGCCGCGGTCGAGTCCGCACCCGCCATCGTCGTGGGCTCCGGTTACGGCGCCTCCGTCGCCGCCCTCCGGCTGGGCCAGGCCGGTATCCGCACCCTCGTCCTGGAGATGGGACGGCTCTGGAACACCGCAGGCCCCGACGGCAAGGTCTTCTGCAACACCGCCAACCCCGACCAGCGCTCCATGTGGTTCCGCACCCGCTCCGAGGCGCCGCTGGCCACCTTCCTGTGGCTGGACGTCGTCAACAAGGACATCAGCCCCTACCCCGGCGTCCTGGACCGGGTCCACTTCGCCAACATGTCCGTCTTCGTGGGCCGTGGAGTCGGCGGCGGCTCCCTCGTCAACGGCTCGATGGCGGTCACCCCGCTCCAGTCCTACTTCGCCGAGCAGTTCCCGACCGTCGACACCGTCGAGATGTACGCCACGTACTTCCCGCGCGCCCGCGCCATGCTCGGCGTCAACACCATCGACCCGGCCTGGTTCGAGTCGACCGAGTGGTACAAGTTCAGCCGTGTCTCCCGCAAGCACGCCCAGAACACCGGGCTGAAGACCACCTTCGTGCCCAGCGTCTACGACTTCGGCTACATGCAGCGCGAGGCCGCAGGCACCGCCACCAAGTCCGCCCTCGGCCAGGAGGTCATCTACGGCAACAACTTCGGCAAGAAGAGCCTCGACAAGACGTATCTGGCGTCCGCGCTCGGCACCGGCAACGTCACCATCCACACCCTGGAGAAGGTCACCGGCATCAGCCGGGCGGGCGACGGCAGTTGGGTGCTGACCGCCGACCGCATCGACTACACCGGCGCGGTCGTGGAGACCAAGCAGTACTCCTGTACCTACCTGTTCCTCGGCGGCGGCAGCCTGGGCACGAGTGAACTCCTGCTCAGGTCGCGGCAGTCGGGGACGCTCCCGGCGCTGGACGCGAGCGTCGGGGCGGGCTGGGGGCCCAACGGCAACACCATGCTCGGGCGGGCCAACCACCTGTGGGACACCGTCGGGGCCAACCAGTCGACCATGCCGGTCATGGGCATCGACGACTGGGCCAACGCCGACAACCCCGTCTTCGCCGAGATCGCGCCTCTGCCCACGGGACTGGAGCACTGGGTGAGCCTGTACCTGGCCATCACCAAGAACCCGCAGCGCGCCAGATTCTCCTACGGCAGCGGGGGGTTGGCCCTCGACTGGAGCGCGGCACAGAGCGCTGTCTCCTCCGGCATGGCCAAGAAGCTCTTCGACCGGATCAACTCCGCCAACTCGACCATCTACCGGTACGACCTGTTCGGCTCGCCCAGCAGGGTCTTCGCCGACGACTTCACCTACCACCCGCTCGGCGGCTGCGTGCTGGGCAAGGCCACCGACAACTACGGCCGGGTGAAGGGGTATTCGAAGCTGTACGTCACCGACGGCTCGCTGATCCCCGGCAACATCGGGGTGAACCCGTTCGTCACCATCACGGCACTCGCCGAACGGACGATGGCGCGGGTCCTCGTGGAGGACACCGCGCCATAAGCCCTGTGCCGGTGACTACTTGGCGTAGATGGCCTCGATCTCGCCGGCGAAGTCCTTCGCCACCACATTGCGCTTGAGCTTCAGCGACGGCGTGAGGTGGCCCGTCTCCTCCGTGAACTGGGAGGACAGAATGCGGAACTTCCGCACCGATTCCGCCTTCGACACCGCGGCGTTGCCGTCGTCGACCGCGGCCTGGATCGCCGCGTTCAGGTCCGCGTCCCCGGCCAGCGACGCCGCGGTGGAACCTGCCGGCTTGCCGTGCTCCTCGGCCCAACGGCCCAGGAACTCCTCGTCGATGGTGACCAGCGCGCCCACGAACGGCCGCCCGTCACCCACCACCATGCACTCCGCGACCAGCGCGTGCGCCCGGATACGGTCCTCGATCACGGCCGGGGCGACGTTCTTGCCGCCCGCCGTGACGATGATCTCCTTCTTGCGGCCGGTGATCCTGAGGTAGCCGTCCTCATCGAGGGTGCCGATGTCACCGGTGTGGAACCAGCCGTCGGTGAGCGCCTCGGCCGTGGCGGCCTCGTTGTTCCAGTAGCCCTTGAACAGGTGCTCGCCGTGCAGCAGCACCTCGCCGTCGTCCGCGATCCGGATCACCGAACCCGGCAGCGGCTGGCCGACGGTACCGATCTTCGTGCGGTCCCACGGGTTGAACGCGGTGGCCGCACAGGACTCGGTCAGGCCGTAGCCCTCCAGGACGGTGAAGCCGATACCGCGGAAGAAGTGCCCGAGGCGCTCGCCGAGCGGGGCGCCCCCGGAGATGGCGTACTCGCCACGACCGCCCAGCACGGCCCGCAGCTTGCTGTAGACCAGCTTGTCGAAGGTCTTGTACTTGATCTTCAGGCCGAGCGGCGGACCCGACGGGGTGTCCAGCGCCCTGCTGTACGCGATCGCGGTGTCGGCGGCCTTGTCGAAGATCTTGCCCTTGCCGTCCGCCTGCGCCTTGGCGCGCGCCGAGTTGTAGACCTTTCCGAAGACCCGCGGCACGCCGAGGATCAGGGTCGGCCGGAAGGACGCCAGTTCGTCGGTGAGCTGCTTGATGTCCGGGACCATGCCCAGCTTGATCGGCGCCATCATCGGCGCGATCTGCACCAGCCGGCCGAAGACGTGCGCGAGCGGCAGGAACAGCAGCACCGAGCACTCGCCGGTGCGGAACAGCGGGCGCAGCCGCTCCACGATGTTGCCGCACTCCGCGAAGAAGCTGCGGTGGGTCAGCACACAGCCCTTGGGGCGGCCGGTGGTGCCGGAGGTGTAGACGATGGTGGCCGGGTCGTCGGCCTTCGCCAGCGAGCTGCGCTCGTCCACCGCCGCGTCGCTGATGTCCTTGCCCGCGCGGCCCAGTTCCTCGATCGCGCCGCCCTCGATCTGCCAGACGTGCTTGAGCGCGGGCAGCTGCTCGCGCACCGACTCGACGGCCGCGGAGTGCGTGTCCAGCTCCACCACACAGGCGGTCGCGCCGGAGTCGGAGAGGATCCACTGGATCTGCTCCGGCGAGCTGGTCTCGTACACCGGCACGGTGACCGCGCCCGCGCTCCAGATCGCGAAGTCGAGCAGCGTCCACTCGTAGCGGGTGCGCGACATCAGACCGACGCGGTCGCCCGGCTGGACGCCGGAGGCGATGAGCCCCTTGGCGGCGGCGTGCACCTCGGCCAGGAAGGCGGTGGCCGTCACGTCCTGCCACGCGCCGCCCACCTTGCGGGCGATGACGGCGACATCGGGATGCTGCGCGGCGTTTCTCCGGACGATGTCGGTGAGATTGCCGTCCGCAGGGACCTCGTACAAAGCCGGAAGGCTGAACTCGCGCAAGACTGCTGCTCCTCATAGGGCGCCGGCGCCACGACGTTGTGTGATGCGACGGTCGGTCCAAGGCTCGGGCAGGTGCTCAGGCAGTGATTGACATGCTGAGCACGACTGGACTGCCCGGACGTTACCCGCCGGTATGGCTTCTTCGACAGGGGGTCCCGACGAGATGTTCGGTGCGTCACATGGATGGGGGTTCCTGCCGCACAGTAGTCCACCTGCTTACTGACTGGCCAGTAACCGCAGGCCCGGCCGCCACTGTTCACGTATGCCCCACAGGCCTACCCTTGATCGTCATGGCACCCTCACCGGCCGGAAGCCGGACTACGCGCGTTCATGTGGTCAGCGATGTGCACGGCAACGCCCGTGACCTGGCCAGAGCCGGCGAGGGCGCCGACGCCCTGATCTGCCTGGGTGACCTTGTTCTTTTCCTCGACTACGCCGACCACTCGCGCGGCATCTTCCCCGACCTGTTCGGGGTGGAGAACGCCGACCGGCTCGTGGAACTGCGCACCGCCCGCCGTTTCAAGGAGGCGAGCGAACTCGGCGCCCGGCTGTGGGGCGGCATCGACGCCGACCGGGCCTCGGTGATCGAGAAGGCGGTGCGCAAGCAGTACGCCGAGATGTTCGCGGCCTTCCCGACACCGACGTACGCCACGTACGGCAATGTCGATATGCCGTCCCTCTGGCCGGAGTACGCCGGACCCGGAACCACCGTGCTCGACGGCGAGCGGGTGGAGATCGGCGGCTGGACGTTCGGCTTCGTCGGCGGCGGCCTGCGCACCCCCATGCGGACGCCGTACGAGATCAGCGACGAGGAGTACGCGGCCAAGATCGAGGCGGTCGGCGAGGTCGACGTGCTGTGCACCCACATCCCGCCCGAGGTGCCGGAGCTGGTCTACGACACGGTGGCGCGGCGGTTCGAGCGGGGGAGCCGGGCCTTGCTGGACGCGATCCGCCGGACCCGCCCCCGGTACTCCCTCTTCGGTCATGTGCACCAGCCCCTCACCCGGCGGATGCGGATCGGGGCGACCGAGTGCGTGAACGTGGGGCACTTCGCGGGGACCGGGAAGTCGTGGGCGCTGGAATGGTGAGTCCGCACGCGCGGTAGCCTTCACGCTGCACAGACGTGCGTACCACCCTTTCTCAGCGGTCCGTATCTGGAGGAGCCACGGCGATGGCGGAACACACCAGTTCGAGCATCACGATCGAAGCTGCGCCGGCCGACGTCATGGCCGTGATCGCCGACTTCGCCCGCTACCCGGACTGGACCGGCGAGGTGAAGCAGGCGGAGGTGCTCTCGACGGACGCGTCCGGCCGCGCCGAGCAGGTCCGGCTGGTCATGGACGCGGGCGCGATCAAGGACGACCAGGTGCTGGGCTACACGTGGACCGGCGGGAACGAGGTCTCCTGGACGCTGGTGAAGTCCCAGATGCTGCGGCAGCTGGACGGCTCGTACGTCCTGAAGCCGGTGGGGGCGGGTTCGACCGAGGTCACCTACCTGCTGACGGTCGACGTCAAGATCCCGATGCTGGGCATGATCAAGCGCAAGGCGGAGAAGGTCATCATCGACCGGGCGCTGGCGGGGCTGAAGAAGCGGGTGGAGTCGGGGCAGTAGGGGTTCGCCGGTTCGTCGTCGGCCGCGTGCCGGTGGGGGCTGGTCGCGCAGTTCCCCGCGCCCCCAAACAGGTGGGACTCCACCCACATGCTTTTAGGGGCGCGGGGAACTGCGCGACCAGCCACGACGCACCCGCAACCGCAAGACGACACAGCGAGGCACATCCTCGGCGTCCGTTACGGTTCACCCCTATGCGCACCATCCTGATCACCGGCCCCGGCGGCAGCGGACGCACCACCGTCGCCGCCGCCACCGCGCTCACCGCCGCCCGCGAGGGCACCCGCACCCTCGTGCTGAGTGCCGACCGCACCGACACCCTCGGCACGATCCTCGGCACACCGACCGGTGCGACGCCCGCCCGGATCTCCGCGACCCTCACCGCGTGGCGCCCCGACGCGACCGCCGGTTTCCGCGACGACCTCGCCGGCTTCCAGGACCGCGCCTCCAACGTGCTGAACCTGCTCGGCGCCTCCCGGCTCGACCCCGAGGAGGTCACCCCGCTGCCCGGCGCCGAGGAACTCACCCTCCTGCGCGCCCTGCGCGACGCGGCGCTCTCCGAGCGGCACGAGCTGCTCGTCGTCGATCTGCCGCCCACCCCGCAGGCCCTCGCCCTCCTCTCCCTCCCCGAGGAACTGCGCCGCTACCTGCGCCGCCTCCTGCCGGCCGAGCGTCAGGCCGCCGCCGGTCTGCGTCCCGTGCTCGGACGCCTCGCCGGGGTTCCCATGCCCTCGGAGTGGCTGTACGAGACCGCCGCCCGCTGGGACACCGAACTCGGCGCGGTCGAGGCCGTCCTCGCCGACCGGCACCGCGTCGTACGCCTGGTCGCCGAGCCCGGCCCCGCGGGCAGCGACGCCGTACGGTCCGCGACCCTCGCCCTCGCGCTGCGCGGCCTGCGCCCCGACACCCTGGTCGCCAACCGGGCCGTACCGGAGGACTGGCCCCCCGGCCTGGTCGCCCAGCAGCGCAAGGTTCTGGAGGAGTGGCAGGAGACGTACGACGTCCGGGCCCTCCCGCACCTCGGCCACGACCCGCGCGGCACCGACGACCTCGACGCCCTCCAGGTGCCCGGCGTCAACGCCACGACCTCCACCGTCGAGTGGCCCGTCGCCGACCAGCTCGCCGAGGACGGCGTCCTCGTGTGGCACATCCCGCTGCCCGGCGCCGTACGGGAGGAACTGGACCTGATCCGGCGCGGCGACGAACTCGTCGTCAGCGCCGGGCAGTTCCGCCGGATCGTCCCGCTGCCCTCCGTCCTGCGGCGCTGCACGGTGGCCGGCGCCGCCCTGCGCGACGGCGAGCTGCGGATCCGGTTCGCGCCGGACCCGGACCTGTGGCCCCGCACCCCGTGAACCGCGTACGGCCGTTCGGGTAACGTCGGAGGGACGAACCGTAGTCAGGAGTCCGTCATGAGCGAACAGCTCCCCCCGTCCGACGCCGGGGAACACGAGGCGAACGACGAGGTACGGGCGACCGACGCCGACGCGTGGGCGACGGCGGCCGCTGAGGACCTCGCGGCGGAGAAGGCGCGCCGCCGCACCCAGTACGGCCCGCCCCCGGGCTCGGCGGCCGAGGAACTGCGCAAGCTCGTCGACAACGTCGCGGAGAAGCTGTCCGGCATCCAGTCCCCGCTGCTCGGCGGCATCGCCGGACCCGCCGCCCAGCAGGTGGTCCGGCAGGTCGTCCAGCAGGCCAAGGCCGCGGTCGAGCCGGTCATAGAGCGCAACCCGGACGTCTTCGACCACCTCGCGGCCGCGGGCGGGGAGCTCCTCGCCGCGTACCGCTCCGCGGTCCAGGCCCAGGAACAGCGCTGGACGGCCCGCGGCACCGGGCCGCGGGACCCCGACGGCGACGGCCGTGACCGGGGCGAGGGCACCGGCCCCGGTGAGCGCATCGACTTGGACTGAAACCCTCCGACGGCAGGGCCTCGGGTACGGTTGACCGTAGCGGGGCTCGACCGAAACTGAGGGATTCATGGGACTCACCATCGGCGTCGACATCGGCGGCACGAAGATCGCGGCCGGCGTGGTCGATGAGGAAGGCAACATCCTTTCGACCTACAAGGTGCCGACCCCGGGCACGGCCGAGGGCATCGTGGACGCGATCGCCTCGGCGGTGGAGGGCGCGCGTGCCGGGCACGACATCGTGGGCGTGGGCATCGGTGCGGCCGGATACGTCAACCGCCAGCGCTCGGAGGTCTACTTCGCCCCCAACATCCACTGGCGCAACGAGCCGTTGAAGCAGAAGGTCGAGGCCCGGGTCGGCCTCCCGGTCGTCGTGGAGAACGACGCCAACGCGGCTGCGTGGGGCGAGTACAAGTTCGGCGCGGGCAAGGGCCACCGCAACGTCATCTGCATCACCCTCGGCACCGGTCTCGGCGGCGGCATCATCATCGGCAACAAGCTGCGCCGCGGACACTTCGGCGTGGCCGCCGAGTTCGGCCACATCCGCATGGTCCCCGACGGCCTGATGTGCGGCTGCGGCTCGCAGGGCTGCTGGGAGCAGTACGCGTCGGGGCGGGCGCTGGTGAGGTACGCCAAGCAGCGCGCCAACGCCACCCCGGAGAACGCCGAGATCCTCCTCGGGCTCGGCGACGGCAGTCCGGACGGCATCGAGGGCAAGCACATCTCCATGGCCGCCCGCCAGGGAGACCCGGTAGCCGTCGACTCCTACCGGGAGCTCGCCCGCTGGGCCGGCGCGGGCCTCGCCGACCTCGCCTCCCTCTTCGACCCCTCCGCCTTCATCGTCGGCGGCGGCCTGTCCGACGAGGGCGAACTGGTCCTGGACCCGATCCGCAAGTCCTACAAGCGCTGGCTGGTCGGCGGCAACTGGCGCCCGGTCGCCGACGTCATCGCCGCCCAACTGGGCAACGAGGCGGGCCTGGTGGGCGCGGCGGACCTGGCGAGAGAGCCGGATCCGATCATGTAACGGTGACTGTAGCTTTTTCAGGGGCGCGGGGAACTGTGCGACCAGCCACAACGAACCGGCAGTCGCGCACGGTCCCTGCGCCCCTCCCTCTTGGGCGTAAATTGATCCACATGGTTCCGGTCAAAGTCCTGAGCTACAACATCCGCTCGATGCGCGACGACACGGACGCACTGGCCCGTGTCATCAGCGCCTGTGAACCCGACCTCGTCCTGATCCAAGAGGCCCCCCTCTTCTTCCGCTGGCGCAAGAAGCTCGCGCGGCTGGCGTCGGCCTCGGGGCTGGTCATCCTCACCGGCGGCGGCACCGCCGCGGGACCCGCCATCCTCTGCAACCTGCGGGTCACGGTCGAACGCACGGAGGACGTCCTGCTCCCCCTCACTCCGGGGCTGCACCGAAGGGGTTTCGCCACCGCCGTCGTAAGGATCGGCGGTGCCCGCCTCGGCGTGCTGAGCTGTCACCTCTCGCTCCAGAAGAACGAGCGCTATGAGCAGGCGGGCGCGCTCCTCGACCGCCTCGCCGGCATGGGCGTGGACCACGCGATCGCCGGCGGCGACCTCAACGACCGCCCCTCGGGACCCGCCTTCAGCCGTCTCGCGGCCAACCTCCAGGACTGCTGGGCGACCAGCCCCACCGGCGGCGAACACACCTGGACCCACTCGGAGCCCCCGCAGCGCATCGACGCCGTCTTCGCCACCAAGGGCATCGAGGTGCTCGGCTGCGGAGTGCCGACCGACCTCCCCGGGATCACCGGGACAGACCTGAGGGCGGCCACCGACCACCTCCCGGTCCTGGCCACCCTCAACGTGCCCGCGAGCTAGACGACGCCGCCCGGGCGACGCCCGATCAGACGACCGCTCCCCGCCCCGGGTCGCCGTCGTCCTCGTCGTCCGTCCGCATCCGCGTCACCAGCGTGACGAAGCCGCCCAGGAAGCCACCGATCCCGACCGTGGCCAGCCACCAGGTCATCTCCCAGCCGAGCAGCACCGCGACCAGCAGCACGAGCGGCCCGCCCAGCACCCCCAGCCACGCGAACTTCGCGGTGGTGTCGGCGGCGGGCAGCGGCGGCGGCTCCGGCGGGACGAAGTGGCCCTCGTCGTCCTCCTCGAAGTCGTCCTCGGACGGCTCCGGGGCGCTGTAGTCGCGCGGTCCCACACCGGGCGCGAAGGAGACGGAGCCGCCCAGCGGCTTCACGGGTTTCTCGTCCTTCCGCGCGCCGGGTTCCGTCTTCTCCGCGGTCGTCGGCTCGTCGTTGGTCTCGGTCTCCAGGAGCGCGAGGTCCTCGACCGACTTGAACGGCTTGGTGCCCGGCGGATCCTTCGGCTCCTCGCCGTACCCGGCGACGATCGCCGCCCACGCGGCCTCCTCGTCGAACGGAACGCCCTGCTCCTCCGGCTCGTGGCCCTCGTGACCCTCGCGGTCCTCACGGTCGGAGTCGTGCTCAGCCACGGGCGGCCGTCCCTTCACTGCCGATGCCGGTGGTGTGCCGGCCGATGAACGCGAGGCTCTCGTCGAAAATCCGCTCCGCGTCATGGTCCAACGTCGCCACGTGGTAGCTCTGTTCCAGCACGATCTCTGTTACGTCCGTCGACGACACCCGACTCAGCACGCGCGCGGTGTCGGCCGCCGGCACCACATGGTCCCGGGCGCTGCGCAGCACCAGCAGCGGCTGGGTGACCTGCGGCAGCTCGCCGTCCACCTGCCGGAAGAAGGTCCGCAGGGAGTGCGCCGCGTGCAGCGGCACCCGGTCGTACCCCAGCTCGACGCTGCCCTCCTTGGCGATGTCGCTGGCGATCCCGGGCGCGGTGCGCAAGAAGTGCCGGGCCACCGGAAGGGCGTACGGCGCGAGGCCGTGCATCCGGTTCGCCGGGTTGACGACCACGACTCCGCTGACCGCGTCCCCGTGCCGGGCGGCGAGCCTGAGGGCCAGGGTGCCGCCCATGGAGAGCCCGGCCACGAAGACGGAGGTGCAGCGCTCGCTCAGGGCGCGCAGCTCGCGGTCCACCTCGGCGTACCAGTCCTGCCAGCCGGTGAGCGCCATGTCCTGCCAGCGGGTGCCGTGCCCGGGCAGCAGGGGCAGGGAGACCGTCAGATCACGGTCGGCGAGGTGCTGGGCCCAGGGACGCAGCGACTGGGGGGAACCGGTGAAGCCGTGGCAGAGAAGGACACCGGCCTCCCCGCCCTCATGGCGGAACGGCTCGGCTCCGGGGAGGACCGGCACCTGGGTCTCCTGTTCATGAAAGAAGTGTGAGCAAGTCCGGGTGTGGTTCACCGTACGCGACCGCACTGACACCGACCAGGGCCGTCGGACTCTTTGGCAGCGCTCCGGGTTAAGGTCTGAGCGACGGACACAGGAGGCACTCGGTTGTTGTACGGCACGATGAAGGTCGCCATCGGCGGGCCGCTGAAGGTCGCCTTCAGGCCCTGGGTGGAAGGCCTGGAGAACATTCCCGCCGAGGGTGCCGCCATTCTGGCGAGCAACCACCTCTCCTTTTCCGACTCCTTCTTCCTGCCGGCGGTCCTCGACCGCAAGGTCACCTTCATCGCGAAGGCCGAGTACTTCACCACGCCCGGGGTGAAGGGCCGCCTCACGGCCGCCTTCTTCAAGGGCGTCGGCCAGCTCCCGGTGGACCGCTCCGGCGCGCGCGGCGCCGGTGAGGCGGCGATCAGGAGCGGTCTGGAGGTCCTGGAGCGCGGCGAGCTGTTCGGCATCTACCCCGAGGGCACCCGCTCGCCCGACGGACGCCTGTACCGCGGCAAGCCCGGCGGCCTCGCGCGCGTGGCGCTCGCCAGCGGCGCCCCGGTCATCCCCGTTGCCATGATCGACACCGAGAAGATCCAGCCGCCCGGCAAGGTGATGCCCAAGCTGATGCGCCCGGGCATCCGGATCGGCGAGCCCCTGGACTTCAGCCGCTACCAGGGCATGGAGCACGACCGCTTCGTGCTGCGCGCGGTGACCGACGAGGTCATGTACGAGATCATGAAGCTCTCCGGCCAGGAGTACGTCGACATCTACGCGACGGCGGCCAAGCGGCAGATCGCGGAGGCCGCGAAGGCGGAGAAGGCCGCCAAGGCCGAGAAGGACAAGCCCGGCACGTCCGCGTCCTAGGATCCTGGGACACGGCAGTCGGGCCGGGGGGTGGGGGAGATGGCCAAACAGGTACGCGTCATGCGCATGTCCGTCGAGCAGCCGCTGTGGCGTGCCCTGACCGGGTACCGCGTGCTCACCATGCTGTACGCGGTCGGGCTCTTCGCCAGCGAGTACGACGACTTCGACCTGCCCGGCGTCGCCATCGCCTACTACGTCGTCCTGTGCGTCTGGACGCTCGCCACCCTGCCCCGCGTCCAGAACGCGGCCGCGTGCACCAAGCGCTTCCTCGCCGTCGACCTCGCGATCGCGCTCTCCGGCATCGTCCTGACCCCGCTGGTCGTCAACCAGCACCACATCGACAGCGGCGGACCCACCCTGCCGTCGATATGGACCGCCGGTTCCGTCCTGGCCTTCGCCATCAAGGGCGGCTGGCGCTGGGCCGCCCTCGCCTCCACCCCGGTCGCCGCCGCCAACCTCGTCGAGCGCGGCCAGCCGGCCCGTGACACCGTCCACAACGTGATCCTCGTCTGGGTCGCCTCCATCGCCATCGGCTACGTCGTCGAGGTCGCCCGCGCCTCCGAGCGCACCCTCGCCCGCGCCCTGGAGATCGAGGCGGCGACCCGCGAGCGCGAGCGCCTGGCCCGCGACATCCACGACAGCGTGCTCCAGGTGCTGGCCATGGTGCAGCGCCGGGGCGCGGTCCTGGGCGGCGAGGCGGCCGAGCTGGGCCGGATGGCCGGCGAGCAGGAGGTGGCGCTGCGCACGCTGGTCTCCGGCGGCCTGGCGACCGTGTCGCGGGTGTCGTCCGACGCTTCCCAGGGCGCGGTCGTGCACGTGGTGGAGGACGAGGCGGACGACGACGGCCCGCTCGACCTGCGCGCGCTGCTCGCCCCCTACGCCTCGGCGAAGGTCTCCCTCGTCGAGCCCGGCGCCCCCGTCCCGCTGCCTCCGCCCGCCGCCCGCGAACTGGCCGCGGCCGTCGGGGCCGCCCTGGACAACGTGCACCGGCACGCCGGCGAGCACGCACGCGCGTGGATCCTCGTCGAGGACGAGCCCGACGAGGTGATCGTGACCGTACGCGACGACGGCCCCGGCATCCCCGAGGGCAGGCTCGCCCAGGCCGAGGGCGAGGGACGGCTCGGGGTGGCCCTGTCGATCCGGGGCCGGCTGCGCGACCTCGGCGGCAGCGCCGAGCTGATCTCTCCTCCGGGGCAGGGCACGGAGGTCGAGCTGAAGGTACCGAAGGTCTCACGGGGGAAGGCAGGACAGCGATGAACGACAAGGACCCGATCAAGGTGATGGTGGTCGACGACCACCCCATGTGGCGCGACGCGGTCGCCCGGGACCTGGCCGAGTCCGGCTTCGACGTGGTCGCCACCGCGGGCGACGGCGACCAGGCCGTACGCCGGGCCAAGGCGGCGGACCCCCACGTCCTGCTCCTCGACCTGAACCTGCCGGTCAAGCCCGGCGTCCAGGTCTGCAAGGAACTCGTCGGCCACAACCCGGCCCTGCGCGTCCTCGTCCTGTCCGCCAGCGGTGAGCACGCCGACGTCCTGGAGGCCGTGAAGTCAGGAGCGACCGGCTATCTGCTGAAGTCGGCCTCGACCGAGGAACTCCTCGACGCGGTCCGCCGTACCGCCGTCGGCGACCCCGTCTTCACCCCCGGCCTCGCCGGCCTGGTCCTCGGCGAGTACCGGCGCCTGGCCACCGACCCGGCACCTTCGGGGGACCCCGACCAGCCCAAGGCCCCGCAGCTCACCGAGCGCGAGACCGAGGTGCTGCGCCTGGTCGCCAAGGGCCTGAGCTACAAGCAGATCGCCGAACGCCTGGTGATCTCGCACCGCACGGTCCAGAACCACGTCCAGAACACCCTCGGCAAGCTGCAACTCCACAACAGGGTCGAGCTCGTCCGGTACGCCATCGAACGGGGCCTCGACGACGAGTGAGACGCGCGTCACACTGACCCTTCGTCGGACACCTACGGCGAAGGGAACCGTTCATGCGCGTCGGAGTACTGACCGGAGGCGGCGACTGCCCCGGTCTCAACGCCGTCATCCGGGCCGTCGTCCGTAAGGGCGTTCAGGAGTACGGCTACGACTTCACCGGCTTCCGGGACGGCTGGCGGGGTCCACTGGAGGACGCCGTCGTGCGTCTCGACATCCCGGCCGTGCGCGGCATCCTGCCCCGCGGCGGCACCATCCTCGGCTCCTCCCGCACCAACCCGCTCCAGCAGGAGGACGGCATCCGCCGTATCCGGGAGAACCTGGCCGCGCGGGACGTCGAGGCGCTCATCGTGATCGGCGGCGAGGACACCCTGGGGGTTGCGGCCGAGCTCTCCGACCGGCACGGCGTGCCCTGCGTCGGCGTGCCGAAGACCATCGACAACGACCTCTCCGCCACCGACTACACCTTCGGCTTCGACACCGCGGTCGGCATCGCCACCGAGGCCATCGACCGGCTGCACACCACCGCCGAGTCCCACATGCGGGTCCTGGTCTGCGAGGTGATGGGCCGTCACGCGGGCTGGATCGCCCTGCACTCCGGGCTCGCGGGCGGCGCCAACGTCATTCTCATCCCCGAGCAGCGCTTCGACGTCGAGCAGGTGTGCGCCTGGATCACCTCCCGCTTCCGGGCCTCGTACGCCCCGATCGTGGTCGTCGCCGAGGGCGCGATGCCTAAGGACGGCGACATGGTCCTCAAGGACCAGTCGCTCGACTCCTTCGGCCATGTGCGCCTGTCCGGGGTGGGCGAGTGGCTGGCCAAGCAGATCGAGAAGCGCACCGGCAAGGAGGCCCGCACCACCGTGCTCGGGCACATCCAGCGCGGGGGCACCCCGAGCGCCTTCGACCGCTGGCTCGCCACCCGCTTCGGCCTGCACGCCATCGAGGCCGTCCACGACGGCGACTTCGGCAAGATGGTCGCCCTGCGCGGCACGGACATCGTCCGCGTCCCCATCGGCGAGGCCACGGCACAGCTCAAGACGGTCGATCCCAAGCTGTACGAAGAGGTGGGGGTGTTCTTCGGCTGACGCCCGCACGGCCGCGCCGACGTCCGTACGGGCGTGCCGACGCCTACACGGCCGTGCGGCGCAGCTGCCCCACCAACTCCCTTACGACGGCGGCACCGTTCAGGGTCAGCACCGACTCGGGGTGGAACTGGACGCCCGCGAAGCCGGGGCCGCGCAACGCGTGCACCTCTCCGTTGCCGTCCCGGCTCACCTCGATGCCGTGCGCGGCCAGCTCCTCGGCGGTGTCGTCGTCGCAGCGCGCCACGAAGCTGTTGTAGAAGCCGACGGTCTCCGGCCGCCCGAACAGGTCGACCGTCGTCTGCGCGCCCTGGTACGGCACCTCCTTGCGGACGATCTCCAGGCCCAGCTCCGCCGCGAGCAGCTCGTGGCCCAGGCAGACGCCGAGCACGCCGTGCCGGTGGTCCCGGACGACCTCGGCGGTCAGCTCGCGCAGGAACCGCATCTTGGGGTCGGTGAGGTCGGACGGGTCACCGGGTCCGGGTCCCAGGACCACCGGCCCCTCGTGCGCGAGCACGGCTTCCCTGAGCCCCGGCTCGTCGTAGCGCCGGACGGTCACCTCCAGGCCGCCCGAGCGCAGCACGTGCGCGAGCATCGACGTGAAGGTGTCCTCGCCGTCGACCACGAAGGCGTGCCCTTCCAGTTCGTACGACAGCTCCTGCATCCGCAGCCAGAACGGCGCGAGGTGGGCCCGGCGCCCGTCGAGCGCGGCACGCACGCGTGGGTCCTCGCAGAGGCTCACGCGCGCGTGCTCCCCGCGCGGCCGGGACGGCCGTACCCCGAGAGCCGCCAGGACGCCCGCCGCCTTCGCGTGGGTCTCCGCGACCTCGCTCACCGGGTCCGAGCCGCGCACCAGGGTGGCGCCCACCGGGACCCGCAGCCGGCCGTCCGCGTCGATGTCCGCGGTGCGGATCAGGATGGGGGAGTCGAGGGTCTGGGCGCCCCCGGAGTCCCGGCCGAGCAGGGCCAGCGCACCGGCGTAGTAGCCGCGCCCGCCGACCTCGTGCCGCTCGATGACCCGGCAGGCGTTCTGCACCGGCGAGCCGGTGACCGTCGCCGCGAACATGGTCTCCTTCAGCACCTCCCGTACGTCCAGCGAGGACTTCCCGCGCAGTTCGAACTCGGTGTGCGCGAGGTGGGCCATCTCCTTGAGCCGGGGCCCGATCACGACCCCGCCCATGTCGCCGACCGTGCACATCATCTTGAGCTCCTCGTCGACGACCATCGACAGCTCCTCGATCTCCTTGCCGTCGGCGAGGAAGCGGAGAAGGTGCTCGGGGGTGGGGCCCTCGGCGGGATAGCGGTACGTGCCGCTGATCGGGTTCATCACGACCGTCCCGCCGGACATCCGCACGTGCACCTCGGGGCTCGCGCCGACGAGCGTGCGCTCACCGGTGTGCACGACGAAGGTCCAGTACGCGCCCCGCTCGCCTTCGAGGAGCCGCCGGAACAGGGCGAGGGCGTCGGCGCGGGAGAATCCCGGGATCTCGCCCTCGTACGTCCGCCGGATCACGAAGTTGGCGCCCTCCCCGCGCCCGATCTCCTCGCGCAGGACACGCCCGACGATCTCGGCGTATTCCTCGTCGGCCACGTCGAAGCCGCCGTTCTCTACCCGGACGTCGTGGGACGGGAGCCGGTCCAGCACCTCGGCGAGCGGGAGGCGGTGCGTCTCCTCGGGGACCAGCACCGACAACGGCGTCCCGTCGTCCCGCACGTCGAACCCGCGCTCGCGGATCTGGCGGAAGGGGACGAGCGCCAGGCCTTCGTCAGGGAGGTCGGCGAGGCGGTCGTAGGTGCTGACCGGCCCGAGGAACACCTCGACGGTGTTCTCGTCATGGCCCGGTGTGCGGCGGCGCAGCAGGGCGAAGGGGCGGTCGTCGTGCAGGAGCTGGGTCAGGTCCATGGTTCCTCTGCCGTCTGATGTCGATAGCGGTGAGGAACGACCCCGGAAACGCCGAAGGCCGCCCCTCGGGCGGCCTTCGCGAAGTCTTGCGTACGCGCAGTCAGTGGGCCGCCGGATGAGCGGTCCACCACCAGTTCTGGGTCGAATGCGCGAACATGTGCGGCACCCTACCCCATGTCCGGGGAGTGTTTCCGGTGTCTCACTTGATGGGCATGGCGCTGGAGCCACGACACGACCCCGTAATGTTGAGGACGTGACAGTGAACGCTAAGACCAGCGCGAGTGCTGGCAACACCTGGCGAGACCTGCCCGCGGCGCAGCAGCCCGAGTACCCCGACACCGAGGCTCTGCGCGCAGTGATCGCGGACCTCGAGTCGTATCCGCCACTCGTCTTCGCGGGCGAGTGCGACCAGCTGCGCGCCCGGATGGCGGCTGTCGCCAAGGGAGAGGCGTTCCTCCTCCAGGGCGGCGACTGCGCCGAGGCCTTCGACGCGGTCTCCGCCGACCACATCCGCAACAAGCTCAAGACGCTGCTCCAGATGGGCGCCGTGCTGACGTACGCCGCCTCGGTGCCGGTCGTCAAGGTGGGCCGCATCGCCGGCCAGTACTCCAAGCCGCGCTCCAAGGGCACCGAGACCCGTGACGGCGTGACCCTGCCGACCTACCGCGGCGACTCGGTCAACGGCTTCGAGTTCAACGAGAAGGCCCGCATCCCGGACCCCGAGCGGCTGAAGCGGATGTACAACGCCTCCGCCTCCACGCTCAACCTGGTGCGCGCCTTCACCACCGGCGGTTACGCCGACCTGCGTCAGGTGCACGCCTGGAACCAGGACTTCGTGAAGTCGTCCCCCTCCGGCCAGCGCTACGAGCAGCTCGCCCGGGAGATCGACCAGGCGCTGAACTTCATGCGGGCCTGCGGGACCGACCCGGAGGAGTTCAAGACCGTCGAGTTCTACTCCTCGCACGAGGCACTGCTCCTCGACTACGAGTCGGCGCTCACCCGCGTGGACTCGCGCTCCGGGCACCTGTACGACGTCTCGGCGCACATGGTGTGGATCGGTGAGCGCACCCGGCAGCTGGACGGCGCGCACATCGAGTTCGCCTCGAAGATCCGCAACCCGATCGGGATCAAGCTCGGCCCGACGACCACGGCCGAGGACGCGCTCCAGTACATCGAGCGCCTCGACCCCGACCGTGAGCCCGGCCGGCTGACCTTCATCGTGCGCATGGGCGCCGACAAGGTCCGCGACAAGCTGCCCGAGCTGGTCGAGAAGGTCACCGCGTCCGGTGCCACCGTGGCCTGGGTCACCGACCCGATGCACGGCAACACCTTCGAGGCGGCCTCCGGCCACAAGACCCGCCGCTTCGACGACGTGCTCGACGAGGTCAAGGGCTTCTTCGAGGTCCACAAGGGTCTCGGCACCCACCCGGGCGGCATCCACGTCGAGCTCACCGGTGACGACGTCACCGAGTGCGTGGGCGGCGGCGACGAGATCTTCGTCGACGACCTGCACCAGCGCTACGAGACGGCCTGCGACCCCCGGCTGAACCGCAGCCAGTCGCTCGACCTGGCTTTCCTCGTCGCGGAGATGTACAGGGACCAGTGAGTCCTTGAGACGGGGACCAGTGAGTCCCTGAGACGGCTGTGGGGCGCGGATCACATACGATCCGCGCCCCACACCACTTTTGTCGCCACCCGGCGCCGGGTAAGGTTAGGTTAGCCTTATCGATCTCGGCGGGAGGTGAATCCGCGTGTACGTGTGCAGCTGCTTCGGTGTGACCGAGACGCAGGTCAAGAAGCATGCGGAGGACGGCGCCTGCACGCCGCGCCAGATAGCCTCCGCCTGCAAAGCGGGCACCGACTGCGGCTCCTGCGTACGGCGCATCCAGGCGATCCTCGGCCGGGGCGCGTACCCGCGTCCTGCCTCCGCCGACGCCGCCCCTCCGGTACTCGCCGAGCTCGAAGCGCTCGAAGAGGCCGCCTAGCTCTCCGGCTGCTCGATCAGCTGCGCGATGTAGAGCGCCTCGCCGAGCTTCTCCAGCAGTTCCAGCTGCGTGTCGAGGTAGTCGATGTGGTGCTCCTCGTCCGCCAGGATCGACTCGAAGATGTTCGCGGACGTGATGTCGCCCTTCGCGCGCATCACCTCGATCCCGCGCCTGAGGCGGTCGATCGCCTCGACCTCCACCTGCCGGTCTGCCTCGAACATCTCCTTGACGGTCTGGCCCACGCGGACGTGGAACAGCCGCTGGTAGTTCGGAAGTCCCTCCAGGAAGAGGATGCGGTCGGTCAGCACCTCGGCGTGCTTCATCTCGTCGAACGACTCGTGCCGCGTGTACTTCGCGAGCTTCGTCCAGCCGAAGTTCTCCTGCATCTTCGCGTGCAGGAAGTACTGGTTGATCGCGGTGAGCTCGCCCGTGAGCTGCTCGTTGAGGAATTCGATGACCTCGGGGTCGCCCTGCATCGCAGAGGCTCCTTCCAACCGTGGGGAACTGGCCAGGCTGGGCCGCATCCTTGCACCGGCGAAGAAGATCGTCCAGTAAGTCTCCACTTAGTTAGTAAGGGCATGCTTAGTCCATTTTGGGTTGCTTTGAGGAGTGGCTGGTCGGGTGCATCCCCTCGGGTCTGTCAGGATGGAAGGCATGGGTCAGCCGGAGGAGCGCGAGGGTGGAGCAGCGGCACACTCCGAGCTTCCGCCGGGGCAGCGGCTCCAGCGCGGCTGGCCTGTCACGCACTACGGCCCGGTCCCCAAGTTCCGGCCCGAGCGCTGGGAGTTCCGGGTCTTCGGGGCCACCGCGGACGGCGAGAAGCAGTGCTGGAACCACGAGGAGTTCACGGCGCTGCCGTACACCAGTGTCGTGGGCGACCTGCACTGCGTGACGAAGTTCAGCATGCTCGGCTCCGAGTGGGGCGGCATCCCCGCGCGGACCGTCCTGGAGCTCGCCCCGCCCGCCCCCGCCGTCACCCATGTGATGGTCTGGGCCGAGTACGGCTTCAGCTCCAACCTCCGCCTGGCCGACTTCGCGTCCGAGCGCACGATCTTCGCCACCCACAAGGACGGCGAGCCGCTCACCGCCGAGCACGGCTTCCCGCTGCGCCTGGTCGTCCCCCATCTGTACGCCTGGAAGGGGCCCAAGTGGGTCCGTGGCGTGGAGTACATGACCGCCGACCGCCGCGGCTTCTGGGAGGAGCGCGGCTATCACAACGTCGGCGACCCCTGGAAGGAGCAGCGGTACTCCTACCAGGAGGAGCCGGGGGACGGCCCCGAGCTGTGAGGTCCTTCAGTGCGCGTGGTGCTCGTGGTGCTCGTGGACCACGGCATGCCCCTTGCCGCGGCCGATCATCCACTTGTTGACCGGCACGGTCACGACGAACGCGATGGCCAGCGAGATCGCCAGTGAGGTCCAGAACAGCAGGTCGGCGAGTTCCGCGTCCATGGCGTCCGGCCACAGGGCGATCACCCCGTTGTCGATCAGCTCCATCACGGCGATGGAAAGGGTGTCGGCGGCCAGGGCCACCTTGACGGCCGCGCCGAGACTGAGGCCGGCCTTGAGGATGCCGTACAGGGTGAACGAGTAGCCGAAGAGGAAGGCGAGCGCGATCGCCAGGACGGTCGTCGGCAGGTTTCCCCAGCCCAGCGCGGTGCCGACGACCATGCCGAGCACCTCGCCGACGGCACAGCCGGTGAGGCAGTGGAGGGTGGCCTGGACGGCCGTTTTCCAGCTGGAGCCTTGGTGCTGCACGGGTACCCCCAGGGTCGGGTGAACGGTTCCTGCACTGGCGGGAACCGTATACCCCCTAGGGGTATTCCTCAACGGGCCCCGCCTCCCGGAGTTTCTTCAGTCGCTCCACGTCCGCCGCATGACCCTCCTTGCCGCCGGGGGTCTCGATGACCAGGGGGACGCCCTCGGTGGCGGGGTGGGTCATCAGGGCGCGGAAGGGGTCCTCGCCGATGTGGCCGGAGCCGATGTTCTCGTGGCGGTCCTTGTGGGCACCGACCACGTCCTTGGAGTCGTTGGCGTGGATCAGCTTCAGACGGCCCTCGCCGACCGTGTCCACCAGCAGGTCCAGCGTCTGGTGCATGCCGGACGGGCCGGTCAGGTCGTGGCCGGCCGCGAAGATGTGGCAGGTGTCAAGACAGACGCCCAGCTTCGGGTGGGCGTCCAGGGCCTCGAAGTACGGGCCGAAGTCCCAGGTCCGTGAGCAGAGCGAGAAGCCCTGGCCGGCCGTGGACTCCAGCAGCAGGAACGGGTCGTCGTCGTGGGTGAGCTCGTCGAGCAGCGGGAGCAGGTGCTCGCGGACCTGCTTCAGGGCCACGGAACGGTCCCGGCCGCCGGTCGCGCTGCCGGTGTGCACGACGACACCCAGCGCGCCGATCTCCCGTCCGCGTCGCAGGGAGTGCCGGAGCGAGTCGACGGACCTCTCCACGGTCGCCTCCGTGTGGGAGCCGAAGTTGATCAGGTAGGGCGCGTGGACGTACGCCGGGATCGCCTCTTCGGCACACGCCTCCCGGAACGCCTCGTCCTGCTTCGGGTTTCCGGCGGGGGTGGCCCAGCCGCGCGGGTTCGCGACGAAGACCTGCACGGTCTCGGCGTTCAGGTCACGGGCGTAGGAGAGCCCGACAGAGTTGAGACCGCCGGCCACGGGGACATGGCCGCCGACGGGGTTGCGCTGAGTTGTCACCGGTCAAGGGTGCCATTGCCTGCGGCGGGCTGTGCGGGGCGCCCAGGGATGTGGGTCGGTTCGTCGTCGGGCGGGTGCGGTCCGATGGGGCCTGGTCGCGCAGTTCCCCGCGCCCCTGAGAGGCGCGTCCAGTGAACCTACCTCAAGGGGCGCGGGGAACTTCGCGACCAGCCACAACGCACCCGCAGCCGCCCGACGATCTTGACCGCCGGCCCGTCCCGTGCCGCTCAGCGAATCGTGATCGTGATCGTCGACCCCTTCGGTGCCGTGTCCCCGCCCTCCACGGACTGTTTCTTCACCGTGTCGCCGAACAGTCCGAGCAGCCCCCGGTCCTCCTCGACCTGGAACCCGGCCTTCTCCAGCGCGGACTTCGCGTCGTCGACGCTGTCGCCCGTGACGTCCGGGACCTCGACCATCTCGGGGCCCTTGGAGATCGTCAGGGTGACGGTGTCGCCCTCGGCGGCCTGGCTGCCGGATTCGGGGCTCTGCCGGGCCACCTGGCCCGCGTCGTACTCGGAGTTGACCCGCGTGTCGGCGATCTTCACCTTCAGCCCGGCCTCCGCGAGGTCGGACCTCGCGTCGGACAGGTCCTCGCCGGTGACGTCCGGGACGTCGACCGGGGCGCCCTTGCTGACGGTGAGGGCGATCGCCGAGCCGGTGCGCAGGGTGGTGCCGCCCGACGGGTCGGTGCTGATCACGAGGCCCCTGGGGACGTCGTCGCTGAACTCCCGGGTGACCATGCCCGGCTGGAGCCCCTCGGCCTTCAGCCGGTTGCGCGCCGTGCCCAGCGCGTCGCCGTCCACATCGGGCACCTTGACCGTCTGCGGGCCCCTGGAGACGGTGATCGCCACGGAGTCGTTGTTCCGTATGCGGCTGCCCACACCCGGGTCCGTGCTGATCACGGTGCCGCGCTTGACGGTGTCGCTGTAGGCGTAGGTGACCTTGCCGGTCTCCAGTCCCACCTCGTCGAGGCGGTCGCGCGCCTGTGCCTCGGTCTTGGCCAGCAGGGCCGGGACCCGGGTGAACTGGCCGGAGTTGATGTACCAGACGCCCGCACCGAGGCCGAGCGCCAGCAGCACCGCGGCGACGACCAGGAACGGGCCGCGCCGGGAACGGCCACCGGAGGCACGGCCGCGCCGGGGCGGGGGCGGTGGGGTCTCCAGGACGCTGGTGCGGTGGTGGACCGGCTCGTCCTCGTTGACCGGGAGCAGCCGGGGCACGGTCAGGGAGCGCGGGATCACGCTCGTACGGTTCTCGGCGCCGGTGTACTCCGACGGGAGCGCCTGCGGGGGCACCATGTCCAGCTGGGCGTCGCTCAGCCTGCCGTGCGCCTCACGGGTCTGCGCGAGCAGCGCCACCGCGTCGTACGGGCGCAGCTCCGGGGTGCGGGCGGTGGCCGAGGCCACCAGCGCGTCCAGTTCGTACGGCAGCCCCGGGACCACGGCCGACGGGGGCGGAACGTCCTCGTGGAGGTGCTTGTAGAGCACTATCGCGGGGGATTCTCCCTCGTGCGGCTGGCTGCCGGTCAGCATCTCGTACAGGACGACACCGCAGGCGTAGACGTCGACGCGGGCGTCGGCGGTGTGGGGCCGGTCGATCTGTTCCGGTGACAGGTAGGAGACGGTGCCGAGGACCGCTCCGGAGCTGCTGGTCACGTTGTTCACGGACCGTACGAGCCCGAAGTCGGCGACCTTGACCCGGCCGTCGTCCCCTATGAGGACGTTCTCCGGCTTCATGTCCCGGTGCACGAACCCGGCGCGGTGCGCGGCGCCGAGCGCGGCCAGGACCGGCTCCAGGATGTCCAGGGCGGCGCGCGGTTGCAGCGCCCCGCGCTCGCGCAGCACGTCACGCAGGGTGCAGCCGGCCACGTACTCCATGGCGAGATAGACGTACGACCCGTCGGTGCCCTGGTCGAAGACCTGCACCACGTTGGGGTGGGCCAGTCGGGCGACGGACTTGGCCTCCCGGATGAACCGCTCGACGAAAATCCCGTCCGCCGCGAGCGCGGGGTGCATCACCTTGAGCGCGAGCACGCGGTCCAGACGGGTGTCCAGGGCACGGTAGACCGTGGCCATCCCGCCGACCGCGATCCGCGCGTCCACGCGGTAGCGGCCGTCGAGCACCTGCCCGACCAGCGGGTCCTGAAGGGTCGTATCCACGCAGCGAGTCTACGAGCCACGGCTGACAGCCGATCCGGTTCGGCCGGAACAGGAGCGGTACTGGAGCCGAGCTGTGACGGAGGTCGCACCTGCCCGAGTCCGGGGTCGAACGTATGTTCAGAGCCGGGCGGTCCGGGTCGGTTCAGCTGCCGGGACCTCCGGATCCGCTTCAGAAGGCCGGCCGCTCCGGGTCCAGTGCGGCCAGGCCCTCCGCCGGGGACGACGCCTCCGCGAAGTGCCGACGGGGGATCCGCCCCGCCCGGTACGCCAGCCGGCCCGCCTCCACCCCGTGCCGCATCGCCTGCGCCATCAGTTCCGGCTCCTGCGCCCGTGTCACCGCCGAGGCGAGCATCACCCCCGCGCACCCCAGCTCCATCGCCAGGGCCGCGTCGGACGCCGTACCCGCCCCCGCGTCCAGGATCACCGGCACCCGCGCGTGCTCGACGATCAGCTGGAAGTTGTGCGGGTTGCGGATGCCGAGCCCGGAGCCGATCGGGGAGCCCAGCGGCATGATCGCCGCGCAGCCCACGTCCTCCAGCCGGCGCGCCAGCACCGGGTCGTCGTTCGTGTACGGCAGCACCGTGAAGCCGTCGTCGACCAGGGTCTCCGCCGCGTCCAGCAGCTCCACGCCGTCCGGGAGCAGGGTCCGCTCGTCGGCGATGACCTCCAGCTTGATCAGGTCGGTGCCGAGCGCCTCGCGCGCGAGACGGGCCGTGAGGACGGCCTCGCCGGCCGTGAAGCAGCCCGCCGTGTTGGGCAGCACCCGGATGCCGAGCCGCTCCAGGACGGACAGCACGGAGCCGTGCACCGACGGATTCACCCGCCGCATCGCGACCGTCGTGAGCTCGGTCCCGGAGGCGACCAGCGCCCGCTCCAGGACGTCCAGGCTGGGCGCCCCGCCCGTGCCCATGATCAGCCGGGACGAGAACGGCGTACCGCCGATGACGAAGGGATCGTCGGCCATGGGTCAGCCTCCTTGGACGGCGGTGAGGACTTCCACGCGGTCACCCTCGGCGAGGGGCGTCGAGGGCCACTGCGTGCGCGGCACGACGGTCTCGTTGACCGCGGCGGCGACCCCGGAGGGCGCCGCGGTCAGGGCCCGTACGACGGTGTCGAGAGCCGTACCGGGAGCGAACCGGCGCGGCTCCCCGTTGACGGAGATGTTCATGCCGGCTGCTCCACCCGCCGAAGGAACCGACCCGGGGTGAACGGACGGGCCACCTCCGGGAGTTCACCGGTCGCAAGGACATGGGCCATCGCGTCCCCGGTGACCGGGGTCAGCAGCACGCCGTTGCGGTAGTGCCCGGTGGCGAGCAGCAGGCCGGGCAGGTCCGTCGGGCCGAGCAGGGGAGCGTTGTCGGGGGAGCCCGGGCGCAGTCCCGCGCGGGTCTCCGTCAGCGGCAGCTCGGTGATGCCGGGGACCAGTTCGTGCGCGTCCCGCAGCAGTTCGTACACCCCGCCCGCGGTCACCGTGGTGTCCCAGCCCAGCTCCTCGCTGGTCGCGCCGATCACCAGCTCGCCGTTCTCGCGCGGCACGAGGTAGACATGGCTGCCGCGCACGACGGCCCGCACGGTACGGCTCAGGAAGGGCGCGTACCGGGGTGGCACGGTCAGGCGCAGCACCTGGCCCTTCACCGGCCGCACCGGGGGCAGGACGGCCTCGGGGACCCCGTCCAGACGGCCGCTCAGGCTCCCGGCGGCGAGCACGACCTGGCCCGCGTCCAGTGCGCCGCCGTCCGTCGTGGTGATCCCGGCGGCCCGGTCCCGGACGATCCGCAGGCGCTCCGCCCACACGCGGTGGAACACCACACCGGCCCGCTCGCACGCGGCCAGCAACGCGCGCGTGAGGCGGCGCGGATCGATCTGGTGGTCACCGTCCACCCGCAGCCCGCCCCGCACCCCCGGTGCGAGCATCGGCTCCAGGCGGCGGCACTCGCGCCCCGACAGCCACTCCGACTCCAGGCCCGACTGCCGCTGGAGCGCGTGCAGTTCGCGCAGATGGGCGCGGTCGTCGGCGTCCAGGGCCACGGCCAGCGTGCCGCACCTGCGGTAGCCGAGGTCGTGGCCGGTCAGCTCGGTGAGCTCGGCCGCGAAGTCGGGGTAGCGGTGGGCCGAGGCGAGGTTCAGGCCGAGCAGTGTCTGCTCGCCGTAGTGCAGTTCGGTGACCGCGGCCAGCATCCCGGCGGCCACCTGGGCGGCCCCGCCGCCCGGTTCCGGGTCCGCCACGGCCGTGCGGAGACCGCGCTGCGCGGCCCGCCAGGCCGTGACCAGGCCGATGATGCCGCCCCCGACGACGAGGACGTCTGACGTACGTGAGGACATGGGCGTCCAGCCCCTCCCTTCGCCGGCATGACCCGGATCAGGTTCGTACGGTCGGAGGCCGGCCAGCCTCCCTCTCAGCCCGGTGCGTCCGGGCTCCCGCGAGTGCTCTACGTTGGCCACCCTAGCCCGACCCCGTACGTCTCAGTAAGGGAGCCTCTCTCCGTGGCACGCTCGCTCGACAACCTCGTCCTCGCCCCGGTCGCCGACCAGGCCCCAGGTCAGGTGGGCACCGGCACCCGGTTCACGTACCACGAGAAGGACGGGGAGATCTGGGCCGAGTACGCCGGCGGTGACGTGGTCCGCGGGCATCTGGTCGGCACGCGCGCGGGAGACCGCCTCGACTTCCGCTACGTCCAGCTCAAGCACGACGGGACGACGTCCTCCGGCCACTGCGTCTCCATGGTCGTCGACCTGCCCGACGGCAGGGTGCGGCTGGAGGAGACTTGGCAGTGGGAGTCGCAGTCCGGCAGCGGGACCAGCATTGTGGAGCAGCTCACTCGGCACGACTCCTGACTGACTGAACGTCAGGTGGCTAGGGTGATCAAATGACCGAGCAGACACAGGCGCAGCAGCGGGTGGTCGTGGTCGGGGCGGGCATGGCCGGCGTGCAGACCGCGGTCGCCCTGCGCGAACGGGGCTTCCAGGGCACCGTCACGGTGATCGGCGCGGAGCCCCACCAGCCCTACGACCGACCGCCGCTCTCCAAGGCGGTCCTGCTGGGCAAGGCCGAGGGCTCCGCCTTCGACGTGGACTTCGAGGCCCTCGGCATCGAACTGCGGCTCGGCCGCGAGGCGCTGGGCGTGCGCCCGGACGCGCACGAGCTGGACACCGAGGCCGGGCCCGTGCCGTACGACGTCCTGGTCCTCGCCACCGGCGCCGAGCCGATCCGGCTGCCCGGCACCGAGGGCGTGCCCGGCGTGCATCTGCTGCGCACCCTGGACGACGCCGAACGCCTGCGCCCGGTGCTCGCCCGGCAGCACGACATCGTGGTCGTCGGCGCGGGCTGGATCGGCGCCGAGTTCGCCACCGCCGCGCGCGAGGCGGGCTGCGCGGTCACGGTCGTGGAAGCCGCCGACCGGCCGCTCGCCGGCGCGCTGCCCGCGGAGGTGGCCGCCCCGATGACGTCCTGGTACGCCGACGCGGGCGCCGATCTGCGCACCCACGCGCGCGTGGTGCGCGTCGAGCCCGGCGAGGTCGTCCTGGACGACGGATCCCGGGTGCCCGCGGGCGCGGTCGTGGTCGGTATCGGCGCCAGGCCCGCCACGGCCTGGCTCGCCGGTTCCGGCATCGAGCTCGGCGCGCACGGCGAGGTCGTCGCCGACGAACGGCTGCACACCTCCGCGCCGGACGTCTACGCGGTCGGCGACTGCGCCTCCTTCCCCTCGCGGCGCTACGGCGAACGGCTGATGGTCCACCACTGGGACAACGCCCTTCAGGGACCTCGCACGGTCGCCGCGGCCGTCCTGGGCGAGACCTCCGCGGTCTACGACCCGGTCCCGTACTTCTGGTCCGAGCAGTTCGGCCGCTTCGTGCAGTACGCCGGCCACCACACGTCCGCCGACACGACCCTGTGGCGCGGTGAGCCGTCCGGCCCCGCCTGGTCGGTGTGCTGGCTCAGGGACAACCGCCTGGTCGCCCTCCTGGCGGTCGGCCGCCCCCGCGACCTGGCGCAGGGCCGCCGCCTGATCGACGCGGGCACCGAGATGGACCCGGACCTGCTGGCGGACCCGGCGAGGCCGCTGAAGGCGGCGGCGAGGTAGCCGGCCTGCCGGACCCCGGCCCGGGAGGGGGCGGGAGCTCGTTCGGGAGCTCTCGGTGGCACCCGGCATCTCGCCCTGTGTCCCCCGCCGGAGGCGCCCCGGCTTCCGACTGTCAGTGCGGGATGGCACGCTTAATCCCGTGACCGAGATTGACGCAAAGATCGATGCACTCGTCCCCGCCTGGCTCACCCTCCCCGACATCGCGGAGCTGCTCGACGTCGAGGTGACGCGGGTGCGGCAGCTGGTCAAGGAGGGCCAGCTCATCGCCGTACGCCGTGGCGAGAACCGCGCGCTGCACGTCCCCGCCGCCTTCATCGACGGGGCCGAGCAGAAGGTGGTCAAGGGGCTGGCCGGGACCCTGACGCTCCTGAGGGACGACGGCTTCACCGACGAAGAGATGCTGGAGTGGCTCTTCACCCCCGACGAGAGCCTGCCCGGCACCCCCGCGCAGGCCCTGAGCGAGAATCGCGGCACGGAGGTGAAGCGCCGGGCCCAGGCGCTCGCCGTCTGACCTGACAGCACCGGCGTACGGGCCGGGCCCGCACAGAGGCCGCGGCCGCGGTCGAGCACGGCCCGTACACCGCCGAATCCCGGGGGAGTTCCCGCATGCCCGACACCGCCCGCACCCGGCTCGCCGACGCCCGTGTCTACCTGTGCACGGACGCCCGCAAGCGCCAGGGCGACCTTCCCGAGTTCCTGGACGCCGTCCTGGCCGGCGGCGTCGACATCGTGCAGTTGCGGGACAAGGGCATGGAGGCGGCCGAGGAACTGGAGCACCTGACGGTCCTCGCCGAGGCCTGCGCCCGCCACGGCAGGATGCTCGCGGTCAACGACCGGGCCGACGTGGCCCACGCGGCCGCCGCCGACGTCCTCCACCTGGGCCAGGGCGACCTCCCCGTCCCCGCCGCCCGGGCGATCCTCGGCGACGACGTCCTGATAGGCCGCTCCACCCACGCGGAGGCGGAGGCCGCCGCGGCCGCGGTGCAGGAGGGTGTGGACTACTTCTGCACCGGCCCGTGCTGGCCGACCCCCACCAAGCCCGGCCGGCACGCCCCCGGCCTGGACCTGGTCCGGTACACCGCGGCCCTGGGCACCGACCGTCCCTGGTTCGCCATCGGAGGCATCGACCTCGGCAACCTCGACGAGGTCCTGGAGGCCGGGGCCCGCCGGGTCGTGGTCGTCCGGGCGATCACCGAGGCGGACGACCCCGGCGCGGCCGCCGCGGAGTTCGCGAAGCGGGTCCGGCACGCGTTGTAACCGCTCCAGGTGTCCGAGGGATGGACAACAAGTCGACAATCCGGGCAAATTTCCCGGATCAGGTTGGGTGGTCGCCGCCCCCTGACTAACCTTCCGGTATGGCCCTCGGAACCGCATCCACCAGGACTGACCGCGCACGCACCGTGCGCGACATGCTCGCCACGGGCAAGACGACGTACTCCTTCGAGTTCTCGGCGCCCAAGACTCCCAAGGGTGAGCGAAACCTGTGGAGCGCGCTCAGGAGGGTCGAGGCGGTCGCCCCGGACTTCGTCTCCGTGACGTACGGCGCCGGCGGGTCCACCCGCGCGGGCACCGTCAAGGAGACCGAGCAGATCGTCGCGGACACCACCCTGACCCCGGTCGCCCACCTCACCGCGGTCAACCACTCCATCGCCGAACTCCGCAACATCATCGGCCAGTACGCCGACGCCGGGATCCGCAACATGCTCGCCGTGCGCGGCGACCCGCCCGGCGACCCCATGGGCGACTGGCTGGCCCACCCGCAGGGCCTGACCTACGCGGCCGAACTCGTCCAGCTCATCAAGGAGTCGGGCGACTTCTGTGTCGGCGTGGCCGCCTTCCCGGAGATGCACCCGCGCTCCGCGGACTGGGACACCGACGTCTCCCACTTCGTCGACAAGTGCCGCGCGGGCGCCGACTACGCCATCACCCAGATGTTCTTCCAGCCGGAGTCCTATCTGCGGCTGCGTGACCGAGTCGACGCCGCCGGCTGCCCGACCCCCGTCATTCCGGAGATCATGCCCGTGACCAGCGTGCGAATGCTGGAGCGGCTCCCGCAGCTCAGTAACGCGATCATCCCCTCCGCCCTGAAAGAGCGGATCCTCACAGCACAGGACGATCCGACCGCTGTACGCTCAATCGGAATCGAGTTCGCCACGGAGTTCTGCGCGCGACTGCTGTCCGAGGGAGTGCCCGGACTGCACTTCATCACGCTCAACAACTCCACGGCATCGCTGGAAATCTACGAAAACCTGGGCCTGCACCACCGACCGCAGGCCTAGACCGGCCGCACGGACATACGACACACTGCGTAGCGGTCACTGGGAGAGGGGCGTACATGGGCTGGACGGTCCTCTACATCGCGTTCGGATTCGTCGCGTTGTGGCTGCTCGGCGAAGTGCTGTTGCAGTACAAGGCGCGGCTGCGCTGGCGGGTGCTCGCCTTCGTCGGCTTCCTGGGCGTGGTCGCCGGCGTGCTGATCTCGCAGGTGGTCGTCATCGGCCTCGGCGCGATCGCCTTCGCGGTCGGCCAGACCTACGTCACCCTGTCGTTCCGGCGCGGCTTCGAGCAGGGCTGGGCGGTCAACCCGCCGGCCGCGCTGGAGAGTCTGACCGGCGGCAAGAAGACCCGCCGGGAGCGCGGCCGCGAGGAGGCCGCGCCGGAGGCCCCGGAGCCGGCGGCCGCTGCCTACCGCGACGAGACCGGCTACGACCAGGGTCTCCCGGACACCGCCGGGTACGGTCACAACGACGACTACGACCGCGACGACGTCTTCACCCCCACGCGTTCCGCCACGGCCGCCGAGACCACCTCGGTCTACGAGCCCCAGCCCCTGCCCGACGACACCGGTTCCTACGGCGTGTACAGCGACGCCGGCTACGGCGGCGACCAGTCCTACGCCACCGCGGGCCAGCCCCAGGACCAGTACGCGACGGCTGCCGCCGAGCAGACGTACGGCTACGACGGCTACACCGGCTACGACCAGCAGCAGTACGGCTACGACACGGGCGGGCAGCAGTACGCCGCCTACTCCGACCCGTACATCGGCACCCAGACCTACGGGACGGGGTCGTACGACACCTCCTACGGCGGCCAGCAGCAGTTCGCCCAGCAGGGCTACGACCAGTACGGCGGGACCTACGGCGGCGAGACGCCGGCCGGCGGGGTGTGGGTGCCGCAGCAGCGCACCGACGAGTACGGCGGCGAACTCCCGCAGGAGCAGCAGTACTACCAGGACAACAGCGGCCAGGGGCACCAGGGCCAGGGCCAGGGGTACGACGAGCAGTACCGCTACTGACCCCGGCCGGCGCCCTCACTGGGAGCCGCGGAACTCCGGTCCCTCCACGATCAGTCCGGCGACCAGAGCCCCCGACATGCCGGCGTGCGCGAGCCCACCACCGGGATGCGACCAGCCACCGACGGTGAACAGGCCCGGGAGTGCTGTGCTGTTGGAGGGGTGCAGTGTGCCGTCGGAGCCGGCCAGCGAGGGCGGCGGTACGGCACCGCCTTCGGCCCCCGTCTCGCGCTCGGTGTGCAGGGGCGTCCGTACCTCGCGCCACAGGATCCGCTCCCGGAGGTGCGGCAGCGCGCGTTCGGCGGCGGTGACCATCCTGTCCGCGAAGGCGTCGGCGACTCCCGGAGCGGTCCAGTCGAAGCTCCCCTGGGACGCCACGGTCGCCGTCAGCACCACGGACTCGTGGTCCGCGTCGGGACGCAGGGCCGGGTCGTCCGGGCGGTCGATCCGCACGGTGGGCTCGGGCCAGGGCACTTCCCCGTGCGCGAAGTCGCACAGCTCGCCCTCCGGGTCGGGGCCGTGCACCACCGTGCGGTGCACGGCGTCCGGCTGCCGAGCACCGCGCAACGCGAGACAGACCACGACCCGCCCGAGGCGCAGGTTCTCGGCGTACGGGCGGACGTCCTCGGTGCCGTAGAGCTCACGTCCCGGCAGGAGCCCGCGCAGTCGCCAGGGCCCGCCGCCGACGACGGTGTCCGCCTCCACGAGCGTCCCGTCGGCCAGCTCCAGACCGCCCGCGCGACCGTCCTTCTCCAGGACACCCGTCACCTCGGCGCCGAAGTGGAACTCCACCTTGCGCTGGACGCACCGCTCGTGGACGGCCCGCGCCAACTCCCGCATGCCGCCCCGGACATACCAGGTCCCGAAGGCGTGCTCCATGTACGGCAGGATCGCGGCACTCGCCGGAGCGCTGCCCGGATCGATGCCGTACGCGAGCGCGATCCCCTCCAGCAGCGCCGTGAGCCGGGGGTCACGCAGCTCCCAGGCGGCCACCTCGGCCAGGGTGCCGGCCCGCCGGGTGCGCAGGAACTTCTTGTGGGGGACCGACGGATACGGCTCACGCTCCGCCAGCACCGACCAGTTGGGCCACAGCGGCTCCTCCAGGAGCGGTCTGCGGGTGCGGTCCCAGGCCTCGCGGGCGCGGACCAGGAAGTCGCCCCAGCGTGTGCCGGCCCCGTCACCGAGGGCTTCGTCCAGCGCGGCGACCACTCCCGCGCGGGACGCGTTCGGCAGGGACACCTCGGTGCCGTCCGCGAAGACGTGCCGTGACGAGGGGTCGACCTGGACCAGGTCGACGACCGACTCCAGCGGCTCCTTGCCGGTCTTGACGAACAGATCGCGGTAGACCGCGGGGAGCGTGAGCATCCCCGGTCCTGTGTCGAAGGCGAAGCCGTCCCGCTCGAAGCGGCGCACCGCTCCGCCGTACGTCTCCGTACGCTCGTACACCGCCACCCGATGACCCGCGACGGCCAGCCGGGCAGCGGCCGCCATCGCGCCCATCCCGGCGCCGATCACCGCAATCCTTGCCATGCCTGCGACTTTATCGGCCGCCACTGACAGTCCGGGCCGACAGGGGTGCCCGCCCGGCGACCCTCAGGCAGGCGGCCGTGCCGCCAGTCGTTGCTCCTCCCGGCGTTGCGCCCGGCGTCTGCGGAATCGCCTGATCCGGGAGACAAGGAAGTACAGCACCACCAGGCCCGCCACCAGCAGGACGCCCGCGATGGTCGCCGCCGCCTCCGGGTGGAAGATCGCGAACGAGACGATGCCGGCCACGCCGAGATCCTCGGCCAGGCTCAGCACGATGTTGCTGAACGGCTCAGGAGAGGCGTTCACGGCCATGCGCGTGCCCGCCTTGACCGTGTGGCTGGCCAGTGCCGTCGAGCCGCCCACCAGACCTGCGACCACGTCGTTGAGCGAACCGCTCTGGCCGGCCAGCAGCGCGCCGACCCAGGCGCCCGCGACCGGCCGGACCACGGTGTGCACGGAGTCCCACGCCGAGTCGACGTACGGGATCTTGTCAGCCACTGCCTCGCACAGGAACAGCAGGCCCGCCACGACGAGGACCTCGGGGCGCTGGAGGGTCTCCGGGACGTCGTCGCTCAGCCCGGTCGCGCCGAAGACGCCGAGCAGCAGCACCACCGCGTACGCGTTGACACCGCTGGCCCAGCCGCTGGTGAACACCAAGGGGAGTACGGACACGGACGCGATGGTAACCAGTCGGCCACGGGCCGTCCTGGGGGTGAGTGCGCAGGACTGAGTATCCGTACCTAGTACGTGAGATGAGTACGCGCGCGGATGGGCCCGGACCTGCGTGAACGGGAGAGTGGAGGCACGGCGAAGGGGAACGGCTCCGGCACCGGCGACACGGGGCGCCGGAACGGAGCCGCCCCGGACCCGCTCCTTCCGTCGACCGCGGTCGGCGGGAGCGAGGCACGGGGGAACCCGGAAAGCGGGGGAACGACCGAACGGGGGCCCAACGGGGGGGGGAACCGGGGGGACACGGGGACGGGGGAATCGGGGGAAGGAGGCGCCGGTTCGGGGTGGCCCGCGGGGGACGCGGCCACACCGAACCGGCGCTTTCGCCTGTCAGCCGGGTGTGCGCCAGGTGCAGGTGCCGCCGGTTGTCAGCCCCTGCGCCCGCTCACCTGCGCCCGCTCACCCGCCCCTGCAACAGCCGCGACAGCGCCGCGTGCACGTCGTCCAGGGAGCGTTCGGGCTGGAAGGACTGCCAGTCGAGGGCGGCCACCAGGACCATGCCGACCAGGGCGGCGGCGGTCAGCGGGACATCGATCTCCTCGCTGAACTCGCCGTTCTCCACGCCTTCGCGCAGCACGCCCTCCACGACCGCCACGGCCTCCTGACGGACCACCATGAGCGTGGACTGCCATGCCCGGTTGGTGCGCCACAGCTCGGCCACGTACAGCTGGGTGAAGGCCGGGTAGCGCTCGATGAAGACGAGACCCGCGCGGATCATCGCGTCCAGCGCGTCCACCTTGCCGCCGCCCGCGCGGGCCGTCGACTCCGCCGCCTCCCGCAGGGAGGTGGTGAGCAGGCCCACGCCGTGCCGCAGCAGCTCCTCGAAGAGGACGGACTTGCTCGCGAAGTTGTAGTAGACCGTGCCCTTCGCGACTCCGGCCCGCTCGGCGATCTCGTCGACCGTGGTGGCGGAGAAGCCCTGCTCGGCGATGAGCGTGACGGCCGCCTCGTAGAGCTTCTGCCGGGTGGCCTCGCGGCGCGTGCTGACGCCCGCCGTGGCGCTGCTGCTTTCCATGCTTCTGATTCTCACAGGTGACAGGGCCCCTGAGGTGCCGGAACGGCTCACAGGGTCAGCTCCGGGTGCAGCCGGTCCAAGGTCCACACCTGCCGGCGACGCGCGGACACGGCGGTCAGCGCGAGCGCGCCCAAGGTGAAGGCGAGGAGCACCACGCACGCGTGCCACACCGGAGTGAGACCGCCGCCCGTGATGAGCCTGCGCAGGGCCGCGACGACGTAGCTCATCGGCAGGAAGGGGTGGAGCGCGTTGAAGAAGCCCGGGCTGGTCTGCACGGGGTAGGTACCGCCTGCGGACGTCAGCTGGAGCATCAGCAGGGCGAGGACCAGGATCCGGCCGGCCGCTCCGAAGCGGGCGTTCAGCCACTGGACGATCGCCGCGAAGCACGCCGTCACCAGGAACAGGAAGCCCACAGTCCCGGCCGCGCGGGTCATCTGGAGTCCTACGGCCCAGTGCAGCACCGACATCAGGGCCACTGTCTGGAGCACCCCGATCGCCACCACCGGCAGCCAGCCCGCGAGCGCGATCCGCCAGGCCGCGGCACCGGCGGCGAGCGCCCTGCGGTTCATCGGCGCGATCAGCATGTAGGCCACCATCGCGCCCACCCACAGCGACAGCGGGATGAAGTACGGCGCGAACCCGGTGCCGTAGTTCGGCGCCTTGTGCAGGTCCCTGGAGACCAGCTGGACCGGGTCGGCCATCACGTCGGTGCGCTGGTCGCGGTCCTTCTTGTCGTAGTCGGGGATCCGCGAGGCGCCGTCGTGCAGGCCGCCGGCGAGCTTTCCGGAGCCGTCGGCGAGCTTGTACATGCCGCCGCTCAGGGTGTCGGCGCCGCCGCTGAGCCTGTCGATCCCGTCGTTCAGGGTCCGGGCGCCGGTCGTGGCGCTGCCCAGCCCCGAGTGGAGCGTCCTCGCGCCTGCGGCGACCTGCTGGGCGCCCGCGTTCAGCTTGTTGATCTTGGCGACGGCGTCGTCGAGGTCCTCGGAGAGCCGGGGCGACCGGTCGGCGAGCGCCTTCGCCTGCTTCTGGAGGGTGGCGAGCTGTCCGTCGAGCCTCTTCAGGTCGCCGTTCTGGTCGGCGACCAGGGCGTTGACGTCGTCGGCGACCCTCGCCACGTCGGCGGCGGCCTGCTGGGCCTTCTTCAGGTCCGCGCAGGCGGGGTCCGGCAGGACCGCGTCCGTGCAGCGCGCCCTGTAGACGGCGTTCAGGGTGTCGGCGGCCTTGTGCGCGCCCTGGGCGGCCGCCGGGGCGGTCCTCACCAGGGTGCCGAGGTTGTGGCGGACGGCTCCGGCCGAGTCGGCGACGAGCCGCGCGGTGTCTCCGATGCTCTTCTCGTTGTCCGCGACGAAGGGCCCCACCTTGTCGGCGATGCCGTTGACCCGGCCGGCCAGCGTCCGGGTGCCGTCGGCGACCTGCCGGGCGCCGTCCGCCAGGTCGCCGGAGCCCGAGTCGAGCCTCGCCAGCCCGTCGGAGAGCCTGCCGCTGCCCGCCTGGGCGTCCTTCAGGCCCGCGGCGAGGTCCTGGGAACCCTTCTCGGCCTTGCCGATGCCGCCCTCCAGGTCGTCCGCGCCGTTCGCGGCCTTCACGGTGGCGCCGTGGATGTCGGAGAAGGAGATGAAGATCCGGTCCAGGAAGGACCGCGAGGCCTTGGTGGACGCGGCCTGGCGCACCTCGGCGAAGACCGTGCGCGAGATCTGCCCGACGATGTAGTTGTTGGCGTCGTTCGTACGGACCTGGAGCGCGCCCGTCTCGGGCGAGTCGCCCGCGCTGGAGGCGATCCGCCGGCTGAAGTCGGCCGGCATGGTCAGCGACAGGTAGTAGGTGCCGTCCTCGACGCCCTTGCGGGCCTCCTCGGCGCTCACCTGGTGCCAGTCGAAGGTGTCGCTCTTGTGCAGCCCCTTGGTGATGTCCGTGCCCGCCGTCAGCCGGTGGCCGTCGGCGGTGGCGCCCTTGTCGTCGTTCACGAGGGCCACCGGGATGCGGTCCAGGCGGCCGTAGGGGTCCCAGAATGACCACAGGTACAGGGCGCCGTACAGCAGCGGCAGCACCAGCAGGGCCACCAGTGCGGCGCGCGGCAGCTTCCCCCTGCCGAAGCGGCGCAGCTCAAGCGCGGCCAGTCTCGGTGAGCGCATCGCCCGTCTCCTTCCGGTTCTGCTCGGCGTCGGCGTCGGCGTCAGTGGCGGTGGCGTCTGTGGCCTCGGCAGCTTCGGTGGCTTCGGCGGCTTCCGGGCGCGTGGACACCGTCACGGCGTCCTCCGGGGCCTCGCTGCACACCGCCAGGACCGTCGTCCCGGCCGCGGTGAGCGACCTGAGCAGGGCCCAGGCCTCGGCGCGCTCGGCGTCGGACAGCTTCAGGTCCAGGTCGTCGACGGCGAGCAGCCGCGGACGGCCGATCAGTGCGAGGGCGATCGACAGGCGCAGCGCCTCCAGCCGTTCCAGATCGCGGACGGCGGTCCGCGCGCCCTTGGGCAGTGCCTCCCGGTCGAGCCCGGCGGCCGCCAGGGCGGTGTCGATCCGCAGCCCCGCCTCGGCCGTGCGCTCGGCGCGCGGCCGCACCAGCGCCCGCACCGAGTCGCCGAACCGGCGCTGGAGCAGCGCCCGTTCGCGCAGGTGCTCCCCGACGGTCAGAGCTGGGTCGAGGTCGGTGACCCCGGCGACATTGGCCGGCGCGCTGAACCGGCGCACCGCCGCGAGCTGCTTCGGCAGCCGGGCCCCGCCCACGGTCGCGGACCCCTCGGTCGCCTTCATCCGCCCGGTGAGCGCGAGCAGCAGGCTCGTCCGCCCGGACCCCGAGGGCCCCTCCACGGCGATCAGCGCACCGGGCGCCGCGGTGAGGTCGATCCCGCGGAACGCCCAGCCGCGAGGGCCCTTCAAACCGAACCCCTGGGCCGTGACGTCGACTCCGTCCACGGCCACCCCCTGATTCCTCGTAGTGACAACTTTTTTGAACTGACTGGTCAGTGCAAAAATAAACCCGAACCTACGTCCGAAGCAAAACGGCAGGTCAGAACGGATTGTCAGTGCCATACCTCACGATGGGCACATACGGCACTCCGTAGCGGGAGCTGCCGTCAACCAGACGACAGGAGGTTCGTCATGGCCAGCTACCACGCAGCCGCCGCCCGTCGGCGCCGCGCCACCGGCCCTGCCCCCTCACTGACCGGCCCGGCGAGCGACGTGCACCCCGTGCTGCGCCGGGCGACGGCCCCGCCCGCCGCCCTCGACCTGCTCGCCCAGGCCCGTGCCGGCCTGGACGAGGCCTCGGCGCTGGAGACGTCGAACGAGCGCTATGCCACGGCACACCTCGCCGCCCTGCGCACCGCGGCCGCCGTGCTCGCCGCGCGGGGGCGTCCGGAGCCCACGCCCCGACGCCGCGCCAAGATCCGCAGCGCCTGGGAAGTGCTCCCGGAGATCGCGCCCGAGCTCGCCGAGTGGAGCGCGCTCTTCGCCTCCGGCGCCCGGCGCCGTGCCCGGGCCGAGGCCGGCATCCAGGGCGCGGCCAGCCGCCGGGACGCCGACGACCTCATACGTGACGTGGCGATGTTCCTGCGCCTCGTCGAGCGGATGCTGGTCCTCCAGCCGGTCCTGCCGCAGCCGCGCCAGGACCCGGAGGGGGCCGAGGAGGGGGCCCGCGGCACCGACCATGACCGCGACCGCGACTTCCCGGACGCCGGGTGACGGGCGTGCCGCGCCCCGGGCCGCCGGGGCCCGGCGGGGTCCGCCGTACGAGACGGGCGGCCGGGCGGGCCACCGGAGTGCCCAGGTGGGGCGGTGGAGGCAATAGGGTGGAGGGCGCCTGAAGCCTTCCCCTGCGCGCCGAGGAGCCAACTGCCGTGCCGGACCCGCTGCGACCCCGCGCCTCCCTCCGTACCGCCGTGGTCTGGGACGTCCTCCAGGACGCCCTCGATCGCCGGGTCAAGGCCACGGGGCGCCAGGCGCTGGACGTCCTCGACACCGGAGGCGGCAGCGGCAACTTCGCGGTGCCCGTCGCCCGTCTCGGTCACCAGGTCACCGTCGTCGACCCCAGCCCCAACGCGCTGTTCGCACTGGAGCGCCGTGCGGCCGAGGCCGGAGTCGCCGACCGCGTCCGCGGTGTCCAGGGCGATGCCCACGGCCTCTTCGACGTGGCCGAACGCGGCGCCTACGACGTGGTGCTGTGCCACGGCGTCCTGGAGTACGTGGACGACCCGGCCGAGGGCGTGCGCAACGTGGTGGCCGCCCTGCGCCCCGAGGGCGTCCTCAGTCTGCTCGCCGCGGGACTCGGCGGTGCCGTGCTCGCGCGGGCCCTGGCCGGCCACTTCAAGGAGGCCCGGCAGGCCCTCGGCGACCCGGACGGCCGCTGGGGCGACGGCGACCCCGTGCCGCGCCGCTTCACCGCCGAACAGCTCACCGCGCTCGTCGAGGGCGCGGGCCTGAGCGTGGGCGCCGTGCACGGCGTGCGGGTCTTCGCCGACCTCGTCCCCGGCGTCCTCGTGGACACCGAGCCCGGCGCCGTGGAGGCCCTCCTGAAACTGGAGGAGGCGGCGGCCGAACTCCCCGCCTTCCACTCCGTGGCCACCCAGCTCCACGTGCTCGGCGAGACGCGGGAGAGCGCCGGGGCCTGAGCCGCCTCCTGTGCCGTAGTGCTGATCAGGTACTTGATGGCGCATGGAGTACGCCACAGGCCACCCGATCGGGCGCTCAGCGCCGTATGATCGAGGGAGACCGCCCGGCATGACGGGACGGCCGCTGGGGAATGACAGATTCAGCAGCCGGAGCGTTCATGGCGGATTCCGGTTGGCCAATTGGCGCAGAGGGGCGGGTTTCACGGGGGCGATTCCCTGCCTATCCTGAAGGGACCCCCCGAGTCGCCCCGGCGACTGCACGATGAGGAGGACTCCGTGCCGCTCTCGGAGCACGAGCAGCGCATGCTCGAGCAGATGGAGCGAGCGCTGTACGCCGAAGATCCCAAGTTCGCGTCGGCGCTCGAGGGAAGCGGGCTGCGTACGTACACCCGGCGGCGGGTCTACCAGGCGGTCGCCGGCTTCCTCGTGGGTATCGCGCTCCTCATGGCCGGTATGGTCGCCAAGCAGGTCTGGCTCAGCGTGGTGGGTTTCCTCGTCATGCTCGGCTGCGCGGTTCTCGCCGTGACCGGCTGGCGCAAGGCTCCCAAGCCCGGTGAACAGCCCGCGGCGGGCGGTCCGCATGCCCGTCGGCAGGCGCGTCAGAAGCGCTCGATGATGGACCGGATCGAGCAGCGCTGGCAGAAGCGCCGTGACGAGCAGGGCGGCCAGTAGCCGCTCGCGACCAGCTCCCACAGATGTGTGAGGGGGTGAGTGCCCGACAGGGTGCTCACCCCCTCTGCTCTGCTCACCCCCTCGCGCATGCCCTGGCGGGACATACGCGAGGGGGCTTTTTCAGCCTTGCTGACCGGACGGCCTGCGCAGGGTCGGCCGGGCCGCCGCCACCCTCGCGCGGACCCCCGCCCACCACTCCGACGCCGCCCACACCACCCGCGCGGTCGAACGCGGCGCGATCAGCGCGCGCACCCGGGTGCCCCGGCCGACGGAACCGCGCAGACCGCCGATCACCTGGTGGACGTCCTGGGCGAGACCGGCCGTGAGCCGCGGCCGCGGGGCGTAGAGGACCTGCTCCACCGCGTCCGCCACCCGGTGCACCGAGGCCGCGGCCGTGGTTTCCAGATGCCCGAGCCGTACGATCCGCGCCGCGGCCTTGCGCGGTGTCTGCGAGTCGTCCGGCGGGATCCCGAAGTCCCACGCCGTGTCGGTCAGCTCCTGCCAGACCGCCAGGGTGTGCGCGGCCGCCTCCGCCTCGCTGCGGCCGTGACCGCCCAGCCGGACCGCACGGGTGCGCAGCCGCCACAGCATCGGCGACAGGGGGACCAGCAGCACGGCCAGCCCGAAGAGCACCCAGAACAGCAGCTTCAGGTACCACCACGAGCCCTGTACGGCCCACCAGGGGCCGCCACCGCCGCCGCCCGCCACCGCCGCCGGGGACGCGCTGTCGCAGGCCTCCAGCTTCCGCAGCTGCGGCGAGCAGTTGTCGCTCGCCGAGGCCGCGGCCGAGGGGGCCGTGGACGAGCCCGCGCTCGGCCGCGGAATGTCGGGGTTCGTGTTGCCGGTGGCGTCCGGGACCGTGTACGACGGCACCGTGCCCCGGGTCGGGGTGGGCTCGAAGCGGGTCCAGCCCACACCCTCGAAGTACAGCTCGGGCCAGGCGTGGGCGTCCTTGAGCCCCACCGACACCGAGCCGTCCGCCTGCGGGGTGCCGGGCGCGAAGCCCACCGCCACCCGGGCCGGGATGCCCAGGGAGCGGGCCATCGCGGCCATGGCGAACGAGAAGTGGACGCAGAAGCCGCGCTTGTCGCGCAGGAAGTTGGCGATCGCGTTGGGCCCGTCACCGACCTCCACCTGGGTGTCGTACTCGAACCCGCCGGTCACCGCGAAGTAGTCCTGAAGGTCGACCGCCTGCTCGTAGGGGTTCTTCGCGTCCGCGGTGACCTCGCGCGCGGCCCTGCCCACCACCGCCGGCAGCGAGTCGGGCAGCTCGGTGTACTCGCGCTCGATCGCCGGGGGAGCGGCCGGCGCCGAGGCCAGCTGCGCCGCGGTCGGCTGCACGTCCAGGCTCGTCACCTGGTAGGTCAGCCCGCGCGTGTTCTGCCCGTGGTCGCCGACGAGCGCCATGCCCTGGGGCTCGTAACGCCAGTTGCCGCTGATCTTCACCCCGCTCGGCGGGTACGGCATCGGCAGGTAGTCCTGGGCGTACCAGTTCGCCGCCGAGACGGTCGTCTCCACCTTGGTGCGGTTGACGTCGGCGCCGAGGCCGATCGGGGTGGGGAACTCCCTCGGGACAGCCGTGATGGAGCGCTTGGACGGCTTCCAGGTGCGGCCGTCGAAGTCGTCCAGGGAGACGATCCGCAGGTACAGGTTGGAGATGTCGGTGCTGCTGCCGGTCTGGAGGGACAGGACCTGGCGGTCCTCGTCGACGTTCAGGCTGTCACGCAGGGACAGCAGCGGGTTCACCGCGGAGATGGTGCCGCCGTTTCCGTTGCCCGCGCCCACGCCTGCCCCGGTGGCGTCCAGCAGACCGCCGCTCATCGAGGGCAGCCCGAGGGGCACCACGAGGGCGATGCCCAGGGCGAGCGCGCCGATGCGCCGCCCGGTGCGCACGGGAGCCACGGGGCCGGTGTCGATGCCGGGGGTGCGCGCGGCACCGCCGAAGACGCGGCCCCACTGCGAGAGCCGGTCGCGGCCCTCGGCCAGGAGCAGCAGCAGATAGCCGCCCGCCGCGACCAGGAACCAGAACCAGTCGCCCCCGCCGTCGGACAGCCCCGCCGCCACGGAGTACAGCGCGAGCAACGGCAGGCCCGCCGGGGCCGCGCTCCGGAAGGTCACCGCGAGGGTGTCCACCGCGAGCCCGATGATCAGCACTCCGCCGAACACCATCAGCTTGATGCCCTCGGACTCCAGCGGCGCCGGGATCGCGTACCGCGCGATGTCGTCGCCGCCCTGCTGGAGCAGGTCACCGAAGTGCAGGAAGGCGCCCGGACCGGGGATCAGCCCGAAGAGGGCCTGGCCACGGGCGAAGATCAGGGTCAGCATCATCAGCGTGACGGCCGTCTGGGCGGCCAGCGTCAGCGGCCGGGCCAGCGGGACGCGCCGGGTCATCGCGCCCACCACCGTCTGGACGCCGAGCAGGAAGGCCACCTGGACGATCCAGGTGACCGGCTCGACCAGCGGGAGCAGGGCGCACGCGGCCATCAGCGTGGCCGCCCACGCGCACAGCGCCAGTCGTGCCCGCCCGCTCATCACGATGCCTCCCCGGCGCCGGCCGCGCCGACGCCCGTGCGCTCACGGTCCGCGAGGCGCCACAGCTCCTCCAGCGAGGTGCCCCTGGGCACGCCCAGGGCGGTCCAGCCCGCCTCGCGCAGCATCCGCAGCCGTTCCTCGTGCTCCGTCGCCGGTCCGGGCACGTCGGTCGGTTCCCGGACCCAGCTCTCGCTGTCCAGCACGAAGGCGAGGGCGCCCCCGCTGCGCTGACGCATCCTGGCGGCCACCGCGGCCTGCTCCTCGTCGAGGTCGCCGAAGAAGGCCACCAGCAGCCCTTCGTTGCCCCTGCGCAGCACGTCGTAGGCGAGGGACAGGCCGGTGCCGTCGGAGTGGTCGATCACCGCGAGGGTGTCCATCATCAGCCCGGCCGCGTCCGCCGTCCCCTGGCTGGCCCCGGCGAAGCCCTCGGCGCCCTCGCCGGGCACGGAATTGCCGGTGTCCGTCAGCAGCCGTACCGAGAAGCCCCGTTCGAGCATGTGCACCAGCACCGAGGCGGCGCCCGAGACGGCCCACTCGAAGGCCGAGTCCGGGCCCGCGCCCGCGTAGGCGAGGCCCCGGGTGTCCAGCAGCACCGTGCAGCGGGCGCGCTGGGGCTGTTCCTCGCGGCGGACCATCAGCTCGCCGTAGCGGGCGGTGGAGCGCCAGTGGACCCGGCGCAGGTCGTCGCCGTAGCGGTAGCCGCGCGGGATCACGTCGTCCTCGCCTGCCAGGGCGAGCGAGCGCTGCCGCCCGTCGCCGTATCCCTTGGCCTCGCCGCTCAGGCGGACCGGCGGCAGCGCCTCCACGCGCGGGATCACGGTCAGGGTGTCGTACGCCGAGAAGGAGCGGGTCAGCTCGCACATCCCGAACGGGTCGGTCAGGCGCAGCTGGAGGGGGCCCAGCGGGTAGCGGCCGCGCAGGTCGGAGCGGACCCGGTAGGAGACCTCGCGGCGACCGCCCGGCTCGACACGGTCGAGCACGAAGCGGGGGCGCGGGCCGAGGACGTAGGGCACCCGGTCCTGGAGCATCAGCAGGCCGGTGGGCAGCCGCGAGACGTTGTCCATGCGCAGATGGACGCGGGCCTCGCTGCCGGCCGGCACGCGCGCGGGGGAGAGCCTGCGGCTGCCCGCCACCCGGTAGCGGGTGCGGTACAGCACGGTGGCGCACACCAGCGGCAGCACGGCGAGCAGCAGGCCGACCCGCAGCAGGTCGCTCTGGCCCAGGACGTACGCGCATATCGCCGCGGCGATACCGGCGGCGAAGAAGGAGCGGCCGCGGGTGGTCAGGCCGGCCAGCGCGGTGCGCACCCCGCCCTTGTCGCCCCGGTCGGCCTCCGGGCCGCCGGCCGGGGGCACCCCGGTGGACATCACAGGCTCCGCGGCGGCTGCTGCGGATACGCGGGTGCGACCCGGCCGATCCCCGTCCCGCCCTGCTGGGGCGCGGCGGGAACCGCGGTGCGCTGGAGGATCTCCTGCACGACCTGCTCGGCGGTGCGCCGGTTCAGCTGGGCCTGGGCGGTGGGCAGCAGCCGGTGGGCGAGCACGGCCACGGCGAGCGCCTGGACGTCGTCCGGCAGCGCGTACTCCCGGCCGCTGAGGGCTGCGGCGGCCTTGGCGGCGCGCAGCAGGTGCAGCGTCGCGCGCGGGGAGGCGCCGAGTCTGAGGTCGGGGTGGGTGCGGGTGGCGGCGACCAGCTCCACGGCGTACCGCCGGACCGTTTCGGCGACATGGACGCCCCGGACGGCCTCGATCAGTTTCACGATGTCGTGCGCGTGGGCCACCGGCTGGAGGTCCTCCAGCGGGCTCACCCCGCCGTGGACGTCGAGCATCTGCAACTCGGCCTCCACGCTGGGGTAGCCGACCGAGACACGGGCCATGAAACGGTCGCGCTGGGCCTCGGGCAGCGGGTAGGTGCCCTCCATCTCGACCGGGTTCTGGGTGGCGACCACCATGAAGGGGCTGGGCAGCTCGTAGGTGTGCCCGTCGATGGTGACCTGGCGCTCCTCCATCGACTCCAGGAGCGCCGACTGGGTCTTCGGCGAGGCGCGGTTGATCTCGTCGCCGATCACGATCTGCGCGAAGATCGCGCCCGGCTTGAACTCGAAGTCACGCCGCTGCTGGTCCCAGATGGACACGCCCGTGATGTCCGAGGGCAGCAGGTCGGGCGTGAACTGGATGCGGCGCACCGAGCAGTCGATGGACCGCGCCAGGGCCTTGGCCAGCATGGTCTTGCCGACGCCGGGGACATCCTCGATCAGAAGATGTCCCTCGGCGAGCAGCACGGTCAGAGAGAGCCGTACGACCTCGGGCTTCCCCTCGATCACGCCCTCCACCGAACTGCGTACCCGCTCCACGACGGCGGTCAGATCAGTGAGGCTCGATCGATCGTCATAGGTGGTCACCCGGCCCTCCTCGGCCCGTACTTTCCGGGCCGACGCTCTGTGATGCGTAATCGGCCCACCCCGAATCACGGACACCACGCGTGAAACTCTCAGCGCGACGCCACACCCGCATTCTTGCTGCCGTTACCGATTCGTGTCACTCGACTGTGGACAACTGGCTGCACTATGTCGGGTTTTACGGCGTTGTAGGCACCCCTGGGGTCGAAATCAACAGCGAAACGACAGGTGGGACCCCTCGTGAGGCCTAGGCGGGGTCGACCTCGCGCAGCAGGCCCGTCTTCACGTCGAAGACGAAGCCCCGCACGTCGTCGTTGTGCAGCAGGAACGGCGAGGTCCGCACTCGCTGCATGGACTGCCGTACGTCCTGGTCGACGTCACGGAAGGCCTCCACCGCCCACGCGGGACGCTGGCCGACCTCCATCTCCAGTTCGGTGCGGAAGTCCTCGGTGATCGCCTCGAGGCCGCAGCCGGTGTGGTGGATGAGGACGATGCTGCGGGTGCCGAGCTTGCGCTGGCTGATGGTGAGGGAGCGGATCACGTCGTCGGTGACCACACCGCCCGCGTTGCGGATGGTGTGGCAGTCGCCGAGCTCCAGGCCGAGCGCGGCGTGCAGGTCGAGGCGGGCGTCCATGCAGGCCACCACGGCTACGTGCAGGACGGGGCGGGCGTCCATCCCGGGGTCCGTGAACGCCGCGGCGTACCGCTTGTTGGCGTCGACCAGGCGGTCGGTCACGGTGTCGTCACGGGTTATGGCGCCTTCGGTGGGAACGGATGCGGAAGTCGTCATAACCATGACGTTACTGGTCACCGCGGCCCCGGTCCTGCGGTGGGAAGGGAAAAAGAGCGTCATCACGTCCTCGGTGTGAGGTAACCCACAAGAGTGCCTGGTGCACCCGAACGGGTGGTTTCCGGTCATTCGCCGCTTCGAGTCGCCGTCGATGCGCGACGCGCAGGCCGGTTGATTGACCGCGAGACACCGTGGACTAAAGTGACGCGAAGCGGGAGGCGAGGCCTCCCCGCAGACATTCCCCCGAGACCCCGGCTCACGCACGGACGGTCTCCCCGCGTGCGCGGCGCGTACGTACGGCTCGGCCTCCTCCCGCTTCCGGTCGGCTGACGCTTCCGGCGCCGGCAGGCCCTCCCCTTCCGCCGGCGGGCGGGGCCCCGGCGGTGCGTCCGGCCACGCCGGATCTGAGAGGGCCCCTTGAGCCAGAGTCGACATGTTCCGGTGATGCTCCAGCGGTGCCTGGACCTGCTGGCCCCCGCGCTGGAGCGGCCCGGAGCGGTGGTCGTCGACTGCACGCTCGGTCTCGGCGGCCACAGCGAGGCCCTGCTCCAGCGCTTCCCCGAGGCCCGGCTCGTCGCCCTCGACCGCGACAAGGAGGCCCTGCGCCTGTCCGGCGAGCGGCTCGCGCCCTTCGGTGAGCGCGCCACCCTCGTGCACGCGGTCTACGACGAACTCCCGGACGTCCTCGACCGGCTCGGCATCGCGCGCGTGCAGGGCGTCCTCTTCGACCTCGGTGTCTCCTCCATGCAACTCGACGAGGCCGACCGCGGCTTCGCCTACGCCCAGGACGCCCCGCTCGACATGCGCATGGACCAGACGACCGGGATGAGCGCCGCCGAGGTCCTCAACACCTACCCGCCGGGCGAACTCGTCAGGATCCTGCGGGCCTACGGCGAGGAGAAGCAGGCCAAGCGGATCGTGTCCGCGATCGTGCGGGAGCGCGACAAGGAGCCCTTCACCAACAGCGCGCGGCTCGTCGAGCTGATCCGGGACTCCCTGCCGCAGGCCGCCAAGCGGACTGGCGGCAACCCGGCCAAGCGCACCTTCCAGGCCCTGCGCATCGAGGTCAACGGCGAACTCGCCGTCCTGGAACGGGCGATCCCGGCCGCCGTCGAGGCGCTCGCGGTCGGCGGCCGGATCGCGGTGCTGTCGTACCACTCGCTGGAGGACCGGCTCGTCAAGCAGGTCTTCGCGGCCGGCGCCGCCACCACCGCACCGCCCGGACTGCCCGTCGTCCCGGAGCGGTACCAGCCCCGGCTCAAGCTGCTCACGCGCGGTGCCGAACTTCCCACCGAGGAAGAGATCGCCGAGAACCGGCGGGCGGCACCGGCGCGCTGCCGGGGCGCCGAGCGAATCAGGGAGTCCATCGAGTGAAGTGCGTAAGCCGGGTCAGTGAGTTGGGAAACCGGACTCACGGGAGGGTGTGTGAGTAGGAAACCCGAACTGAGGGGCAGGGCGGCCCGTCTCGCGCGCCTGTTCCCCGGTCCTACGAGCTCAGGACAGGCGGCCCGCACCCCCTTCGTGCTCCTCGTGGTCCTGCTCCTCGGCGGCGGCCTCATCGGGCTGCTGGTGCTGAACTCGGCGCTCAGCGAAGGGTCGTTCAAGCTCACCGACCTCCAGAAGGACACCAAGAGCCTGACCGACGAGCAGCAGGCCCTCCAGCGGGACATCGACGCCTACTCCGCGCCCGAGGCCCTGGTGCGCCGTGCCCAGGAACTCGGCATGGTGCCCGGGGGCGACCCGGCCTTCCTCGACCCCGACGGCACCGTCAGGGGCGTGCCGTCCCCGGCCTCCGGTGCCGACCTGACCTCCCTGCGGGAACCGCTCGTCCTCGCACCCGAGGTGCTCGGCACCGCGACCGGCCCTGCGCCCGCCGCCGGTTCCACTCCGTCGGCCGTCCCGACCCCGACGGACCCCGTCGAGCCGGGAGCCGCCGGGCAGACGCCGGGGACCGCCGGGCAGGCCCCGGGAACCGTGGGGCAGACCCCGGGGACCGTCGAGCAGACCACCGGGGCCGCCCCCTTCGACGTCCCGCCCGCCGGGACGGCACCCTCCTACGCCACGACCTTGACGAACCCGACCCCGAACCCCGGCAGGTGACGGCAGTGTCCGACGATTTCGGCAGGCAGCCGCCCCGCCGCCGCGTGCCGGGACCCGCGCGCCCCGAGCGCTCCGCCCGCCCCGTCGGCCGGCCGCGCCCGGGCCCCGGAGCCCGCCCGGCCCGCCGTCCCGCCGCGCCCCGCGCGGCGACCCCCAAGACGATCCGCCTGGGCAGCCCCCGCCCCCGGCTGCGCCTGGTCGGCCTCGCGTTGACCCTGGTGCTCAGCGCCTTCGTCGTACGACTGCTCCAGGTGCAGGCCGTCGACGCGAGCACCTACGCGGCCAAGGCCGAGCAGAACCGGTACGTCGGCTACACCCTGGCCGCCGAGCGCGGCGGGATCACCGACCGCGACGGGGTGGCCCTCGCGACCAGCGAGGACGCGTACGACATCACGGCCGACCCCACGCTGTTCACCCGCAAGCAGCTGAAGATCGACGACGGTCCCGAGCAGGCCGCGGCGCTGCTCGCCCCGATCCTCGGGCAGGACCAGGAGGCGATCGTCCAGAAGCTGCGGCCCAAGGACAAGAAGCTGCGCTACGTCCTGCTGGCGAGCCGCCGCACCCCTCAGGTCTGGAAGCAGATCAAGGACCTGAAGAGCGCGCTCGCGGCCAAGTCGGAGACCGACCCGGGCACGGCCAATGTCCTCGGGGGCGTCCTGTCCGTACCGACCACCAAGCGGGTGTACCCGAACGGCGACCTCGCCGCCGGGATACTGGGCTGGGTCAACGCCGACGGCAAGGGCGGCGGCGGGGTCGAGCAGGAGCTGAACACCCTGCTGGCCGGCAAGGACGGCAAGATCCGCTACGCCCAGTCCGGGGGCCGGCAGGTGCCCACCGTGGGCTCCACCGAGACGCCCGCGGTACCCGGCAGCGACGTCGAGCTCACCATCGACCGCGACATCCAGTGGGCCGCCCAGAAGGCCATCACCGACCAGGTGAAGGAGTCCAAGGCGGACCGCGGGTACGTGATAGTGCAGGACACGCGGACCGGCGAGGTCCTCGCCATGGCCAACGCACCCGGCTTCGACCCCAACGACCTGTCCAAGGCGAGCTCGGTGAACATGGGCAACGCGGCCCTCCAGGACGCCTACGAGCCCGGCTCCACCGCCAAGATCATGTCCATGGCCGCCGTGCTGCAACAGGGCGTCGCCACGCCGCTCACGCATGTCATCGTGCCCAACCGGCTGCACCGCGGCGACCGGCTCTTCAAGGACGACATCGATCACGAGACCTGGTACCTCACGCTCAACGGCGTGCTCGCCAAGTCCTCGAACATCGGCACCATTCTGGCCACCGGGCAGCTCGGCAAGACCCAGGCGCAGGCCAACCAGGTCCTCTACTCGTACTTGCGCAAGTTCGGGCTCGGCAGCTACTCCGGGCTGGACTTCCCCGGCGAGACCCCCGGCATCCTCGCCAAGCCCGCCGACTGGTCGACCTCGCAGCAGTACACGATTCCTTTCGGCCAGGGCGTGTCCCTCAACGCGATGCAGGCCGCGTCCGTCTACTCGACGATCGCCAACGGCGGGGTCCGTATCGAACCCACGCTCGTCCGCGGCACGACGGGGCCCGACGGACGCTTCACACCCGCCGCGAAGCCCAAGGAGACAAGGGTCGTCAGCGCGAAGACGGCGAAGACCCTCGCCCAGATGCTGGAGTCCGTGGTGGACGACCAGGAGGGCACCGGCACCAAGGCGCGCATCCCCGGCTACCGGGTCGCGGGAAAGACGGGCACCGCCAACCGCGTGGATCCGGCCACCGGCAAGTACAAGGGCTACACCTCGTCGTTCGCCGGGTTCGCGCCCGCCGACCAGCCCCGGATCACCGTCTACTGCGCCATCCAGAACGCCACCAAGGGCAGCTACTTCGGCGGGCAGATCTGCGGACCCGTCTACAAGCAGGTCATGGAGTTCGCCCTGAAGACCCTCCAGGTCCCGCCCACGGGAGCGAAGCCGGCGAAGCTGCCCGTCTCCTACACGCCGTGACCAGCGGCCCTTCACACCTGCTCCGCATCTCGGAAAGGCCACCAGGAACCACCTCGTGACGACGATCACCTCCGCAGCCGGTAACCAGGGCACGCCCCGCCCCTCACTTCGCTCCGAGGCGGGTACGCCCGGTACGCTCACCGCCGTGTCACACGCTGATCAGTCCCAAACCACCCAGAAGGGCCATCCCGTGACCTATCCGGGACCGCCCAGGCCGGTCCGGGTCTCCGCAACACCCCTCGCGGAGCTCGCCGATCAGCTGGGCGCCACCGCCCCGGCAGCCGCCGCCGAGATCACGGGCATCACCCATGACTCGCGCGCCGTCCGCCCCGGCGACCTGTACGCCGCCCTCCCGGGCGCCCGTCTGCACGGCGCCGACTTCGCGGGCCAGGCCGCGAGCCTCGGCGCGGTCGCCGTCCTCACCGACCCGGCCGGAGCCGAGCGCGCCGCCGCGAGCGGGCTCCCGGTCCTGGTCGTCGACGACCCGCGGGCGCGGATGGGCGAACTGGCGGCCACGATCTACGGCCACCCCGGCCGTGACCTGCTCCAGATCGGCATCACAGGAACGTCCGGCAAGACCACCACGGCGTACCTCGTCGAGGGCGGGCTGCGGACCTCCCGCAGCACCGGGCTGATCGGCACCGTCGAGATGCGCATCGGCGACGAGCGCATCAAGTCCGAGCGCACCACGCCCGAGGCCACCGACCTCCAGGCCCTGTTCGCGGTCATGCGCGAGCGCGGCGTCGAGGCAGTCGCCATGGAGGTCTCCAGCCACGCGCTGGTCCTCGGGCGCGTGGACGCCTGCGTCTTCGACATCGGCGTCTTCACCAACCTCAGCCCGGAGCACATGGAGTTCCACTCCGGCATGGAGGACTACTTCCAGGCCAAGGCGCAGCTCTTCACGCCGGAACGCAGCCGGCTCGGCGTCGTCAACCTCGACGACGAGTACGGCCGCCGGCTCGTCAAGGAGGCCTCGGTCCCGGTCGTCACCTTCTCCGCGGAGGGGCACCCCGACGCCGACTGGCGTGCCGAGGACGTCCGGGTCGGGCCGATGGACTCCACGTTCACCGTGCTCGGCCCCAAGGACGAGCGGATCACCGCCAGGTCGCCGCTGCCGGGCCCCTTCAACGTGGCGAACACCCTCGCCGCGATCGTCGCCCTGGCCGCCGCGGGCATCGACCCGCAGACCGCCGCCGACGGCGTCGCCGCGGTGCCGGGCGTGCCGGGCCGGCTGGAGCGCGTGGACGCCGGGCAGCCCTACCTCGCGGTCGTGGACTACGCCCACAAGACGGACGCCGTCGAGTCGGTGCTCAAGGCCCTCCGCAAGGTCACCGAGGGCAAGGTGCACGTCGTGCTGGGCTGCGGCGGCGACCGGGACACGACCAAGCGCGGGCCCATGGGCGCCGCCGTGGCCCGCCTCGCCGACACCGCCGTACTGACCTCCGACAACCCGCGCTCCGAGGACCCGCTCGCGATCCTCGCGGCCATGCTCCAGGGCGCGGCGTCCGTGCCCGTGCACGAACGCGGCGAGGTCCAGGTCTTCGAGGACCGGGCCGCCGCGATCGCCGCGGCCGTCGCCCGTGCCCAGCCCGGTGACACCGTGCTCGTCGCGGGCAAGGGCCACGAGCAGGGCCAGGACATCGCCGGGGTGGTCCGTCCCTTCGACGACCGCCAGGTGCTTCGAGAAGCCATCCAGAAGACCCAGGGATGAACTTGTGATCGCCCTCTCTCTCGCCGAGATCGCCTCAGTCGTCGGCGGGCAGACGCACGACATACCGGATCCGTCGGTGCAGGTGCACGGGCCCGTCGTCATCGACTCCCGGCAGGTGGCGGACGGCAGTCTGTTCGCCGCCTTCGTGGGGGAGCGCGTCGACGGCCACGACTACGCGGAGCAGGCCGTCCGGGCGGGCGCGGTGGCCGTGCTGGCCCAACGCCCCGTCGGAGTGCCCGCGATCGTGGTCGAGGACGTCCAGACGGCCCTCGGCGCCCTCGCGCGTCATGTCGTACGACTGCTCGGCGCGACCCTCGTCGGCCTCACCGGCTCGGCCGGCAAGACCAGCACCAAGGACCTGATCGCCCAGGTGCTCCGGCGCAAGGCCCCGACGGTGTTCACACCGGGCTCGCTCAACAACGAGATCGGGCTCCCGCTCACCGCGCTCACCGCCACCGCCGAAACCCGGTTCCTCGTCCTGGAGATGGGCGCCCGCGGCATCGGGCACATCAGCTACCTCACGGATCTGACGCCTCCGAGGATCGGCCTCGTCCTGAACGTCGGCACCGCCCACATCGGCGAGTTCGGCGGCCGCGAGCAGATCGCGCAGGCCAAGGGCGAGCTGGTGGAGGCGCTGCCCCCGGCGAGCGAGGGCGGCACGGCGATCCTCAACGCCGACGATCCGCTCGTACGGGCCATGGCATCCCGTACGAAGGCGAAGGTGCTCCTTTTCGGAGAGTCCGGCGAAGCGGACGTACGCGCCGAGAACGTGCGACTCATGGACAGCGGACAGCCCGCCTTCATGCTCCACACACCCTCCGGTGCAAGCGAAGTGACCATGCGCCTGTACGGTGAGCACCACGTGTCGAACGCGCTCGCCGCGGCCGCCGTCGCCCATGAGCTGGGCATGTCCGCAACCGAGATCGCCACCGCGCTCTCCGAGGCGGGCTCCCTCTCCCGCTGGCGTATGGAGGTCACCGAGCGCCCGGACGGCGTGACCATCGTCAACGACGCCTACAACGCGAACCCCGAGTCCATGCGAGCGGCCTTGCGCGCGCTCGCGGCGATGGGCAAGGGGCGGCGGACCTGGGCGGTGCTCGGCAAGATGGCCGAGCTCGGGGACGAGGCGCTCGCCGAGCACGACGCGGTCGGACGGCTCGCCGTCCGGCTCAATGTCGGCAAGCTCGTCGCGGTCGGGGGCAGGGAAGCGTCCTGGCTGCAACTGGGCGCATATAACGAGGGTTCGTGGGGTGAGGAGTCGGTGCACGTGTCCGACGCACAGGCGGCGGTCGACCTGCTGCGCAGTGAATTGCGCCCGGGAGACGTCGTCCTCGTGAAGGCGTCCCGTTCGGTCGGCCTGGAGAGCGTCGCCCAGGCGCTGCTCGACGCCGAGGGTGAGGTTGCCGCCCGATGATGAAGCAGATCCTGTTCTCAGGAGTCATCGGCCTCTTTCTGACCCTGGTCGGCACCCCGCTGCTGATCAAGCTGCTCGCGCGCAAGGGTTACGGCCAGTACATCCGCGACGACGGCCCGCGCGAGCACGCCAGCAAGCGCGGTACGCCCACCATGGGTGGTATCGCCTTCATCCTGGCGACGGTCGTCGCCTACTTCCTGTCCAAGGTCATCACCGGGTTCCCGCCCACCTACTCGGGCCTGTTGGTGCTCGGCCTGATGTGCGGCATGGGCCTGGTCGGCTTCCTCGACGACTACATCAAGATCGTCAAGAGGCGTTCGCTGGGTCTTCGGGCCAAGGCGAAGATGGCGGGCCAGCTGATCGTCGGCATCAGCTTCGCGGTGCTCGCCCTGATGTTCCCGGACGCCCGCGGCAACACCCCGGCCTCCACCAAGCTGTCGTTCATCACCGACTTCGGCTGGAAGATCGGCCCGATCCTGTTCGTGGTCTGGGCGTTGTTCATGATCCTCGCGATGTCGAACGGCGTGAACCTCACCGACGGTCTGGACGGCCTCGCCACCGGCGCCTCCGTGCTCGTCTTCGGTGCCTACACGTTCATCGGTGTCTGGCAGTTCCAGGAGTCCTGCGCCAACGCGCAGACCCTGACCAACCCCAACGCCTGTTACGAGGTACGCGATCCGCTCGACCTCGCGGTGATCGCCTCCGCGCTCATGGGGGCCTGCCTGGGCTTCCTGTGGTGGAACACCTCGCCGGCCAAGATCTTCATGGGCGACACCGGTTCGCTCGCCCTCGGCGGTGTCCTCACCGGCCTCGCGATCCTGTCCCGCACCGAACTCCTGGTCGCCATCATGGGCGGTCTGTTCGTCCTCATCACCATGTCGGTCGTCATCCAGGTCGGCTCCTTCCGGCTCACCGGGAAGCGCGTCTTCCGGATGGCCCCGCTCCAGCACCACTTCGAACTCAAGGGCTGGTCCGAGGTCCTGGTCGTGGTCCGTTTCTGGATCATCCAGGGCATCTGTGTGATCGTCGGACTGGGCCTCTTCTACGCGGGATGGGCAGCAGAGAAGTGATCGACCTGGAGGGTGTGCGCGCCACCGTCGCCGGACTCGGCGTCTCCGGCATCCCGGCGGCCAAGGTGCTGCACGCGCGCGGGGCACACGTCACGGTCGTCAACGACGGCGACGACGCACGCGCGCGTGAGCAGGCCGCCGAGTTGGAGGCGCTCGGCGTCACCGTCCGCCTCGGCGACGGTGCCACCCTTCCGGACGGCACCGAACTCGTCGTCACCGCACCCGGCTGGAAGCCCGACAAGCCGCTCTTCACGGCGGCCCGCGCGGCCGGCGTCGAGATCTGGGGTGACGTCGAACTCGCCTGGCGGCTCAGGGGTTCCGACGCGGCCCCCTGGCTCGCGATCACGGGCACCAACGGCAAGACGACCACCACCCAGATGCTGGCGTCGATCCTGAAGGCCGCGGGCCTGCGTACGGCCGCCGTCGGCAACATCGGCGTCTCCGTCCTGGACGCGGTGCTCGGCGACGAGCAGTACGACGTCCTGGCCGTGGAGTTGTCGAGCTACCAGCTGCACTGGGCGCCCTCGGTGCGCGCCCACTCCGCCGCCGTCCTGAACCTCGCACCGGACCACCTCGACTGGCACGGCTCCATGGAGGCCTACGCCGCCGACAAGGGCCGCGTCTACGAGGGCAATCGGGTCGCCTGTGTCTACAACGTGGCCGACAAGGCCACCGAGGACCTGGTGCGTGCGGCGGACGTCGAGGAGGGCTGCCGGGCGATCGGCTTCACCCTCGGCACCCCCGGGCCGTCCCAACTCGGCGTCGTGGAGGGCATCCTGGTCGACCGGGCCTTCGTCGAGGACCGGCACAAGAACGCCCAGGAGCTCGCCGAGGTCTCCGACGTCAACCCGCCGGCCCCGCACAACATCGCCAACGCCCTTGCCGCGGCGGCCCTCGCACGCGCCTTCGGGGTGCCCGCGAGGGCCGTACGGGACGGCCTCAGGAACTTCACCCCGGACGCGCACCGCATCGCGCACGTGGCCGACGTGGACTCGGTCGCCTACGTCGACGACTCCAAGGCCACCAACACCCACGCGGCGGAAGCCTCGTTGGCGGCCTACGAGTCGATCGTGTGGATCGCGGGCGGGCTCGCCAAGGGAGCCACCTTCGACGAGCTGGTCGCCAAGTCGGCAAAGCGACTTCGCGGGGTCGTCCTCATCGGCCAGGACCGCGCCCTGATCCGCGAAGCCCTCACGCGACACGCCCCGGAAGTACCCGTGGTCGACCTCGACCGGACCGACACTGGTGCGATGCTCGCGGCGGTTCGCGAGGCGCAGGCCCTGGCCGTGGCCGGGGACACGGTGCTGCTGGCGCCCGCCTGTGCGTCGATGGACATGTTCGCCAATTACAACAAGCGTGGTGAGGCGTTCGCGGAGGCGGTTCGCGAAATCGGCTCCTGACCGACGTAGCGGAGGCGTTGATGCCCAGTAGCCGTACCGGCAGGCCCCCCGTTCAGCGGGCGCCCCGGCGCCTCGTCGTCCCCCGGCAGGCCCGCGAGAACCCCGTCCTGCGGCTCTACACCCGCGCGCGCAAGGCCTGGGACCGGCCGCTGACCGCCTACTACCTGATCCTCGGCGGCAGTCTGCTGATCACCGTGCTGGGCCTGGTGATGGTCTACTCGGCCTCCCAGATCACGGCGTTGCAGATGTCCCTGCCCGGCTCCTACTTCTTCCGCAAGCAGTTGCTCGCCGCCGTCATCGGGGGAGTGCTGCTGCTGGTGGCCTCGCGCATGCCGGTCAAGCTGCACCGGGCCCTCGCCTACCCGATCCTCGCGGGCGCGGTCTTCCTGATGGCCCTGGTGCAGGTGCCGGGGATAGGGATGTCGGTCAACGGCAACCAGAACTGGATCTCGCTCGGCGGCTCCTTCCAGATCCAGCCCAGCGAGTTCGGCAAGCTCGCCCTCGTGCTGTGGGCGGCCGACCTGCTCGCCCGCAAGCAGGACCGCAAGCTGCTGTCCCAGTGGAAGCACATGCTGGTGCCGCTCGTCCCGGTCGCCTTCCTGCTGCTCGGTCTGATCATGCTCGGCGGGGACATGGGCACGGCGATCATCCTGACGGCGATCCTGTTCGGCCTGCTCTGGCTCGCGGGGGCGCCCACCCGGCTGTTCGTCGGGGTGCTGTCGGTCGCCGCGTTCATCGGGTTCGTCCTCATCAAGACCAGCCCCAACCGGATGGCCCGGCTCGCCTGCATCGGCGCCACCGAGCCCCGGTCCGGCGGCGCCGACTGCTGGCAGGCCGTGCACGGGATCTATGCCCTCGCCTCCGGTGGGATCTTCGGTTCCGGGCTGGGTGCGAGTGTGGAGAAATGGGGCCAACTACCCGAAGCCCACACCGACTTCATCTTCGCCGTCACCGGTGAGGAACTGGGCCTCGCGGGGACGCTGTCGGTGCTCGCCCTCTTCGCGGCTCTAGGCTATGCGGGTATCCGCGTGGCCGGACGCACGGAGGACCCCTTCGTGAGGTATGCCGCGGGAGGCGTGACCACCTGGATCACCGCGCAGGCGGTGATCAACATCGGTGCGGTGCTCGGTCTGCTGCCGATCGCCGGCGTCCCGCTCCCGCTGTTCTCCTACGGAGGGTCCGCCCTGCTGCCGACCATGTTCGCCATCGGGCTGCTGATCGCGTTCGCGCGGGACGACCCCGCTGCGCGGGCAGCACTGTCGATGCGGCAACCTCGCTTTGGTAGAAAGCGGGCGGGAGGCGCCGTGCCGGCACGGGGGCCTCGGAGATGGAACACGATGCGACGGCGCGCCCCATCGGCGCGTTCGTCCGGAGAGCGGTGAATTTCGGTGCATGTCGTACTCGCCGGTGGGGGGACCGCCGGCCACATCGAGCCCGCGCTCGCCCTCGCGGACGCCCTGCGCAGGCAGGACCCGAGCGTGGGGATCACGGCCCTGGGCACGGAACGGGGTCTGGAGACCAAGCTGGTCCCGCAGCGCGGCTACGAGCTCGCCCTCATCCCGGCCGTCCCGCTGCCCCGTAAGCCCACCCCCGAGCTGATCACCGTCCCCGGACGGCTGCGCGGCACGATCAAGGCCACCGAGCAGATCCTGGAGCGCACCAAGGCCGACGCGGTCGTCGGCTTCGGCGGCTACGTCGCCCTGCCCGGCTACCTCGCGGCCAAGCGGCTCGGCGTGCCGATCGTGATCCACGAGGCCAACGCCCGCCCCGGCCTCGCCAACAAGATCGGCTCCCGGTATGCCGCCCAGGTCGCCGTCGCCACGCCGGACAGCAAGCTGCGCAACTCCCGCTACATCGGCATCCCGCTGCGCCACACCATCGCCACCCTGGACCGGGCCGCCGCCCGTCCCGAGGCCCGCGCGATGTTCGGCCTCGACCCCAACCTGCCCACGCTGCTGGTCTCCGGCGGCTCGCAGGGCGCCCGGCGCCTCAACGAGGTCGTGCAGCAGGTCGCGCCCTGGCTCCAGCAGGCCGGGATCCAGATCCTGCACGCCGTCGGCCCGAAGAACGAACTGCCGCATGTCCAGCAGATGCCGGGAATGCCCCCCTACATCCCGGTAAGTTACCTGGACCGGATGGACCTCGCGTACGCCGCGGCCGACATGATGCTCTGCCGCGCGGGCGCGATGACCGTCGCCGAACTCTCCGCCGTCGGGCTCCCGGCCGCCTACGTCCCGCTGCCCATCGGCAACGGCGAACAGCGGCTGAACGCCCAGCCGGTGGTCAAGGCCGGCGGCGGACTGCTGGTCGACGACGCGGAACTGACGCCCGACTGGGTACGGGCCAACGTCCTGCCCGTGCTCGCCGACCCGCACCGGCTGTACGAGATGTCCCGCGCCGCCGCCGAGTTCGGCCGCCGGGACGCCGACGACCTCCTCGTCGGCATGGTCTACGAGGCGATCGCCTCGCAGCGCCGTTAGGACCCGTGTACGAAGGGCAGGAAGCGTGGCCGGATCGACGACCGCCGAGCGCGGTGAACGCCAGCAGGAGTCGTCCGGCCCGCCTCCCGCCCGGCGGTTGAGGGTCCGGCGCCTTCGTGTGATCATCATCCTGGCCGTGGCGCTCGTCCTGCTTTCCGCGGGCACCGTCTGGCTGTTGTACGGCTCTCAGTGGCTGCGCGTGGAGCGTGTGTCGGTCTCCGGGACCACCGTGCTCACCCCCCAGCAGGTGCGCGAGGCCGCCGACATCCCGCTCGGATCACCCCTGATTTCCCTCGACACCGATGCCATCGAGGCCCGACTGCGCCGGAAATTGCCCCGAATTGACGCAGTTGACGTCAGCCGTTCCTGGCCTCATGGAATCGGGCTGAAAGTGACCGAGCGTGTTCCCGTTCTGCTTGTCCAAAAGGGCAGAAACTTTGTCGAAGTGGACGACGGCGGTGTCCGTTTCGCCACGGTTCCCGTGGCCCCGAAAGGCGTCCCCGCACTGCAATTGACGCTCTCCCGGCCCGGTTCCCGGGCCGCGAGCCTGCGCCGCTTCGGGGAGGAGCGGCTGGTGCGCGAGGCGGTCCGCGTGGCGGGTGACATTCCGGCCGCGGTCGCGCACGCCACCCGTGCCGTCAAGGTGCGTTCCTACGACGACATCTCGCTGGAGTTGAACGACGGCCGGACCGTCGCCTGGGGGAGCAGCGAGAAGGGTGCCGCCAAGGCCCGTACGCTCAGCGCTCTCATGAAAGCCGCCCCGGATGCGCGGCACTTCGACGTCAGCGTTCCCACCGCCCCGGCGTCATCGGGGAGTTGACGCACATCAGCGCAGGCCAGCACCCTGGTTGGGCACTGCTACGGCTGATCACATAGGGTGAAAAGAAAAACGGGAGGTTCGGCGTGTTCGTTGAACGTGCGCCACTTGTCGACTTAGTGTCCTGTTCAGAAGACTCCAGGGAACAGACACACTGGTAACCCTAAACTTCAGCGTTAGGGTTCGGGTCGGCACTACGGACCGTCCCATTCGGCATCAGTCGACGGATCGCTTGGCAGCAGTGCCACGTCGGTTCGGCGACACGTAACTCGAGGCGAGAGGCCTTCGACGTGGCAGCACCGCAGAACTACCTCGCAGTCATCAAAGTCATCGGTGTCGGCGGCGGTGGTGTCAATGCCATCAACCGGATGATCGAGGTCGGTCTCAAGGGCGTCGAGTTCATCGCCATCAACACCGACGCGCAGGCGCTGTTGATGAGCGACGCCGACGTCAAGCTCGACGTCGGCCGCGAACTCACCCGCGGACTCGGCGCCGGCGCCAACCCGGCCGTCGGCCGCAAGGCCGCCGAGGACCACCGCGAGGAGATCGAGGAGGTCCTCAAGGGGGCCGACATGGTCTTCGTGACGGCCGGTGAAGGCGGCGGCACCGGCACCGGCGGCGCGCCCGTCGTGGCCAACATCGCCCGTTCGCTGGGCGCTCTCACCATCGGCGTGGTCACCCGCCCCTTCACCTTCGAGGGCCGGCGCCGCGCCAACCAGGCCGAGGACGGCATCGCGGAACTCCGCGAAGAGGTCGACACCCTCATCGTCATCCCCAACGACCGCCTGCTGTCCATCTCGGACCGCCAGGTCTCGGTGCTCGACGCCTTCAAGTCGGCCGACCAGGTCCTGCTCTCCGGTGTGCAGGGCATCACCGACCTCATCACCACGCCCGGTCTGATCAACCTCGACTTCGCCGACGTCAAGTCGGTCATGTCCGAGGCCGGTTCGGCCCTGATGGGCATCGGCTCGGCCCGCGGCGACGACCGCGCGGTGGCCGCCGCCGAGATGGCGATCTCCTCGCCGCTCCTCGAGGCGTCCATCGACGGCGCCCGCGGTGTGCTGCTCTCCATCTCCGGTGGCTCCGACCTCGGCCTGTTCGAGATCAACGAGGCCGCCCAGCTGGTCAGCGAGGCCGCCCACCCCGAGGCCAACATCATCTTCGGTGCGGTCATCGACGACGCCCTCGGCGACGAGGTCCGCGTCACCGTGATCGCCGCCGGCTTCGACGGCGGTCAGCCGCCGGCCCGCCGCGAGACCGTGATGGGCTCGTCCTCCTCGTCCTCCTCGGCCCGCCGCGACGAGCCCACTCCGGTACGGCAGCCCGAGAGCCGTCCGTCCTTCGGCTCGCTCGGCAGCGTCACGCCGAAGGAGGACCCGGAGCCGGCGCCCGAGCCGGTTGCCGACCTCCCGGTCTCCCCGCCGGTCCCGCCGTCGCGGAGCTACTCCGACAGCGCGGCCGAGGAACTGGACGTGCCGGACTTCCTGAAGTGATAGGACAGCGCGAGAGCGTGAGCGGCGCGCACTTCGCCTTCACCGACCGGTGGGGCGGGGTGAGCGCCGCTCCGTATGCGGAGCTCAACCTCGGCGGAGCGGTCGGCGACGACTCCGAGGCCGTGGCGACCAACCGTGAACTGGCCGCCAAGTCGCTCGGGCTCGACCCCGCGCGGGTGGTCTGGATGAACCAGGTGCACGGAGCCGACGTCGAGGTGGTCTCCGGGCCGTGGGGCGAGCGCCCGGTGCCCGAGGTCGACGCGATCGTCACCGCCGAACGCGGTCTCGCCCTCGCCGTCCTGACCGCTGACTGCACTCCGGTGCTGCTCGCCGACCCGGTCGCCGGGATCGTCGCGGCGGCCCACGCCGGCCGGCCCGGCATGGTCGCCGGAGTCGTCCCCGCAGCGCTACGCGCGATGACCGGACTCGGCGCCGACCCCGCCCGGATCGTCGTCCGCACCGGACCCGCCGTCTGCGGAAAGTGCTACGAGGTGCCCGAGGAGATGCGCGCCGACGTCGCCGCCGTCGAACCCGCGGCGCACGCCGAGACGAGTTGGGGCACCCCCGCGGTCGACGTGACCGCCGGAGTGCACGCGCAGCTCGACCGGCTCGGGGTGCGCGACCGGCAGCAGTCGCCGGTGTGCACGATCGAGTCGGGCGACCACTTCTCCTACCGCCGCGAGCGCACCACGGGGCGACTCGCGGGATATGTCTGGCTGGGTTGATGGGGCATGACGGACCGTAAGGACGAACTCGCCGCGAATCTGGCGAAAGTGGAGGAGCGTATCGCCGCGGCGTGCGCTGCTGCCGGGCGGGGGCGTGACGAGGTGACGCTCATCGTGGTCACCAAGACCTACCCCGCGAGCGATGTGCGGACCCTCTGCGAGCTCGGCGTGCGGCACGTCGCCGAGAACAAGGACCAGGACGCGGCGCCCAAGGCCGCCGAATGCTCGGATCTGCCGCTCACTTGGCACTTTGTTGGTCAGTTGCAGACCAACAAAGTGCGATCCGTGGTCGGTTACGCGGATCTCGTGCAGTCTGTCGATCGTTCCAAGCTGGTGACGGCTCTCTCCAGGGAGGCCGTGAAGGCAGGGCGCGAACTGGGGTGCCTCATCCAGGTCGCGCTCGACGCCGGATCCAGCGAGCGGGGGGAGCGGGGCGGCGTGGCGCCGGGTGGAATCGAGGAGTTGGCCGGTCTCGTGGCCGGGGCTCCGGGGCTGCGGCTCGACGGGCTGATGACCGTCGCTCCGCTCACCGGTGAATACGCGGGACGTGAACAGGCGGCGTTCGAGCGGTTGATGGATTTGTCGACCGACCTGCGCCGAGCCCATCCGGCTGCGAACATGGTCTCCGCAGGGATGAGCGCGGACCTCGAACAGGCCGTGGCGGCCGGGGCGACACATGTGCGCGTCGGCACCGCGGTACTCGGAGTCCGCCCCAGGCTCGGGTAACGTCGCCAGGAAGTCGGACCACAGCAGAAAATATGGTCATTACCGCCCGAAAGGCGGCAATAACGACCTCGTGGATCGCGGGCACTTGGCAGTAGTCAGTCGATCCACCACAGAGCGGAGGACTCAGAGAATGGCCGGCGCGATGCGCAAGATGGCGGTCTACCTCGGCCTCGTGGAGGACGACGGGTACGACGGCCGTGGGTTTGACCCCGACGACGACTTCGAGCCCGAACTCGACCCGGAGCTCGAGCGGGACCGGCGACGGCATGAGCCGTCTCACCAGTCACATCAGGCACTTCAGTCCGAAAGGGGCGAATCGGTCAGAGTCGTTCAGCCGTCCGCGGCGCGCGACCCGCTGCCCCGATCCTCTTCGCCGGCCGCGGAATCGGTGCGTCCCGCGCGTATCGCGCCCGTGGCATCCATCACACAAGAGCGCGCAAGCCTGGAGAAGAACGCACCGGTGATCATGCCCAAGGTCGTGTCGGAACGAGAGCCTTACCGGATCACCACACTTCACCCCCGGACCTACAACGAGGCCCGTACCATCGGGGAACACTTCCGTGAGGGCACCCCGGTGATCATGAATCTGACTGAGATGGATGACACAGACGCCAAGCGACTTGTCGACTTTGCGGCCGGTTTGGTGTTTGGTCTTCACGGCAGCATCGAGCGGGTGACGCAGAAGGTGTTCCTGTTGTCGCCTGCTAACGTCGATGTCACGGCGGAGGACAAGGCCCGCATCGCAGAGGGCGGGTTCTTCAACCAGAGCTGAGACGCACGACCGGAACAGCAGTACCAGCAGCACGGAAACTGGGGAGAGGGAAGCACCAGCAATGAGCGTGGTCGTTCAGGTGATCTACATCGCGCTGATGTGTTTCCTCATCGTGCTCATCTTCCGGTTGGTCATGGACTACGTCTTCCAGTTCGCCCGCTCATGGCAACCCGGCAAGGCGATGGTGGTCGTTCTGGAGGCCACCTACACTGTCACTGATCCACCGCTCAAGCTTCTGCGGCGGGTTATCCCGCCGTTGCGTCTCGGGGGCGTGGCGCTCGACCTGTCCTTCTTCGTACTGATGATCATCGTCTACATCCTGATCTCCGTCGTGAGCCGGCTGTGAACGATACGGTCTTGCCGAATGCCGACGACTACGTTGAGGTGAAGAGATGCCGTTGACCCCCGAGGACGTGCGGAACAAGCAGTTCACGACCGTCCGCCTCCGAGAAGGCTATGACGAGGACGAGGTCGATGCCTTCCTCGACGAGGTCGAAGCCGAACTGACGCGCCTGCTCCGCGAGAACGAGGACCTGCGCGCCAAGCTGGCCGCGGCCACGCGCGCTGCTGCCCAGAACCAGCAGAACATGCGCAAGCCTCCGGAGCAGGACCAGCAGGGCGGCATGCAGCAGGGCGGTATGCAGCAGCAGGGTGGCATGCCCGGACAGGGGATGCCGCAGCAGGGCATGCGCGGACCCGGTCCCGGCGCTCCCGTACCGGCCGGCATATCTGGGCCGCCGCAGCAGATGGGTGGCCCCATGGGCGGTCCTCCCCAGCTGCCGAGCGGTGCGCCGCAGCTGCCCGCCGGCCCCAGCGGCCAGGGCGGCCCGCAGGGCCCCGGACCGATGGGTCAGGGTCCGATGGGTCAGGGCCCCATGGGTCAGGGTCCGATGGGCCAGGGCACCATGGGCGGTCAGCCCATGCAGCAGATGGGTGGCCCGATGGGCGGCCCCATGGGCGGTCCGATGGGCGGCCCCGGTCAGGGCCCCGGTGGCGACAGCGCCGCGCGCGTCCTCTCGCTGGCCCAGCAGACCGCCGACCAGGCGATCGCCGAGGCCCGTTCCGAGGCCAACAAGATCGTGGGCGAGGCGCGTTCGCGTGCCGAGGGCCTCGAGCGTGACGCCCGTGCCAAGGCCGACGCCCTGGAGCGGGACGCGCAGGAGAAGCACCGCGTCGCGATGGGCTCCCTGGAGTCCGCCCGCGCCACGCTGGAGCGCAAGGTCGAGGACCTGCGCGGCTTCGAGCGCGAGTACCGCACGCGTCTGAAGTCGTACCTCGAGTCGCAGCTGCGTCAGCTGGAGACCCAGGCCGACGACTCGCTGGCCCCGCCGCGCACCCCGGCGACCGCGTCGCTGCCGCCGTCCCCGGCGCCTTCCATGGCCCCGGCCGGCGCGAGCGCCCCGTCGTACGGCGGCAACCCCGGCGGCATGGGCGGCGGTCCTTCGCCGGCCGCTCCGTCCTACGGCGGTCAGCAGCAGATGTCGCCCGCGATGACCCAGCCGATGGCTCCGGTCCGGCCGCAGGGCCCCGGCCCGATGGGCCAGGCTCCGTCGCCGATGCGTGGCTTCCTGATCGACGAGGACGACAACTGACGGCCTCTAGTACGCCTTAGGCGTCGGCAGCGTTCAGGGCGGGACCCCGGATCTTTCATCCGGGGTCCCGCCCTTTTACGCGTGTTGATCACGGTGTCGTAGGCATGAAGAAGGCCCGGTCCCCGAGGGGACCGGGCCTTCTCGCTCCGCCTTACGCCTTGCGTAGACGGAAGGTCAGGGACAGGCCCTCATCGCTGAACGCCTCGCCGTAGGAGCCGTCCGCATCTCCCTGCGCGAAGTCCGTGGCCAGGACCTCGTCGGAGATCAGCCCCGCGTGCTCGGTGAGAGCCGCGGTCACCGCCGGGTCCGTGGACGTCCAGCGCAGCGCGATGCGGTCGGCCACGTCGAGGCCGCTGTTCTTGCGGGCCTCCTGGATCAGACGGATCGCGTCACGGGCGAGGCCCGCCTGGCGGAGCTCCTCGGTGATCTCCAGGTCGAGAGCGACCGTGGCACCGGAGTCGGACGCCACCGACCAGCCCTCGCGCGGGGTCTCCGTGATGATCACCTCGTCGGGAGCGAGGGTGACGGTCTCGCCGTCGACCTCGACCGACGCGGTGCCCTCGCGCAGGGCCAGGGAGAGCGCGGCCGCGTCGGCGTTGGCGACGGCCTTGGCCACGTCCTGGACGCGCTTGCCGAACCGCTTGCCCAGGGCGCGGAAGTTGGCCTTCGCGGTGGTGTCGACCAGGCTGCCGCCGACCTCGGAGAGGGACGCGAGCGAGCTCACGTTCAGCTCCTCGGTGATCTGCGCGTGCAGTTCACGGTCGAGGGCGTCGAAGCCGGTCGCCGCGATCAGCGCCCGGGACAGCGGCTGACGGGTCTTCACACCCGACTCCGCGCGCGTGGCCCGGCCCAGCTCGACCAGCCGGCGCACCAGGACCATCTGCCGCGACAGCTCCGGGTCGATGGCCGAGAGGTCCGCCTCCGGCCAGGAGGCCAGGTGCACCGACTCCGGGGCGTCCGGGGTGACCGGCACCACCAGGTCCTGCCAGACCCGCTCGGCGATGAACGGGGTCAGCGGGGCCATCAGCTGGGTGACCGTCTCGACGACCTCGTGCAGGGTGCGCAGCGCGGCCTTGTCGCCCTGCCAGAAACGGCGCCGGGACCGTCGTACGTACCAGTTGGACAGGTCGTCGACGAACGCCGACAGGAGCTTGCCGGCGCGCTGGGTGTCGTACGCCTCCAGGGACTGGGTCACCTGGTCGGTCAGGGCGTGCAGTTCGGACAGCAGCCAGCGGTCCAGGACCGGGCGGTCGGCCGGGGCCGGGTCCGCCGCGCTGGGCGCCCAGTTCGACGTACGGGCGTACAGGGCCTGGAAGGCGACCGTGTTCCAGTACGTCAGGAGCGTCTTGCGGACGACCTCCTGGATGGTGCCGTGGCCCACCCGGCGGGCCGCCCACGGGGAGCCGCCGGCCGCCATGAACCAGCGCACGGCGTCCGCGCCGTGCCGGTCCATCAGCGGGATCGGATCCAGGGTGTTGCCCAGGTGCTTGGACATCTTGCGGCCGTCCTCGGCGAGGATGTGACCGAGGCAGACGACGTTCTCGTACGACGACTTGTCGAAGACCAGGGTGCCGACGGCCATCAGTGTGTAGAACCAGCCGCGTGTCTGGTCGATGGCCTCGGAGATGAACTGCGCCGGGTAGCGGGACTCGAACAGTTCCTTGTTCTTGTACGGGTAGCCCCACTGCGCGAACGGCATCGAACCCGAGTCGTACCAGGCGTCGATGACCTCCGGCACGCGCGTGGCCGTCTTCCGGCACTGCGGGCAGTCGAAGGTGACCGCGTCGATGTACGGACGGTGCGGGTCCAGTTCGGACTGGTCGGTGCCCGTCAGCTCGGTGAGCTCCGCGCGGGAGCCGACGACCGTGAGGTGGTCGTCCTCGCAGCGCCAGATCGGCAGCGGGGTGCCCCAGTAGCGGTTGCGGGACAGGGCCCAGTCGATGTTGTTCTGGAGCCAGTCGCCGAAGCGGCCGTGCTTGACGGTCTCCGGGAACCAGTTGGTGTTCTCGTTCTCCTGGAGGAGACGGTCCTTGACGGCGGTGGTGCGGATGTACCAGGACGGCTGCGCGTAGTAGAGGAGCGCGGTGTGGCAGCGCCAGCAGTGCGGGTAGCTGTGCTCGTACGGGATGTGCTTGAAGAGGAGGCCGCGCTGCTGGAGGTCCTCGGTGAGCTTTTCGTCCGCCTTCTTGAAGAAGACGCCGCCGACCAGGGGGACGTCCTCCTCGAAGGTGCCGTCCCGGCGGACGGGGTTCACGACGGGCAGGCCGTAGGCGCGGCAGACCTTGAGGTCGTCCTCACCGAACGCGGGGGACTGGTGGACCAGACCCGTGCCGTCCTCGGTCGTGACGTACTCGGCGTTGACCACGTAGTGGGCCGGCTCCGGGAACTCCACGAGCTCGAACGGACGTTGATACGTCCAGCGCTCCATTTCGGCGCCGGTGAAGGACTGGCCGGTGGTCTCCCAGCCCTCGCCGAGCGCCTTGGCGAGCAGCGGCTCGGCGACGACGAGCTTTTCCTCGCCATCGGTCGCGACGACGTAGGTGACCCCGGGGTGCGCGGCCACGGCCGTGTTGGACACCAGTGTCCAGGGAGTCGTCGTCCACACCAGGAGCGCGGCCTCACCGGCGAGCGGACCGGAGGTGAGCGGGAAACGGACGTACACGGAAGGGTCGACGATCGTCTCGTAGCCCTGCGCCAGCTCGTGGTCCGACAGGCCCGTCTCGTCACGGGGGCACCAGGGGGCCACGCGGTAGTCCTGGACCAGCAGGCCCTTGTTGAAGATCTCCTTCAGCGACCACCAGACCGACTCGATGTACTCCGGATCCATCGTGCGGTACGGGTCCTGGAGGTCGGTCCAGTAGCCCATGCGGGTCGTGAGCGCCTCGAAGGCGTCGGTGTGACGGGTCACCGACTCGCGGCACTTCGCGTTGAACTCGGCGATGCCGTACGCCTCGATGTCCTTCTTGCCGGTGAAGCCGAGCTCCTTCTCCACCGCGAGCTCCACCGGCAGGCCGTGGCAGTCCCAGCCGGCCTTGCGGGCCACGTGGTAGCCGCGCATGGTGCGGAAGCGGGGGAAGACGTCCTTGAAGACGCGGGCCTCGATGTGGTGGGCGCCCGGCATGCCGTTGGCGGTGGGCGGGCCCTCGTAGAACACCCACTCGGGGCGGCCCTCGGACTGCTCCAGGGTCTTGGCGAAGATCTTCTGCTCGCGCCAGAAGTCGAGCACGGCGTGCTCGAGCGCGGGCAGGTCGACCTGGGCGGGCACCTGGCGGTACTGCGTCATCAGTCTTCCTCCGGCGGATGTGCTGCCTTCCGTCCGGAGGGACGAGAGCCTTCTTCTCTACGCCGGTCTCGGCGCGCTCCCGCGGTACCACCCTCCTTGGCCCGCCGGCACGGGGTGTGCGCCGGTGAGCCCCCTCATTGGGGTCGCGATGCCGGGTCTACGCCCCCTGCTGGGGGTTTCTTCCGGCGGCTCCGGGGTGATCTTCGCGTCGCGCTCGCCCCCGGGCTTCCACCGTCCCCGGGTCGCTCCTGGCTGCGTACGCCGCTACTCGTCCCCATCCACGCTTTTCGCTCCGCCCAGTGTACGGCGCGTCGAGGACAGCGGCCGACCGGTTTTCCGGGGCCGGACGCCGAGGCCGCCGTGGGGCGTGGAGTGACCCGAATGGAGCGGCACGACTGTTCGCATTCCGGGACGGCCGCTCGGGCGGATTACCTGGCGGGGAGCTGGGCACAACGCTTGCATGCTTCCCGCCTCGCGCGCGGGGGCGGGCGAATCGGGCGGCGTGCCCCGTTGCCGCGGGACTCGAGTCGATTTATCGTCCCAGCACGATTCGCGAGCAAGATCACAATATGTGAAGGGGCCGCGGCATGGTGGCTAAGAAGACCGCCGTACAGCAGTCGGCGTCGGGCCGGTCCACCGATGCCCGGGCCTCCGGCGGCGAGGCCAAGGAGACAGGCGGGAAGAAGAGTGCGCGGGGGGCGCCCGCCAAGGGTGCGGTCAAGGCCGTCAAGGCCGTGAAGGCGGTCGGGGCCGCGGCCAGGAAGGCGGTGCCCCGCAAGGCGAGCGGCGCCAAGAAGGCCACGTCGGCCTCCGGCGGGCGCGGGGCGGCCGAGGACGGGAGATCGGGCCGGAGAGCGGCGGCCGAGGCACCTGTCGGTGGGGCGGAGGAGGTCACCAAGGGCGTCGGCAAGGCCTCGGTCACGAAGACGTCCGCGGTCGCGAAGAAGTCCACGGCCGCGAAGAAGGCCGCGCGCGGGAAGAAGGCCGTGAGCGCGAAGAAGGCCGCGGTCGCGAAGACTGCCGCGGTCTCCAAGAAGGCGGTCGGCAGGAAGCCCGCGACCGCCGAGCAGCCCGCGGTCGCGAAGAAGACTCCGGGCACGAAGAAGACTCCGGGCACGAAGAAGGCCTCGGGCACGGAAAAGGCTCCGGGCACGGAGAAGAAGGCGGTCACGAGGAAAACCGCGGCGAGGAGCACAGCCGGGGCGAAAGGCACGGCCGCGACCAAGAGCACGGCCGAAGGCCCCACCGCGGCGCAGACCGCGGGGAAGAGGACGGCCGCGAAGGACACCGCTGTCACGGAGACGGCCGCCACGGAGGCCGGTGTTCCGCAGGGCACCTCCGGGGAGGGCACCCCCAAGAAGCGGGCGGCCAGAAAGAGCACGGCCAAGAAGGCGGGCGCGGCCGAGGCCGCGAAGAAGACGGGAGCCACGACGGTGGTTGCGAAGAAGACTCCTGGCACGGCCACGGCGGACAAGAACGCCGTACCCGGCGCACGTGCCTCCGCGGCGGAACCCGGCGAACTCGCGGTACGCCCCGGCGAGGATCCCTGGACGCCCGAGGAGGTCGAGGAGGCGCGCGCGGAGCTGACGGCCGAGGTGCTGCGGCTGCGCACCGAGATCACCACCTCCGAGGAGTCCCTGGTCGGGCTCATGCGGGACTCCGGTGACGGCGCGGGCGACGACCAGGCCGACACCGGCACGAAGAACATCACACGGGAGAGCGAGATGGCCCTCGCGGCCAACGCGCGCGAGATGCTCACCCAGACCGAGCGCGCCCTCGGACGCCTCGACGCCGGCACCTACGGTCTGTGCGAGAACTGCGGCAACCCCATCGGCAAGGCACGCATGCAGGCCTTCCCTCGCGCGACCCTGTGCGTGGAGTGCAAGCAGAAGCAGGAACGCCGGTACTGAGGGTGGGTGTGGGCGTGTCGTACCCTCGTCCTCAGTCAGGTACCTAGGTCGAGGGACTCACGTGGCAGAGGCGGAGCGCATCATCGGTACGCCGGATACCCCAGAGGCGGCGGGGGCCGAGCCGGAGCAGGACCAGCAGGCGCGGTCCCGGGGCAGGCGCCGTGTCGCCGTGCTGTTCACGGTCGCCGCCTTCGCGTACGCCCTGGACCTCATCAGCAAGATGATCGTGGTCGCCAAGCTGGAGCACCACGAGCCGATCGAGATCATCGGTGACTGGCTGAAGCTGGAGGCGATCCGCAACGCGGGCGCGGCCTTCGGCTTCGGCGAGGCGTTCACGGTGATCTTCACGGTGATCGCGGCCGCCGTCATCGTGGTCATCGCGCGGCTGGCCCGCAAGCTCTACAGCCTGCCCTGGGCGATCGCGCTCGGTCTGCTGCTCGGCGGTGCCCTCGGCAACCTCACGGACCGGCTGTTCCGCTCGCCCGGCGTGTTCGAGGGGGCGGTGGTCGACTTCATCGCGCCCAAGCACTTCGCGGTCTTCAACCTCGCGGACTCGGCGATCGTGTGCGGCGGCATCCTGATCGTGCTGCTGTCCTTCAAGGGGCTGGACCCGGACGGCACCGTCCACAAGGGCTGAGCGCCGACCGAGCCCCGCCCATGCGGTCAGCGCGACCCTGTCCCGGCCATGCGGTCAGCGCCGACCGAGCCCCGGCCATCCGGTTTTCCACAGGGCCGGTCGGGGCGGTCCGGGCGGTCCGGCATACTCGACGGGTGAGCACGATTCCCGAGATCCGTACCCTGCCCGTGCCCGACGGACTGGAGGGCGAGCGCGTCGACGCCGCCATCTCCCGCATGTTCGGCTTCTCCCGGACCAAGGCGGCCGAACTCGCCGCCTCGGGGAAGGTCACGGTCGACGGGTCGGTGGTCGGGAAGTCCGAGCGGGTGCACGGCGGGGCCTGGCTCGAGGTCGAGATGCCCCAGGCGCCCGCGCCGGTGCAGATCGTCGCCGAGCCGGTCGAGGGCATGGAGATCGTCCATGACGACGACGACGTGGTCGTGATCGTCAAGCCGGTCGGCGTGGCCGCGCACCCCTCCCCGGGCTGGACCGGGACCACCGTGATCGGCGGGCTCGCCGCCGCGGGGTACCGGATCTCGACCTCCGGCGCGGCCGAGCGCCAGGGCATCGTGCACCGGCTCGACGTCGGCACGTCCGGGCTGATGGTCGTGGCCAAGTCGGAGCGGGCGTACACCTCGCTCAAGCGCCAGTTCAAGGAGCGCACGGTCGACAAGCGGTACCACACGCTCGTCCAGGGCCACCCGGACCCGACCAGCGGCACCATTGACGCGCCCATCGGCCGGCACCCCCAGCACGACTACAAGTGGGCGGTCACCGCAGAGGGCAAGCCGTCCGTGACGCACTACGACCTCATCGAGGCGTTCCGCGCGGCGTCCCTGCTCGACGTGAAGCTGGAGACCGGGCGCACCCACCAGATCCGCGTCCACATGGCGGCCCACCGGCACCCCTGCGTCGGCGACCTGACGTACGGCGCCGATCCGACGCTCGCCAAGCGGCTCCGGCTGACCCGGCAGTGGCTGCACGCGGTGCGGCTCGGCTTCGAGCACCCCGGGGACGGGGAGTGGGTGGAGTTCGCGAGCGACTACCCCGAGGACCTCCAGCAGGCTCTGGACCTGGTGCGCGAGGAGACCTACGGGTGAGCACGCCCGCGTACGAGGTCCGGGTCGCCGAGGACCCCGCCGACCGTGAGGCCTGCTTCACGGTCCGCAAGGAGGTCTTCGTCGGCGAGCAGGGCGTGCCCGAGGACATCGAGTACGACGCCTACGACGCCGTGGCGCTGCATGTGCTGGCCGTGCGGGAGGACGGGGTGCCGCTCGGGACCGGGCGGCTGCTGTTCGGCGAGGCCGCGGCCGGGAAGACCGGCGGGGACGACTCGGTGGGGTCCCTGGGGCGGCTCGCGGTGTCGCAGGCGGCCCGGGGACTGGGGGTGGGCGCCGCGCTGGTGCGGGCCCTCGAGGACGCGGCACGCGCGCGTGGCCTGGCCGCCGTCGATCTGCACGCACAGACCCACGCGCTGGGGTTCTACGAGCGGCTGGGGTACGTGGCGTACGGGCCGGAGTTCCCGGACGCGGGGATCGCCCATCGGGCCATGCGGCGGGTGCTCTGACGGCTCGGCGGACTCCTGGGCCCGATTCCGGACCGGGTGCGGTCGGTACTCGCAGGCGGCGATCGGGCAGGTCCCGGGGTTGAGCGGGCAGACTAAAGGGACCGATGGTTCGTCGAGGTGCCCGGAGCTCTGACCGTGGATCAGCTGGCCCTGTTGTTCGTGTTGTTGCTGGGGGCTCTGATCAGCGTCCCGGTGGGGGACCGGTTCGGGTTGCCGGCGCCCGTGCTGATGACGCTGCTCGGGATCGTCCTCGCGGTGCTGGACTTCGTGCCCAACGTCGACATCCCGCCCGAGCTGATCCTGCCCATCCTGCTGCCACCGCTGCTCTACGCCGCCGTCCGGCGCACCTCCTGGCGCCAGTTCGCGGCCAACAAGCGGCCGATCTTCCTGCTCGCCGTCGCCCTCGTCTTCGTCACGACCCTGTCCGTGGCCGCGGTCGCCCACACCATCGTGCCGGGGCTGCCGCTCGCGGCCGCCGTCGCGCTCGGCGCGCTCGTCGCACCGCCCGACCCGGTCGCCGCCACCGCGGTCGCGGGCCAACTGGGTCTGCCCCGCAGGCTGGTGTCCATCCTGGAGGGCGAGGGGCTCTTCAACGACGTGACGGCGATCGTGCTGTACCACGTGGCCGTCGCCGCCGCCGTGAGCGGCTCCTTCACCCCGGGCGAGGCCGCCGTCGAGCTGGTGCTCTCCGCCGTGGTGGCCGTCGCCGTGGGGCTCGTGCTCGGCTGGGGCGCCAACAAGCTGATGGACCTGCTGGGCGACGCGACCCTCCAGATCGGGCTCACGGTCCTCGTGCCGTACGCCTCCTACGTCCTCGCCGAGGAGCTGCACGGCTCCGGTGTGCTCGCCGTGCTGACCACCGCCCTGTTCCTCGCCGAGTACGGCACCGACGCCGACGACGTGATGACCCGGCTCGCCGGCCACACCTTCTGGGACATCGTCGACACGCTCGTCACCGGGGTGGCCTTCGGGCTCATCGGGCTGGAGCTGCACAACGCGATCAGGACCGCGGCCGGACGCTGGGGCGAGATGCTCGGCTGGGCCGGGGTGATCGTGGCCGTCGTCGTGTTCGTACGGCTCGCGTGGCTGCTGCCGGCGACCGCGCTCACCAAACGGATGCACGCCAAGCGGGACTACGAGGAGGAGATCCCGGTGGGATGGCGGGAGACCGTCATCATGTGGTGGTCCGGGATGCGGGGCGTGGCGTCGGTCGCGCTGGCCCTGGCCATTCCGCTGGAGACCGAGTCCGGGGCGGGGTTCCCCGACCGGGACGAGATCATCTTCATCGCGTTCGGGGTGATCATGGCGACCCTGGTGCTCCAGGGGCTGACCCTGCCCTGGCTGGTGAAGCGGCTGGGGGTGACGGCCGACTCCGAGCGGGAGAAGGAGTTCGAGAAGTCACTGGCGGTACGGGCGGCGAAGGCCGCCAAGCGGCGGCTCAAGGAGATCGAGAGGGTCGAGGAGCTGCCGGAGGAACTGTCCGAGCAGATGCAGCGGAGGGCGTTCGAGATCGGGGTGCGGATCTACCCGGAGATGGGGGACGAGGAGCGGCGCGAGGCCCGGCGGAAGCTCAAGCGGATGCGGCGGATCCAGGGGGAGATGCTGAGCGCGGCGCGGCACGAGGTGCTCGCGGCGCGGAGCGAGCCGGGGGCCGATCCCGAGGTGGTGGACCGGGTGTTGCGGCACCTTGACGTTCGTAGCCTGCGGTGACGGCTGTGCGAAGGCCGGGTGAATCGGGGTGAGGCGGCCGGGGGACGGTTTGTAGGGTCCACCCATGGCTCGCAATGTGGTGATCAGTGGTGGCGGTACGGGGATCGGGCTCGCGGCGGCGCAGGTGTTCGCCGCGGAAGGGGACCGGGTGCTGCTGCTCGGGCGGCGCGCCGAGGTGCTGGAGCAGGCCGGGGTGCCGGGGGCGTTGACGTACGCCGCCGATCTCGCCGACGTCGACGCGGTGCGCGGGGTCGTCGGGTTCGTGGAGCGGGAGCTGGGGGCCGTGGACGTGCTGATCCACAGTGCCGGGGGGAACGGGCAGCTGGAACCGGCCCTGGAGGGCGGGGACGCGCTCGACGCCGTCGCGCACGACTGGACCGTGAACTTCCGGCTCAATCTGCTGACCGCGGTGTTGCTCACCGAAGGGCTGAAGGAGCGGCTCGCCTCGCCGGGCGGACGGGTGCTGTTCGTCAGCTCCATCGCCGCGTACCGGGGGTCCGGGAGCGGGGCGTACGGGGCGGCGAAGGCGGGGTTGCATCCGTACGCGCACGATCTGGCGCGGGAGTTGGGGCCGCGGGGGATCACGGCGAACGTGGTGGCGCCGGGGTATGTCGAGGACACGGAGTTCTTCGGGGCGGCGATCGATCCCGCTCGGCGGGAGCGGCTGGTCGGTGACACGGCCACCGGGCGGGCCGGGACGCCGGGGGATGTCGCCGCCACGCTGCATTGGCTGGCGTCAGTGGGGGCTGGGCATGTGACTTCTCAGGTTGTGCAGGTCAATGGGGGTGCGGAGAGGGGGCATTGACCGGTCGGTGGGCGGGTGCGGGTTCGTGGTGGCTGGTCGCGCCCGCGCGGCGGAGCCGCAAATCGATACAGCCCCGCGCCCCTGAGCGGGTGCAGGGAACCTGCGCCACCATGAACCGCCAAGTCAGCCGCGGCCCGTTCGTGGGAGCTCGTGGGCGTGGCGGGACGAGTCGCCGTCCCTCCCGTTGCCGTTGCCGTTGACCCGGTGGAACCCCGGGGCCAGTGTCGCGTCCGCCGTGTTGACCCTGGGGAGGGCGTACGGGTGGTGGTCGGTGAGCCAGCGGAGCATCTGTTCGCGGACCGTGACCCGGACCGTCCAGATGTCGTCGGCGTCCTTGGCGGTCACCAGGGCCCGTACCTGCATGGTGTTGGGGGTGGTGTCGGTGACGGCCAGGCCGTAGTCGCGGCCGTCCCAGGCCGGGCACTCGCGCAGGATGTCCCGCAGCCGCTCGCGCATCAGCTCCACCGGGGCCGTGTGGTCGACGTGCCAGTAGACGATGCCGGTCATCTGCGGGGTGCCGCGCGACCAGTTCTCGAACGGCTTCGAGGTGAAGTACGACACCGGCATGGTGATCCGGCGCTCGTCCCAGGTGCGGACCGTCAGAAAGGTCAGGGTGATCTCCTCGACGGTGCCCCACTCGCCGTCCACCACGACGGTGTCGCCTATGCGCACCATGTCGCCGAAGGCGATCTGGAGCCCGGCGAACATGTTGCTGAGCGTGGACTGGGCGGCCACACCGGCGACGATGCCGAGGATTCCGGCGGAGGCCAGCAGCGAGGCGCCGGCCGCGCGCATCGCGGGGAACGTGAGCAGCATCGCTGCCACTGCCACCACGCCCACCGTCGCGGCGACCACCCGCATGATCAGCGTGACCTGGGTGCGCACCCGGCGGACCCGGGCGGCGTCGTGGTGGGCGCGCGCATAGCGGCTGTAGGTCGTCTCCACGACGGCGGCGGCGATCCGGATCACCAGCCAGGCGGTCGCCCCGATGAGGATCAGGGTCAGCGTCTGCCCGATGCCGGCGTTGTGCCGTTGCAGCGGCCGCACCTGGTCGTACGACCCTCTCAGCATGGCCGCGCAGAGCACGAGCATGTAGGGGATGCGGCCACGGCGCAGCAGACCCCACAACGGGGTCTCGCTGTGCCGGTTGTCGGCCTTGCGCAGCAGTCGGTCGGTGGCCCAGCCGATCAGCAGGGTGAGCAGCACGGAGCCGCCGACCACGATCAGTGGGCGGAGTACGTTCTCCATGACCCCGAACCTAACCGGCCCGGCGGGGGCATGAACATGTGACTTCTGCCGCGAAGTGGGTAGGGCCCCGGCCCCGCTCGCCGCCCGTGAGAAACGGCACTGTCGGTCCCGGCTGGCACCATGGCCTCATGAACATCATGCTCTTTCACTCGACCTACGGACTCAGGCCCGCCGTCCGCCAGGCCGCCGACCGGCTGCGGGAGGCCGGGCACGAGGTGTGGACGCCGGACCTCTTCGAGGGGCGCACGTTCGACACGGTCGAGGAGGGCATGGCCTTCAACGAGGAGATCGGCAAGGACGAACTGCTCAAGCGGGCCGTCCTGGCGGCCGCCCCCTACTCCGAGCGCGGCCTCGTCTACGCCGGGTTCTCGCTCGGCGCCTCCATCGCGCAGACCCTCGCCCTCGGCGACGAGCGGGCCCGCGGCCTGCTGCTCCTGCACGGCACCTCGGACATCGCGCCGAACGCGACCGCGGACGAACTGCCGGTCCAGCTGCACGTGGCCGAGCCGGACCCGTTCGAGACCGACGATTGGCTGAGCGCCTGGTACCTCCAGATGGGCCGCACCGGCGCCGACGTCGAGGTCTACCGATACGCCGGGGCCGGCCACCTCTACACCGACCCCGGCCTGCCGGACTACGACGAGGAGGCCGCCGAGGCCACCTGGCGGGTGGCCCTCGGCTTCCTCGACAGCCTCTGAGCGGGTTCCAAAGGTTCCATGGGCTCCAAGGTTCTGGAGGCTCTAGACGGGGCTGTACGTCCGCTCGACCTTCTGCGTGCCGGTCCGCGTGCGGTACGAACGCGCCCAGGACGAGGTCGCGTTCGCCTTCGTCTTGTCGGACAGCACGTAGTAGTCCATCTGCGCCCGGTCGGCGGTGATGTCCAGGACGCCGTACCCGTGGCGGTCGGTGTCGACCCAGTGGACGTGCCGGTTGGCGAGCTGGATGACCGGCGCGGCGAGCGCGGTGACCGTGCCCTCGGGGACCTTCAGGAGGTCGTCGAGGTTGTCGGAGGTCACCGAGGTCACCACGAACTCCGTGGCGGCCGAGGCCGACAGCGGGTAGGTCCCGGCGTCCACGGGCACGTCGTTGGCCCACGCCATGTGGATGTCGCCGGTCAGGAAGACGGTGTTGCGGATGGCGTTGGAACGCAGGTGGGCCAGCAGTTCGCGGCGGTCGTCGGTGTAGCCGTCCCACTGGTCGGTGTTGAGGGCGAGGCCCTCCTTCGGCAGACCGAGCAGTTCGGCGAGCGGCTTCAGCAGGTCGGCGGAGAGCGAGCCGATCGCGAACGGCGAGATCATCACGGAGTTGCCGACCAGCCGCCAGGTGGTGTCGCTCGACTTCAGGCCGGCCTTCAGCCAGTCGAGCTGGGCGCGCCCGGTGATCGTACGGTCCGGGTCGTCGACCGAGCCGTTGCCCACGGCGGCCTGCTGGGAGCGGAAGGACCGCAGGTCGAGCAGGGAGAGGTCGGCGAGTTTGCCGAAGCGCAGCCGGCGGTAGGTGGTGCCGGCGAGCGCGGGGCGGACCGGCATCCACTCGAAGTAGGCCTGCTTGGCGGCGGCCTGACGGGCAGTCCAGGCGCCCTCCGCGCCCTCGGTGTGGTTCTCGGCGCCGCCCGACCAGGCGTCGTTGGCGAACTCGTGGTCGTCCCAGATCGCGACGACGGGGGCGACCGCGTGCAGGGTCTGGAGGTCAGGGTCCGTCTTGTACTTGCCGTGCCGGATCCGGTAGTCGGCGAGGGTGAGGATCTCGTGGGTCGGCGCGTGCTGCCGTACGACGGTGTCGCGGGTGCCGTAGTCGCCGGTGCCGTACTCGTAGATGTAGTCGCCCAGGTGCAGCCAGGCGTCCAGGTCGCCGCGGGCCGCGAGATGGCGGTACGAGGAGAAGTAGCCGGCCTCCCAGTTGGCGCAGGAGACGACGCCGAAACGGAGGTTGGTGACCGGGGCGTCCGCCGCCGGCGCGGTGCGGGTGCGCGCCGCCGGGGAGTCGGTGCCGCCGGCCGAGAAGCGGAACCAGTAGTCGGTCGCGGGGGCGAGACCGCGCACGTCCGCCTTGACGGTGTGGTCGGAGGCGGCGGTCGCGGTCACCGAACCCTTGGCGACGACGTTCGTGAAGGCCTTGTCCTTCGCCACCGTCCAGGCGACCTCGGTGTCGGGGCCGAGCCCGGAGCCGGGGACCGCCTCGGCGGTCGGGGTCACCCGGGTCCACAGCAGGATGCCGTCCGGGAGCGGGTCGCCGGAGGCGACGCCGTGCAGGAAGGCCGGGGCCTCGGCGGCGCGGGCCGGTATCGCGGCGGCGAGCGGGGCTGCCAGGACAGCGGTCGCCGCCGCGGCCTTGACGACCGTACGGCGGCGAGGGGACAGGGAGTTGCTGTCGGCTGTTCTCTGTCTACTAGTCACGGCCGATCAGGTTACTGATCGGTATGAACGAGAGCGGGCGAACTCGTTAAAGTCCGCCCGCTCTTTTCCCGAAGTGTGCGGGACTCAGCCCTTCAGCGCCGCGGCGAGCGCGGTGTTGAAGTCGGCCACCGTCATCGGCGCGCTCTTGCCGTCGGGACCGGTCAGCGTCTTGCCGTCCATCTTCAGGGTCGGCGTGCCGCTCACGCCGTCCTTGTTGAACTTGTCGGACATGTCCAGGGCCCACTTGTCGTAGGTGCCGTTCTTCACGGCGTCCTGGAAGGTCTTGTTGTCCTTCAGCTCCGGGACGGTCTGCGCGATCTTGATCAGGTAGGAGTCGTCCTTGAACTTGTCCGGGCCGCTCTCCTCCGGGTGCCACTTCGTGGAGTACATCGCGGTCTTGTACTTCAGGAACGCGTCGGTGCTGACGTTCAGCGCGGCGCCGAGGGCGCTGAGGCCGTTCTTGGAGCCCTCGCCGCCGAGGTTGCCGTCGAGGAAGGTGGCGCCGACGTACTGGATCTTGAACTTGCCGTCCTCGACGTCCTTGTCGACGGTCGAGCCGACGGTCTGCTCGAACTGCGCGCAGACGGGGCAGCGCGGGTCCTCGTACATGACCAGGGTCTTCTTGGCGGTGCTCTTGCCGATGACGACCGTGGTGCCGTTGGTGCCCGTGGAGTTGGCCGGCTTGACGAGCTTGTCGTCCTTGGCCGCCTCCCAGTAGCCGGGCTTGTTGCCCTGGACGACCGCGTAGCTGATGCCGCCGGCTATCGCCAGGACGCCGACTATGGAGCCGATGACGATGAGCTGACGCTTCATCTTGTCGCGCTTGGCCTGGCGCTCGCGCTCCTGCCGCAGCCGCTCGCGGGCGGCGGTCTTCGCCTGCTGGCTGTTCCGCTTGCTCATGGTGGTGTTCTCCATCAAGGGGACGCGCACACGTCGTGTGCGGGGATACGTGGGTCGGGACTGGTGGTGCTCAGGTGCTGCGGGAGCGGTGAGGCTCAGACGGCAGCGACCGAGCACGGCGGTCCACGCCGTCCCAGGGAGTGCGCGAGGATCTCGTCGAGCGCGACGGCCGTACGGCGGCCGGGACGCGCCGGGCGGGCCGGCTCCGGCGCCGAGCGCACGGTCAGCGCGGCGGCCGCGAGGAGCAGCGGCCGGAAGGTGGTGGCGGCCACGGCCCGCAGCAGCTGGGCCAGGGCCCGCTCGCCGCGGCGCAGCCAGGCGGCCGCGAGGAGGCCGACCGAGACGTGGGCGCCGAGCAGCAGCCACGCGGTCTGCGGATCGGCGTGGGCCAGCAGGCCGCCGAGCCGGTCGGTGTCGGTGCCGGTCATCCGGGCCAGCGGCGATCCGACGCTGGTGCCGTCGCCGCAGAACACGTCCCAGCCCACCGAGCGCAGCGGACCGGCGACCGGGCCGCCGGCGGCGCCGTAACAGACGTGCTGGCCGGTGGTGAAGACGGTGTCGGCGGCGAGCTCCAGCGGGATCAGCACGGCGGCGATCCGCCCGAAGCCGCGCTCCCCGCCGGCCAGCAGGTAGGCGAGCGCGAACACGGCGACGCCGACCGCCGCCACCGTGTTCAACGGCAGGGGAGCCCGGGACAGCAGCACGTGCGACGTGGTGCTGAGCGTCACGACGAGCGCCGTGAACAGCGCCGCGCGGAGCGCTCGTAGCTGGGTCCCGGATATGTCCATAGCGTGGAGAGTGTGTCACGCGGGCCTGTAAGGCACCCCTAAAGGGTCCCTGTGCGCGGCCCTATCGTTATCGACGACGATGGTATGGCCCCGGTCACAGGCCGGGGATGCGGCCGTTGCGGAACAGGTCCACGAAGGTCTGGTGGTCGGCACGCGCGCGTGCGCCGTAGCTGTGCGCGAAGTCGACCAGGAGCTCCGCGAAGCCGTCCTCGTCGGCGGCGATCGCCGCGTCGATGGCCCGCTCCGTGGAGAAGGGCACCAGGGACTCGCCGGACTGGTCGTCCGCCGCGCCGTGCATGGTGGCGGTCGCCCGGCCGAGGTCGGCGACGACGGCCGCGATCTCCTCCGGGTCGTCGATGTCGCTCCAGTCCAGATCCACGGCGTACGGCGAGATCTCGGCGACCAGCTGGCCCGCGCCGCCCAGCTCGGTCCAGCCCAGCCACGGGTCGGCGTGCTGCTGGAGAGCGCGCTGGGAGATCACCGTGCGGTGGCCCTCGTGCTGGAAGTAGCCACGGATCTCCGGGTCGGTGATGTGCCGGGAGACGGCCGGGGTCTGGGCCTGCTTGATGTAGATGACGACGTCGTTCTCCAGGGCGTCGGTGTGCCCCTCCAGGAGGATGTTGTACGACGGCAGCCCGGCCGAGCCGATCCCGATGCCCCGGCGGCCGACGACGTCCTTGACGCGGTAGGAGTCCGGGCGGTCCAGGCTGGCCTCCGGCAGGGTCTCCAGATAGCCGTCGAACGCGGCCAGCACCTTGTAGCGGGTGGCCGCGTCCAGCTCGACCGAGCCGCCGCCCTCCGTGAAGCGGCGCTCGAAGTCGCGGATCTCCGTCATCGACTCCAGCAGTCCGAACCGGGTCAGCGCGCGGGCCTCGCGCAGCGCGCCCAGCAGCGGGCCCTCGGCGGTGTCCAGCGTGAACGGCGGCACCTCGTCGCTCTTGGCGCCGGTGGCGAGCGCGTGGATCCGCTCGCGGTACGCGGCCGCGTACACCCGCACCAGCTCGCTGATCTGGTCGTCGCCGAGCGCCTTGGCGTACCCGATCAGTGCCACGGAGGCGGCGAAGCGCTTGAGGTCCCAGGTGAAGGGGCCGACATAGGCCTCGTCGAAGTCGTTGACGTTGAAGATCAGCCGGCCGTTGGCGTCCATGTACGTGCCGAAGTTCTCCGCGTGCAGGTCGCCGTGGATCCACACGCGCGAGGTGCGCTCGTCCAGGTACGGGCCGCCCCGCTTCTCGGCGTCCAGGTCGTGGTAGAAGAGGCACGCCGTGCCGCGGTAGAACGCGAACGCCGAGGCCGCCATCTTGCGGAACTTCACGCGGAACGCTGCCGGGTCGGCGGCCAGGAGCTCGCCGAAGGCGGTGTCGAAGACGGCGAGGATCTCCTCGCCGCGGTGCTCGTCGTTGAGCTGCGGTACCGACATCGCGGAATGCCTCCTGGTGCATGTGTACGACAGCGTTTCTGTCGTCTGTCCAACGGGCGGGCCCGGGGGAAAGTGCCCGCGACCCTCGTTGTGAAGGTACGCGGGGCGGCCCCTTGAGTGTCAGTGCCGAGGCATAGACTTCCGAGCTGTTCCCGGAACTGTCCGCCCGCCAGTCGCCGAGTGTTTTCCATGGAGGCCACGCCGTGTCAAAGCCGCCGTTCACGCACCTGCACGTCCACACCCAGTACTCCCTGCTGGACGGTGCCGCGCGGCTCAAGGACATGTTCAACGCGTGCAACGAGATGGGCATGACCCACATCGCCATGTCCGACCACGGCAACCTCCACGGGGCGTACGACTTCTTCCACACCGCGAAGAAGGCCGGGGTCACCCCGATCATCGGGATCGAGGCGTACGTCGCCCCCGAGTCCCGGCGCAACAAGCGCAAGATCCAGTGGGGCCAGCCGCACCAGAAGCGGGACGACGTCTCCGGTTCGGGCGGTTACACCCACAAGACGATGTGGGCCGTGAACAAGACCGGCCTGCACAACCTCTTCAAGCTCTCCTCCGACGCGTACGCCGAGGGCTGGCTCCAGAAGTGGCCCCGGATGGACAAGGAGACGATCTCCCAGTGGTCCGAGGGGATCGTCGCCTCCACCGGCTGCCCCTCCGGCGAGCTCCAGACCCGGCTCCGGCTCGGCCAGTACGACGAGGCCCTGAAGGCGGCCGCCGACTACCAGGACATCTTCGGCAAGGACCGGTACTTCCTGGAGCTGATGGACCACGGCATCGAGATCGAGCACCGGGTCCGCGACGGCCTCCTGGAGATCGGCAAGAAGCTCGGCATCCCCCCGCTGGTCACCAACGACTCGCACTACACGTACGCGCACGAGGCGACCGCCCACGACGCCCTGCTGTGCATCCAGACCGGCAAGAACCTCTCCGACCCGGACCGCTTCAAGTTCGACGGCACCGGCTACTACCTGAAGTCCACGGAGGAGATGTACGCCGTCGACTCCTCGGACGCCTGGCAGGAGGGCTGCGCCAACACCCTCCTGGTCGCCGAGATGGTCGACACCACCGGCATGTTCGAGGCCAAGAACCTCATGCCGAAGTTCGACATCCCCGACGGCTACACCGAGGTCACCTGGTTCAAGGAGGAGGTCCGCCGGGGCATGGAGCGCCGCTTCCCCGGCGGCATCCCCGAGGACCGCCAGAAGCAGGCCGACTACGAGATGGACGTCATCATCCAGATGGGGTTCCCCGGCTACTTCCTCGTGGTCGCCGACTTCATCATGTGGGCCAAGAACAACGGCATCGCGGTCGGACCCGGCCGAGGCTCCGCGGCCGGCTCGATCGTCGCCTACGCCATGGGCATCACCGACCTCGACCCGATCCCGCACGGCCTGATCTTCGAGCGGTTCCTCAACCCCGAGCGCGTCTCCATGCCCGATGTCGACATCGACTTCGACGAGCGTCGGCGCGTCGAGGTGATCCGGTACGTGACGGAGAAGTACGGCGCCGACAAGGTCGCCATGATCGGCACCTACGGCAAGATCAAGGCCAAGAACGCGATCAAGGACTCCGCGCGCGTGCTGGGCTACCCGTACGCGATGGGCGACCGGCTCACCAAGGCCATGCCCGCCGACGTCCTCGGCAAGGGCATCGACCTCGACGGCATCACCAACCCCTCGCACCCGCGCTACAACGAGGCCGGCGAGATCCGCGGGATGTACGAGAACGAACCGGACGTGAAGAAGGTCATCGACACCGCCAAGGGCGTCGAGGGCCTGGTCCGGCAGATGGGCGTGCACGCGGCCGGCGTGATCATGTCCAGCGAGCCCATCGTGGACCACGCCCCGATCTGGGTGCGGCACACCGACGGCGTGACCATCACGCAGTGGGACTACCCGCAGTGCGAGTCGCTCGGCCTGCTGAAGATGGACTTCCTGGGCCTGCGCAACCTCACGATCATGGACGACGCCATCAAGATGGTGAAGGCCAACAAGGGCATCGACCTGGAGATGCTCGCCCTGCCGCTGGACGACCCCAAGACCTTCGAACTGCTCTGCCGCGGCGACACCCTCGGCGTCTTCCAGTTCGACGGCGGCCCCATGCGCTCGCTGCTCCGCCAGATGCAGCCCGACAACTTCGAGGACATCTCCGCCGTCTCGGCCCTCTACCGGCCCGGCCCGATGGGCATGAACTCGCACATCAACTACGCGGAGCGCAAGAACGGCCGCCAGGAGATCACCCCGATCCACAAGGAGCTGGAGGAGCCGCTCGAGGAGGTCCTCGCGGTCACCTACGGCCTGATCGTCTACCAGGAGCAGGTCCAGAAGGCCGCCCAGATCATCGCCGGGTACTCGCTCGGCGAGGCCGACATCCTGCGCCGCGTGATGGGCAAGAAGAAGCCCGACGAACTCGCGAAGAACTTCACCATCTTCCAGGCCGGCGCCCAGAAGAACGGCTACAGCGACGAGGCCATCCAGGCCCTGTGGGACGTCCTGGTCCCCTTCGCCGGCTACGCCTTCAACAAGGCCCACTCCGCCGCGTACGGACTGGTCTCCTACTGGACCGCCTACCTCAAGGCCAACTACCCGGCCGAGTACATGGCCGCGCTGCTCACCTCGGTCAAGGACGACAAGGACAAGTCGGCCGTCTACCTCAACGAGTGCCGGCGCATGAAGATCAAGGTGCTCCCGCCGAACGTCAACGAGTCCGAGCACAACTTCGCCGCCCAGGGCGACGACGTGATCCTCTTCGGCCTCGAAGCGGTGCGCAACGTCGGCACCAACGTGGTCGAGTCGATCATCCGCAGCCGCAAGGCCAAGGGGAAGTACGCCTCCTTCCCCGACTACCTCGACAAGGTCGAGGCGGTGGCCTGCAACAAGCGCACCACCGAGTCGCTGATCAAGGCGGGCGCGTTCGACACCATGGGGCACACCCGCAAGGGCCTCACCGCGCACTTCGACACCATGATCGACAACGTGGTCGCGGTCAAGCGCAAGGAGGCCGAGGGCCAGTTCGACCTCTTCGGCGGAATGGGCGAGGCGGACAACAGCGAGCCCGGCTTCGGACTCGACGTGGAGTTCACCACCGACGAGTGGGACAAGACCTATCTGCTCGCCCAGGAGCGGGAGATGCTCGGTCTCTACGTCTCCGACCACCCGCTCTTCGGTCTGGAGCACGTGCTCTCCGACAAGGCCGACGCGGGCATCGCCCAGCTCACCGGCGGTGAGCACGCGGACGGCGCGGTCGTCACCATCGGCGGCATCATCTCGGGCCTCCAGCGCAAGATGACCAAGCAGGGCAACGCCTGGGCCATCGCCACCGTCGAGGACCTCGCCGGGTCCATCGAGTGCATGTTCTTCCCGGCGACCTACCAGCTGGTGTCGACCCAACTCGTCGAGGACGCCGTGGTGTTCGTCAAGGGCCGCCTCGACAAGCGGGAGGACGTGCCCCGTCTGGTCGCCATGGAGCTCCAGGTCCCCGACCTGTCCAACGCGGGCACCAACGCGCCGGTGATCCTCACCATCCCGGCCCTGAAGGTCACCCCGCCGATGGTCAGCAGGCTCGGGGAGATCCTCAGCCACCACAAGGGCGAGAGCGAGGTCCGCATCAGGCTCCAGGGGCCCAGCAAGACGACGGTCCTGCGGCTGGACAAGCATCGCGTCAAGCCGGATCCGGCGCTGTTCGGCGATCTGAAGGTGCTGCTGGGCCCGGCCTGCCTGGCGGGCTGAGGCGGGTTGAGAGAGTGTGCGAAGGGGCGCACCCGGATCGGGTGCGCCCCTTCGTGTACCTGGGCCTCAAGGGCCCTCGTGCCCAGGGCCTCAACGGCCCTTGACGTACCCGGGTCTCAACAACCCTTTATGCACATGTCAGTTGTGGCCGAAGCTTTTCTGCCGACCCTTGCGGGCGACATCGCCGGGAGTGACCTGCGTGGCGTGCTGCTCGGACTGCGGCTCCATCGCGGAGTGCTGCGGTGCCTGCGGGCCACGCTCGGACTGCGGCTGCTTGCGGTTCTGCTTCTTGTTCTTGGCCATGGGGATCTGCCTCCTGAGGGGGATCTAGGGGCCAGGGCCGGGACCAGATTCACATAGGCTGGCAAGAGGCGCATTTCGGATAATTACCGTGTGTGACAGGGAATGTCGCGCGGCGATGCCCCGAAACGCCACGCCGAAGATCGAGTTCGGGCCGTTAACCCCCGTGCGGTCGGGCAGACTCGAAGCAAGCCCGAAGCAAACCTCCCGGAAAGAGGGTGGAAAGCGTGGACCGCTGCATCGTCCTGGTGGACGCCGGGTATCTGCTGGGGGCCGCCGCCAGTCTCCTTGCCGGGGAGCCCTCCCGTTCCCGCATCACCGTCGACCACGCCGCCCTGGTCCAAGGGCTGCGCGACCGGGCCGAGTCCGACACGGAACGGCCCCTGCTGCGCATCTACTGGTTCGACGGCGCCCCCGACCGCGTCCCGCAGCCCGAGCACCGCAGGCTGCGTGTGATGCCCCGGGTCACCGTCCGGCTCGGCGCCCTGACCCGCAGCGACGGACGCTGGGCCCAGAAGGGCGTGGACGCCGCCATGCACGCCGAACTCACCGAACTGGCCCGCAACCGCGCCTGCTCCGACGTCGTCCTCGTCACCGGCGACGGGGACCTGCTGCCGGGCATGATGGCGGCCAAGGAGCACGGCGTCGCCGTACACCTGTGGGCCGTGCAGGCCGCCGACGGGGACTACAACCAGTCGGAGGACCTGGTCGCCGAGGCGGACGAACGGCGGGTGCTCGACCGTACGTGGATCACCAAGGCCGTCCGCGCGAAGGACCTCGGCGGGGTGTGCGCGCCGCCGCCCGTGCCGCGCCCCGAGATCGCCGCGATCCTCTCCGCGCCGCTGCCCGAGTCCGCGCTCTCCCGGGCGCCCGAGCGGACCGAGGAGGAGACCGAGCACGCCCCGGCGGGCGCCCCCTCGGAGAACGGCACGCAGGAGAGGGTGCCGGCGCCCAAGGGGGTGCCCACCCCCAAGGACCTCGCCGCGCTGCGGGCCCCCGGCACCCAGCCCGCCCAGCACCCCGCGAGCGCGACGCTGCGCTGGTCCTCCGACAAGGGCTGGGTGGACCGGCCCGGAGCCGCCGCCGAGCCGCCCGAGGTGGCGTCCATGCCGACCCTCGCCCAGCTCACCTCCGCCGAACAGCGGTGGGCCGACCGGGAGGAGGACATCACCACGGTCGGCGGGGACCCCTTCGAGGTCGGGCAGGTCTTCGCCCGGCGGTGGATGGAGCGGCTGGGCGACCAGGCGCACCTCCAGCGGCTGTCCGGGATGTACCCGCGGGTGCCGCACCGGATCGACGGCGAGCTGCTCCGCTACGCGGCCCGGTTCGGGCTGCTCGCGCACAAGGACGACCAGATCGACGAGCACGACCGTTACGCCATCCGGGCCGGGTTCTGGCGGGAGATCGACGCCCGGACGGCCGCGGAACACGCCTCCGCCGGTGAGTGAGTTTTGCGGTGTATTTCGGTATGAGGGGCGCCCCGGGAACGGCGGAGCGCTCCCGACCCCGTAGTCTCGTCCCTTGTGAGTACGCGCGCTGCCCCGGCACTTCGACACCGTGGTGATGTCGTGTGCGCGGTGCGCGGGCTGACCAAGACCTATCCCGCGGTGCGCGGGCGGCGCGGGGCCCCGGGAACACCCGAGGTGCGAGCCACCGACGACGTACGCCTGGACATCCGCCGGGGTGAGATCTTCGGGCTGCTCGGGCCCAACGGCGCCGGCAAGACCACCCTCGTACGGCAGCTCACCGGGCTGATGCGGCCCGACAGCGGCAGCGTCGAGATCCTCGGCCACGACATCGTGCGCCACCCGGACCGGGCCTCGCGGATCCTCGCCTACCTCGGCCAGGAGTCCAGCGCCCTCGACGAACTGACCGTCTCCCTCGCCGCCGAGACCACCGGACGGCTGCGCGGGCTGGAGGCCAGGCAGGCGCGGGCCGAGCGGGACGCCGTACTCGACGAGCTCGGGCTCACGCCGATCGCCGGGCGGCCGCTGAAGAAGCTGTCCGGCGGCCAGCGGCGGCTCGCGTGCTTCGCGGCCGCGCTGGTGGGGGAGCGGCCGCTGCTCGTCCTTGACGAGCCGACCACCGGAATGGACCCCGTGGCGCGGCGCGCGGTGTGGTCCGCCGTGGACCGGCGACGGGCCGAGCACGGCGCCACCGTGCTCCTCGTCACCCACAACGTCATCGAGGCGGAGACGGTCCTGGACCGGGTCGCCGTCCTCGACCAGGGCCGTGTGATCGCCTGCGACACGCCCTCCGGTCTCAAGGAACAGGTCGCCGGGGAGGTCCGGGTGGACCTGGTGTGGCGCGAGGCGGCTCCGCTGCACGTCCCCGAGGTCGCCGCCCTCCAGGACCGGGCTGTGGCCGCCGGGCGCCGCTGGACCCTGCGGCTCGCCCCCGAGGAGGCCCGCGCGGTCGTCGCCACCGTCACCGGCGGGGCCGCGTTCGCCGCGCTGGACGACTTCACGCTCGCCACGCCCAGCCTGGAGGACGTGTACCTCGCGCTGGGCGGCGCTGCGCAGCAGGGGCTGGTGAAGGCATGAGCACGTTGAGTACGGGGACTGCCGTATCCGTACGTCACAGGGCGAGTGCCGGAGCGAAGAGGAGCAGAGCCACGTGAGTGTCGTACCCGCCGGGATCCTGTCCGGCGGCGCCCTGGCCGCCGAGGAGACGGACCGGGACGGGGCCGCCGAGCTGGGGCCCCGCGCCCGGCTGTGGCCCTCGCTGGCGGCCGTGTACCGCGCGCAGCTGTCCCGCGCGCGGGTCGCCCGCATCCCGCTGCTGTTCGTGGCGACCTTCCAGTCCATCGGGATCATGATCCTGATGCGGGGGGTCGTGGACGGCGGCGGCGAGGCGCAGTCCGTGGTCGCCGGTGCCTCGGTGCTCGTGGTCGCCTTCGTCGCGCTCAACCTGCTCGCGCAGTACTTCGGGCAGCTGCGGGCGAGCGGCGGGCTCGACCACTACGCCACCCTGCCGGTGCCGCCCGCGGCCGTGGTGCTGGGCGCGGCGGGCGCGTACGCCTCCTTCACCGTGCCCGGGACCGTGGTGACCGCCGTCTTCGGGTGTGTGCTGTTCGGGCTGCCGCTGGCGCATCTGTGGGTGCTGGTGGCGGTGATCCCGCTGGCGGGTGCGGCCCTGGCGGGGCTGGGGGCGGCTCTCGGGCTGCTCGCGCCCCGGCCGGAACTGGCCACGCTGCTGGGACAGCTCGGCATGTCCGCCGCGCTGCTGCTCGGGGTGCTGCCCGCCGACCGGATGCCCGAGGTGGTGCGGTTCGCCCGGGACCTGCTGCCGTCGACCTACGGCGTCGAGGCCTTCGCACGGACCTTCGGACCGCATCCCGACTGGGCCTTCGTGCTCGGGGACCTCGCCGTGTGCGGGGGCGTGGGCGTGGTCTCGCTGGCCGTCGCCACCTGGGCCTACCGTCGGGCGGCCGTCCGGTGACGCGCCGCACAGGCGGGCCTGGCACGATGTCAGGGTGACCGCACCATTGACTCCTCCTCCGCCGCCGCACGAACCCTCCTCGCACGACGCGTGGCAGGTTCCTGACGCCGGGTACGCGACTCCTTCCGACGTCGGGTACGGGCACGATGGGCCCGGGATGAGGACCGAGCTGCGGGAGGCCGCGGTGATCACGGTCTGTGTGGCGGTCCTCGGGGCGCTGCTCGGGGTGCTGTGGTGGTGGCTGGCGCCGCATGTGCCGCTCGTCGGGGACGTCGACGAGCGGGGGAGCTGGGTCGTCTATCTCAAGGACACCGAGGGCGAGCAGGCGGTGGGAGTGGACGGAACGTTCACGCTGCTGGCGCTCGCGTTCGGCCTGCTGAGCGCGCTGGCCGTGTTCCTCTGGCGACGGCGGGGCGGGGTGCCGCTGGTGGTCGGGCTGGCCGTCGGAGGGCTGCTGGGGTCGCTGCTCGCGTGGCGGGTGGGGATGTGGCTGGGACCCACGTCGGACGTGCTCGCGCACGCGAAGTCGGTGGGCAAGGGGGTGACGTTCTCCGCGCCGCTGCGGTTGGGGGCGAAGGGGGCGTTGCTGGTCTGGTCGTTCGCGGGCCTGGTCGTGCATCTGGGGCTCACGGCGTTGTTCGGCCCGCGGGATCCCGAGCCGGGGTACGGGGCGGTCGTACGTGACGACGGGCACGGGGCGCCCGTGCAGTAGGGGAGTTCTTCTCGCCCCCCGCCGCCCCTTCGACCCCGCCCCGTGACTACGCCGGGCGGCTGCCGTGGTTGCTGCGGCCCTTCTTCGTGCGCCACTTGCGTTTGCGGGTCTTCTTCGACATGTCTCTTCTGCTTAGTCGAGGAAGGGCGTCCCGTCGAGGGGTCAGGCGCGGGCGATGGGGGCCAGGGTGGCGTCGGTGAGGTGGGTGAGGTCCGTGGGGGAGAGTTCGACCTCCAGGCCCCTGCGGCCCGCCGAGACGCAGATCGTGGCGTGGGCGGAGGCCGAGGCGTCCAGGACCGTGGGGAGCTTCTTGCGCTGGCCGAGCGGGGAGATGCCGCCCCTGACGTAGCCCGTGGTGCGTTCGGCGAGGGTCGGGTCGGCCATCGCGGCCCGCTTGCCGGACACCGCCGTCGCCAGGGCCTTCAGGTCGAGGGAGCCCGCCACCGGGACCACGGCCACCGTGAGGGTGCCGTCCACGTCCGCGACGAGTGTCTTGAAGACGCGGTCCGGGGAGACCCCCATCGCTTCGGCCGCCTCCTCGCCGTAGGACGGGTGGGAGGGGTCGTGGTCGTAGGCGTGGACCGTGAACGAGACTCCCGCGGTGGTCAGGGCCACCGTCGCGGGGGTGCCTCCCGGCTGCTGCTTCTTCGCCTTCTTCGGCATCTGGTGCTTCCCCGGGCTCAGTTCAGACTCGTCGGGCCGCGCGTCAGGTCCGACGCGGGCAACGACGGAAGGTTACGGATGATCGCCGTCTCCGCGCGCAGGATCCGCAGTTCGTCGCGGAGGCGGGACGCGGTGTCGGGGGCCTGGAGCAGCCGCTGCTTCGTGGGCGTGTCCAGCATCATCGCCGCCGCCACCAGGTAGGACAGCACCGAGGGCTCGTCGGGCAGCTCCGCACCGCTCGACAGGGAGCGTTCCCGCGCCCCCGCCAGGCGCTTCTGGTACTGGCGGAAGGCCCTGAGCACCCCTTCGGCCAAGGGTCCCGACTCGTCGCCCGCCGTCTCCTCCAGCTCCTCCAGCTCGGCCGTGAGATACGGGCCCGAGGCGTCGACCGACACCAGCCGGACGCGGGTCGTGCCCGTCGCCAGGACCTCGAACGTGCCGTCGGGACGCTCCCGTACCGTCGCCGCGTCTGCCACGCAGCCGGTGGAATGGAAGGCATTGATCGGGTCCTCGCCGAAGCCGGTCGCCGGACCGCGCTCGGGCAGGGCCGTCGGGTCCGGCATCCCCGGTGCGCTGGGCGCCACCTCGTGGCCGTCGCGGATCGCCACGACGGCGAACCGGCGCGGCTCCTCCTCGGGCGTCTTCAGCAGTTCGCGCATCATGGCGCGATAGCGCTCCTCGAAGACGTTGAGAGGAAGCACCAGCCCCGGGAACAGCACTGAGTTCAGGGGGAAGAGCGGGAGCCGCACGGTGGTCACGGCGCCAAAGCCTAATGGCCTCCGGAGCGGACACGTCCCCCGTGCTCACTCCGTGGATGGATCAAGGCGTGCCGCCGGACCTCCTCGCGGACCTCCAGGAACCGGCCGAGCGGGTCCTCGGACTCCCCGCTCCAAGGGAACGAGGTGGCGTACGGGCCGATCATGCGCAGCTGGTCCAGCGCGTCCGTCCAGCGGCCGAGACGCACCAGGACGAACACCAGCTTGTTGCGGATCTCGGCCGGCCACGGGTCGGCCGCCGCGAACGTGGCGGACAGCTCGATCGCCCGGTCCGCCGCCGCGTCCGTCCGCTCGCGCGCCACCGCGTTGCCGGCGCCCTCGGTCAGACAGGCCAGCGTGGCCCGCGCGGGCAGTGCCTGGACGAGCGAGCCGGCCGGGGCGTCCTGGGCGGCCCGCTCGGCGAAGTCGAAGCACTCCCGGTGCGAGCCGCGCCAGGAGGTGGCCAGATAGCGCAGGGCGGCCACGTGGCAGCCGTAGTGGAGCGGGGCGCGGCGCACGGCCGCCTCCCACAGCTCGCCGAAGTAGGTGGGACCCGCCTGCGATCCGCGGGCGTGGTCCAGCGCGAGCCGCCAGGGCACCGGGTCGCGGTCCTCCCCGCGCGCGGCGGCCGTGATCAGCGGGCTCACCTCGCGCAGCAGCTCCGCGCGGGCCGGTGAGTCCCAGGCCCGGTCCACCGCGAGCTGTGCGCCCAGCAGCAGCCGGTCCACGTCCTGCGGGGCCTCGGCACGCCAGGTGTCGTACCACTCGGAGCGGGAGCGGGCGAAGGCGGCCAGCCGCCGGACGTACCGGTCGCGCAGCTCCCAGGCGGCGTCCTGGCGGGTCGCGGCGAGCAGCCGGGACGCGCGTTCGTACGAGCCCTGTCCGGCGGCGACCAGTGCGGGTCCGAGCCGGTCGTCGGGCGCGTCGAGCAGTACCTCGTCGTCGGCGATCAGTCCGCCGGTGAGGTAGGGGGGTCTCCGCGACGCGCGGAAGGGGGGCAGCAGAGCCATGGTGTCGACCATTGAAAGACCGCGGTTCCGGGTCGCGCCAGTGCGCACGTGCAACTCGTGGAAAGTTGTACGGCGGATGGTCAAGGAGAGGTAAAGAGCTGACCCTTGTTCACGTTATGCACCGTGGACCTCCTCAATTCCGCCGCAACAGCCGGGTCGCCCCGGCCGCGACCGTGGTGGCCAGGATCCAGCCCAGGAGAACCATCACCGCCGCCAGCCACTGCCAGCCGCCGCTCAGCTGCCAGAAGCCGACCTGCCCCAGGTCGACCACCGGAAGCAGCAGGTCCAGGGCGAACAGGGCGGGGTTCCAGGCTGGATGGTCGCCGCCCTTGAGCGGTGGATGGCTCGCGTGTGCGAACGCCACCGAGCTCGCCGCCCACAGCACCGCCATCCAGACGGCGGCCCGGCCGGGCCGGTACCCGTAGGCGACCGTCCAGTCCTGCACATAGCCCCACAACTTCGCCGCGGGGGGCAGCGTCTCCCGGCGCCGGCGCTGTTTGGCGAGCAGCACCTCGCGCGCGTCCTCGTCCTCGCCCCCGGCCCGCAGCACGGCGGCGAGCCGCTCGTACGGCTCCGGGTTGTACTCGGCGGTCGCCGCCGCCACCCAGTCCAGGCGCTCGGCCAGCGGGAAGGGGCCGTGCGGGACGAGGTTCTCGTAGACGAAGCCGCCCATGTGGAGGTTGCCGGGCCCAGGCCAGGCGGTCGCCCGGTCCACCAGGTTGGCGACCCGGGCCCCCGACAGGACCACCTTGCCGCGCTGCGGCTTCTCGCCGAGGAAGCGCAGCTCCGGGGCCTGGATCCGGCGCAGCGACAGCTCCTGCTCGTCGGTGAAGGTGAACCGGGCCCGCTCCAGGTCGACCGCGTCCCCGAACCGCCCGTCGTCCAGCCGGATCCCGCCCTGGCACTCGAAGCGCTGGATCCGCGTCCCGCGCGCGGGCGTCGCCCCGCTCAGCATCGAGGCGCCGACGCCCGCCGGGGTCAGGTACAGGGTGCGCTCGACGGTCAGCTGCGGGGCGTTCAGCGCGAGCCGGGTGTACGGGTTGTTCAGGCGGGCGCCGCGCAGGCTCAGCGAGACGCCGACGGTGGCGCTGCGCAGGCTCAGCTCGCCGTGCGACTCCAGGAGCTCGGCCTGGAGGTCCTGGCCGACGGTCATGCCGTCCGCGGCGATCGAACGGCCGCTGCGGTCGCGGTAGACGATCGCCTGGTTCATCAGCAGATCCGTGCCGATGTGCGCGTCGGTCAGCCGTACGCCGTTGTGGAACCGGCAGCGCGGCAGATGCAGATCGCCCTCGGTGTGCACCCGGGCCGCCTCCAGGCGCGGCACCGAGCAGTCCACGAACCGCGCGGTGGTGAAGCGGGCCTCGGGCAGCAGGATCTCCCGCTCGAAGCGGCAGCCCTTCATCTCCAGGTACGGCACGATCGTGCCGCCCGCGAGATCCAGGGTGCCGCTGACCTGCACACCGGTGAGCTTCAGGGACGCCACCCGGCCTGCCAGCGCCGGAGGCCCGTCCAGGAGCAGCCAGCAGATGATGCGCGCCCGCACCGTCCGTTCGGGCCCCCAGGGATGTCCGCCGTGCGGATCGTCGACGACGGTGTCGCCGCTGCTCAGGTCGTACACGGTGCCGTTGCGGAAGGCCTGCCACATGCCGGCCTCGGCGGCGGTCAGATCGTCCGGCAGGTCTCCGTCGCGGATGCCGGCCCCCTCGGTCACGATTAGTCCAGCTCCTTGCGGCTCGTGGGATGCGTACGACCGTTCATGCCCGGTGAGTAACCCCTCGAACGCTAGACGTGAAGGGGATCTTCCGGGTTGCGTATCAGCCATTGGAATGCGCGGACGGCCGCCGATGCGGGTCTGAGAGAATTGGCCCTGTGATCTCCCGAATCGATCTGCGCGGCGACGCCCTCCCCGAGGGCCCCGCCCTGCGCGACCTGCTGCCCCGAGCCGACTTCGACGTCTCGGCCGCCCTGGAGAAGGTGCGTCCGATCTGCGAGGCCGTGCATCATCGGGGTGACGCGGCGCTGATCGACTTCGCCGAGAAGTTCGACGGGGTGCGCCTGGACCGGGTGCGGGTGCCCCGGGCGGCGCTCGACAAGGCGCTCGAAGAGCTCGACCCGGCCGTGCGCGAGGCCCTGGAGGAGTCCATCCGCCGCGCCCGTCTCGTCCACCGCGAGCAGCGCCGGACCACCCGCACGACCCAGGTCGTGCCCGGCGGCAGCGTGACCGAGAAGTGGGTGCCGGTCGACCGGGTCGGGCTGTACGCGCCGGGCGGCCGGTCCGTCTACCCGTCCTCCGTGATCATGAACGTGGTGCCCGCGCAGGAGGCCGGCGTCGGGTCGATCGCCCTCGCCTCCCCGGCGCAGGCCGAGTTCGACGGCCTCCCGCACCCCACGATCCTCGCCGCCTGCGCGCTCCTCGGCGTCGACGAGGTCTACGCCGCCGGCGGCGCGACCGCCGTCGCGATGTTCGCGTACGGCACCGAGTCCTGCCCGCCCGCCGACATGGTCACCGGCCCCGGCAACATCTGGGTCGCCGCCGCCAAGCGGTACTTCACCGGGAAGATCGGCATCGACGCCGAGGCCGGCCCGACCGAGATCGCGGTCCTCGCGGACTCCACCGCCGACCCGGTGCACGTGGCGTCGGACCTGATCAGCCAGGCCGAGCACGACCCGCTGGCCGCCGCCGTCCTGGTCACCGACTCCATCGAACTCGCGGACGCGGTCGAGAAGGAACTGGAGCCGCAGGTCGCGGCCACCCGGCACGTCGAGGACCGGATCGTGCCCGCGCTGAAGGGCCGGCAGTCCGCGATCGTCCTGGTCGACGGCATCGACGAGGGCCTCAGGGTCGTCAACGCCTACGGCGCCGAGCACCTGGAGATCCAGACCGCGGACGCGGCCGCGGTGGCCGACCGGGTGCGCAACGCGGGCGCGATCTTCATCGGCCCCTGGGCCCCGGTCTCGCTGGGCGACTACGCGGCCGGGTCCAACCACGTGCTGCCGACCGGCGGTTGCGCCTGCCACTCCTCCGGACTGTCCGTGCAGTCCTTCCTGCGGGGCATCCACATCGTCGACTACACGCGCGACGCGCTCGCCGACATCGCCCGGCACGTGGTCACGCTGGCCGAGGCGGAGGACCTGCCGGCCCACGGCGCGGCGATCAAGGCACGGTTCGACTGGAAGGTTCCCGAGAGCAAGTGACCGGCATCGACGACCTCCCCGTACGGGACGAGCTGCGCGGCAAGTCCCCCTACGGCGCGCCCCAACTGGACGTCCCCGTACGGCTGAACACCAACGAGAACCCCTACCGGCTGCCCGAAGAGCTGGTCGAGCGCATCGCCGAGCGTGTCCGCGAGGCGGCTCGCGACCTCAACCGCTACCCGGACCGGGACGCGGTGGAACTGCGCACGCGGCTCGCCGAATACCTCACCGACACCTCCGGGCACGAGGTGGGCCTGGCCAACGTGTGGGCCGCCAACGGCTCCAACGAGGTCCTCCAGCAGCTGCTCCAGACCTTCGGCGGACCGGGCCGTACGGCGATCGGCTTCGAGCCGTCGTACTCGATGCACGCGCTCATCTCGCGCGGCACCGGCACCGGCTGGATCCCGGGTCCCCGCAATGCGGACTTCACGATCGACGTCGAGGCGGCCGTGCAGGCCATCGCCGCCGAGAAGCCGGACGTCGTGTTCATCACGACCCCCAACAACCCGACGGGCAACGCCGTCCCGCCCGAGACGGTCCTCGCGCTGTACGAGGCCGCCCAGGCGGCGAAGCCGTCCATGGTCGTGGTCGACGAGGCGTACATCGAGTTCAGCCACGGCGACTCGCTGCTGCCGCTCATCGAGGGACGGCCGCATCTCGTCGTCTCGCGGACCATGTCGAAGGCGTTCGGCGCGGCCGGGCTGCGGCTCGGCTACCTCGCCGCGCACCCGGCGGTCGTGGACGCCGTGCAGCTCGTACGGCTGCCCTACCACCTGTCGGCCGTCACCCAGGCGACCGCCCTGGCCGCCCTGGAGCACACCGACACGCTGCTCAAGTACGTCGAGCAGCTCAAGGCCGAACGGGACCGGCTGGTGAGCGAGCTGCGGGCGCTCGGGTTCGAGGTCGTGGAGTCGGACGCGAACTTCGTGCAGTTCGGGCGCTTCGACGACTCGCACGTGACCTGGCAGAAGATCCTCGACCAGGGCGTCCTGGTCCGGGACAACGGCATTCCGGGGTGGCTGCGGGTGTCCGCCGGCACCCCCGAAGAGAACGACGCGTTCCTCGACGCGGTCCGTGAGTTGACGAAGGAGCAGAGCACATGAACCGCGTGGGACGCGTGGAGCGAGTGACCAAGGAGACCTCGGTGCTCGTCGAGATCGATCTCGACGGCAGCGGAAAGGTCGATGTGTCGACAGGCGTCGGCTTCTACGACCACATGCTCGACCAGCTCGGTCGGCACGGTCTGTTCGACCTCACCGTGAAGACCGAGGGCGATCTGCACATCGACTCGCACCACACCATCGAGGACACCGCCCTCGCCCTCGGCGCCGCCTTCAAGCAGGCCCTCGGCGACAAGGTCGGCATCTACCGCTTCGGCAACTGCACGGTCCCGCTGGACGAGTCGCTCGCCCAGGTGACGGTGGACCTCAGCGGCCGCCCGTACCTCGTGCACACCGAGCCCGAGAAGATGGCGCCGATGATCGGCGAGTACGACACCACGATGACCCGGCACATCCTCGAGTCCTTCGTCGCCCAGGCCCAGATCGCGCTGCACGTGCACGTGCCGTACGGGCGCAACGCGCACCACATCGTGGAGTGCCAGTTCAAGGCGCTCGCCCGGGCCCTGCGCTACGCCTCCGAGCGTGACCCGCGCGCGGCCGGCATCCTCCCCTCCACGAAGGGCGCGCTGTGAACGGCCTGTCGACCCTGCTGATCGTCGTCGGCCTCTTCCTGGCCGGCGGCATCTACTCCTTCGTCAAGCAGAAGATGCCCAGGAGCCTGATCGTCCTGCTCTCCATCGCCGCCGGGATGTGCCTGGTCGCCGGCGTCATGCGGCTGGAGGTGTGGAGTTGAGCGCCTCCCCGTCGAAGAAGGTCGTCGTCTTCGACTACGGCTTCGGCAACGTGCGGTCCGCCGAGCGGGCCCTCGCGCGCGCGGGGGCCGAGGTCGAGATCACGCGCGACTACGACAGGGCCATGAACGCCGACGGTCTGCTGGTGCCGGGCGTCGGTGCCTTCGCCGCCTGCATCAAGGGCCTGCACGAGGCCCGCGGCGACTGGATCATCGACCGCCGGCTGTCCGGCGGGCGCCCGGTCATGGGCATCTGCGTCGGCATGCAGATCCTCTTCGCGCGCGGCATCGAGCACGGCGTGGAGTCCGAGGGCCTCGACGAGTGGCCCGGCTCGGTCGAGCCGCTCCAGGCCGACGTCGTGCCCCACATGGGCTGGAACACCGTCGACGCGCCGGCCGACTCCCAGCTGTTCGCCGGCCTGGACGCGGACGCCCGCTTCTACTTCGTGCACTCCTACGCCGTCCACGACTGGTCGCTGGAGACGCACAACAAGGCGATGACCGCGCCGAAGGTCACCTGGTCGACGCACGGCAAGCCCTTCGTGGCCGCCGTGGAGAACGGCGCCCTGTGGGCCACCCAGTTCCACCCCGAGAAGTCCGGCGACGCCGGTGCGCAGCTGCTGAACAACTGGATCGGAACCCTCTGATGCCCTCGAAGCTCGAACTCCTTCCCGCCGTGGACGTCCGCGACGGCCAGGCGGTCCGCCTCGTGCACGGCGAGTCCGGCACGGAGACCTCGTACGGCTCCCCGCTGGAGGCCGCCCTGTCCTGGCAGCGCTCGGGCGCCGAGTGGCTGCACCTGGTCGACCTGGACGCGGCCTTCGGCACCGGCGACAACCGGGAGCTGGTCCGCCAGGTCACCGAGGCGATGGACATCAAGGTCGAGCTGTCCGGCGGCATTCGCGACGACGCCTCCCTGGCAGCCGCCCTCGCCACCGGCTGCACCCGGGTGAACCTCGGCACGGCCGCCCTGGAGAGCCCGGAGTGGGTCGCGAAGGTGATCGCCGAGCACGGCGACAAGATCGCGGTGGGCCTGGACGTGCGCGGTACGACCCTCAAGGGCCGCGGCTGGACCAGCGAGGGCGGCGACCTCTACGAGGCGCTGGAGCGGCTCGACAAGGAGGGCTGCGCCCGGTACGTCGTCACCGACATCGCCAAGGACGGCACCCTCCAGGGCCCCAACCTGGAGCTGCTGCGCAACGTGTGCGCGGCGACCGACCGTCCCGTGGTGGCCTCCGGTGGCGTGTCCTCGCTGGACGACCTGCGGGCCATCGCCGAGCTGGTTCCCCTCGGTGTCGAGGGCTCCATCGTCGGGAAGGCGCTGTACGCGAAGGCGTTCACCCTTGAAGAGGCTTTGGAGGCGGTGGCTCAGTGAGCGATCTGCGACGCGTCGCGACCGGCGCGCCCTGGGAGGAGACCTTCGGGTACTCCCGCGCGGTGGAACTCCCCAACGGCCTGGTGCTGGTCTCCGGCTGCACCTCGATAGTGGACGGCGAGATCGCCGGAGGCGGTCCGTACGAGCAGACGGTCAACTCCTTCAACGTCGCCTTCGCGGCGCTGAAGGAGCTGGGGCTCGGCCGGGACGACGTGGTGCGGACCCGCATGTACATCACCCATGCCCGGGACGTGGACGATGTCGGCCGCGCCCACAAGGAGCTGTTCGACGCCGTCCGGCCCGCCGCGTCCCTGATCATCGTCTCCGGCTTCGTGGACCCCAGCCTGGTCGTCGAGGTCGAGGTGGAGGCGTTCCGAGGAGAGAGCGCGCCATGACCCTCGCCGTACGAGTGATCCCCTGCCTGGACGTGGACAACGGCCGGGTCGTCAAGGGCGTCAACTTCCAGAACCTGCGCGATGCGGGCGACCCCGTCGAGATGGCCAAGGTGTACGACGCCGAGGGCGCCGACGAGCTGACGTTCCTGGACATCACCGCGTCCTCGGGCAACCGCGAGACCACGTACGACGTGGTGCGCCGCACCGCCGAGCAGGTCTTCATCCCGCTCACGGTCGGCGGCGGTGTCCGTACGGCCGAGGACGTGGACAAGCTGCTGCGGGCCGGCGCGGACAAGGTCGGCGTGAACACCGCGGCCATCGCCCGTCCCGACCTGATCCGCGAGATCGCCGAGCGGTTCGGCCGGCAGGTGCTGGTGCTGTCGGTGGACGCGCGGCGCACCGGGACGGGTTCCTTCGAGGTGACCACCCACGGCGGTCGCAAGGGCACCGGCATCGACGCGGTCGAATGGGCGCACCGGGCCGCGGAACTGGGCGCCGGTGAGATCCTGCTCAACTCGATGGACGCGGACGGCACCAAGGACGGCTACGACCTGGAGATGATCGAGGCCGTCCGCAAGCACGTGACGGTCCCCCTGATCGCCTCCGGCGGCGCGGGAAAGCTGGACCACTTCCCCCCGGCCATCCAAGCGGGCGCGGACGCGGTCCTGGCAGCCTCGGTCTTCCACTTCGGCGACCTGCGCATCGGCGAGGTGAAGAACACGCTGAGGGAGGCGGGCCACCCGGTGAGGTGACGCCACGCTCGGCTTGAGCCCCGGTCGCCGGTGTCGGTGGCCGGGGCTTTCTCCCACGGAGACGCGCAAGAAAAGTTGCGCAAGAAATATTGTGCAACTTTTCTTTCGTATCTACGATCGGGGTCATGTCACACGAGCAGAACCGCCCGATCACCGACCTCGGCACTCTCAAGGCGCTGGCCCATCCGCTGCGGATGAAGCTCTACCGATGCCTCTGCGTGACACGGGCCGCCACCGCCTCCCACCTCGCCGACCAGGTCGACGAGGCCGTGTCCCTGGTCAGCTACCACCTGCGCAAGCTGGCCGAGCACGGGCTGATCGAGGAGGCCGAGGCGCAGAGCGGAGACGGCCGGGAACGCTGGTGGCAGCCCTCGTCCGAGGGCGTGAGCATCCGTGACCGGGACTTCCGGGACGCGCCCGAGCGGGCGGCGGCACACCTGGCGGCCACCCGGCTCTTCCACGAGCAGCGTGCCGACATGTACCGCCGCTACCTCGACGAACGGCCCACCTGGAGCGCCGAGTGGAACGCGGCCGCCCCGGACAGCGAGTCGCTGCTGCGGCTGACGGCCGGTGAACTGGACGAACTGCGCGAGGAGTTGCTGGCCCTCGCCAGGAAGTACGACGAAAAGGGCCGGGCCGCCGAGGCCGCCGGCGACAGCGAGGGGCGCGAGAACGTCGCGCTGCACGTGTACGGCTTCCCGTTCCGCGTCTGATCTCCGAGAGGGCCCCAGCAGTGACCTCCACCGACACCCTGCCCCCGTCGCTCGCCGACGCCGTCGAGACCCCGGCCCACCGCGACGGCAACGTCCTGCGCTGGCTCGCCGCCTACACCGCCTCGATGACGGGCGACAGCGTGTACTACATCGCCCTGTCCTGGGCGGCCGTCCAGTCCGGCACACCGGCTCAGGCCGGAGTCGTGATGTCGGTCAGCGCGCTGCCGCGGGCCCTGCTGATGCTGGCCGGCGGGGTGATCGCAGACCGGTTCGGGCCGCGCAGGGTCGTCATCGGCAGTGACGCGGTGCGCTGTGCGGCGGTGCTCGCGGTGGCGGCACTGCTGTACCTCGCAGAGCCCGGTCTGTGGGCGCTGGCCCTGCTGGCGTTCGTGTTCGGGACCGTCGACGCCGTCTTCATGCCGGCCGTGGGAGCCCTCCCCGCGCGCGTGACGACCCGTGGGCAGTTCACCCGCGTCCAGGGCATGCGGGGGCTCGGCATCCGCTTCGCCAGTGTCGTAGGGGGCCCGCTCGGTGGCCTCGCGGTGGCGGTCGGGGGAGCGGCGTCCGCGTTCGCCTTCGCGGGACTGCTGATCGCGATATCGGTGCCGCTGCTGGTGTCGGTGCGGATACGGGAGCCGGACCGGCAGGCTGCCGCCCCGAGTACCGGTGGCGAGAACCCCGCGGCGGGCGCCGTCCGCTCCGCCTGGAGCGACCTGCGGATCGGGCTGCGGTACATCCGCCGGCACCGGGTCCTCGCCCCGCTGATGCTCGCCGTCGCCCTCGGCGACCTCGGCTTCGTCGGGCCGCTCAACGTCGGGTTGACGCTGCTCGCCGACGAGCGCGGCTGGGGTTCCGCCGGGATGGGCTGGGTGCTGGGCGGGTTCGGAGCCGGGGCCAGCCTCGCCTCGCTGGTGCTGGCCGTGCGCGGGCGCGTGCCGCACGCCGGGCACGTGATGGTGTACGCCTGCCTCGGCGGGGCGGTCGCCATCGGCGCCCTGGCGTTCGTCCCCGGCGTCCTCGCGGCCGCCGGAGTCGCCCTGCTGATCGGACTGCTCGCCGGGCTCAGCGGCGCCCTGTGCGGCGCCCTGCTCCAGACCCAGGCTGACCCTGCCTACCTGGGCCGGGTCACCGCCGTGGCCGCACTGGTCAGCCTCGGCTTCGCACCGCTCAGCATGCCGCTGTCCGCCGCCGCGATCGGCACCTGGGGCACCGGCCCGGTGTTCGTCACCAGCGCGGCGGTGTGCGGCCTCGGCGGGCTCGTCGCCCTGTGCGCCCGGAACCTGCGGCGCGCCGAACTCCCAACGTGAACCGTTCGGGTCGGGGCGGAGGGCTCGCCAGGGCCAGCACGGCGGGGGCGGCTTGACGAGTCCCGCCCCCCGTCCCGCCCCTCAGATTCCGAGTTCCTTGGCCTCGTGGAGTTTGGCGATTGCTTCCTTGTCGCCCTCCAGGTCCACCTTGGCCGCGCTCTGGCGGCCGTAGAGGAACAGCAGGAGTTCGGAGGGTTCGCCGGTGGCCGTCACGACCGGGGTGCCGCGGTGGGCCACCGCTGTCTGGCCGTCCGGGCGGCGCAGCACCAGTCCGGTGGGGACGCTGCGGCCCATGAGGCGGGCGGTGCGTTCCAGGCGGGACCACAGGGTGTCCTGGAAGACCGGGTCCAGCTCGCGGGGCGTCCAGTCGGGGCGGGCGCGGCGGACGTCCTCCGTGTGGACGTAGAACTCGACCGTGTTCGACAGCTCGTCGACCTGCTTGAGCTGGAACGGCGAGAAACGCGGCGGGCCCGTACGGATGAGCTGGATCAGCTCCTCGTAGGGCTTCTCGGAGAACTCGGCCATCACCCGGTCCAGACGGGACGCGAGCTGCTTGATCACCAGGCCCCCGGCCGCGTCGGGGCGGCGCTCGCGCACGACCACGTGCGCCGCGAGATCGCGGGTGAGCCAGCCGTCGCACAGAGTGGGGGCGTCCGGGCCCTCGGCCTCCAACAGGTCGGCGAGGAGAAGTCGTTCACGCTTGGCGAAAGTCGACATGCAGTCAGCCTACGACCGTCTCACCGGTCCGCACAGTGGACACCCCACGGTCACTGTCAGTGGCGCGCGGCACAATGGCAGTCATGACCAGCACGCCCCCGCCCCGCAGCAGTCTCGACCCGGAGATCGCCGCGCGTCTCAAGCGCAGCGCCGACGGGCTCGTCCCCGCGATCGCCCAGCAGTACGACACCGGTGAGGTGCTCATGCTCGGCTGGATGGACGACGAGGCGCTGCACCGCACCCTGACCACCGGCCGCTGCACCTACTGGTCGCGCAGCCGCCGGGAGTACTGGGTCAAGGGCGACACCTCCGGCCACTTCCAGTGGGTCAAGTCCGTCTCCCTGGACTGCGACGCCGACACCGTGCTGGTGAAGGTGGACCAGGTCGGCGCCGCCTGCCACACCGGCGCGCGCACCTGCTTCGACGCCGACGTACTCCTCAAGGACGGCGCCGGTTCCGGTACCGCCCCCTCGGATCAGTAAGGTCAGCCGCCATGGACCTCGAGACCTTCCGCAAGCTCGCTACCGACCGGCGCGTCATCCCGGTCACGCGCAAGCTCCTCGCCGACGGCGACACCCCTGTCGCGCTCTACCGCAAGCTCGCCGCCGAGCGCCCCGGCACCTTCCTGCTGGAGTCCGCGGAGAACGGCCGCTCCTGGTCCCGGTACTCCTTCGTGGGCGTCCGCTCCGCCGCCACCCTCACCGCCCGCGACGGCCAGGCCCACTGGCTCGGCACCCCACCCGTCGGAGTCCCCGTCGAGGGCGACCCGCTCGCCGCCCTGCGCGCCACCATCGAGACCCTGCACACCCCCCACCAGGAGGGCCTGCCGCCCTTCACCGGCGGCATGGTCGGCTACCTCGGCTACGACATCGTCCGCCGCCTGGAGAAGATCGGCCCCGGCGAGCGCGACGACCTGAAGCTCCCCGAGCTGACCATGCTTCTGACCAGCGACCTCGCCGTCATGGACCACTGGGAGGGCTCGGTCCTGCTGATCGCCAACGCGATCAACCACAACGACCTCGACACCGGCGTCGACGAGGCCCACGCGGACGCGGTGGCCCGTCTGGACGCCATGGAGGCGGACCTGTCCCGCCCGGTGGCCCAGCCCCCGGCAGTCCTCCCGCCCTCCGAGCTCCCCGAGTACACCGCGCTGTGGGGCGGCCCCGACTTCCAGGCGGCCGTCGAGGACATCAAGGAGCGCATCCGGGCCGGCGAGGCCTTCCAGGTCGTCCCCTCCCAGCGCTTCGAGACGCCGTGCACGGCAAGCGCGTTGGACGTCTACCGGGTCCTGAGGGCCACGAACCCGTCCCCGTACATGTACCTGTTCCGCTTCGACGGCTTCGACGTCGTCGGTTCCTCCCCCGAGGCCCTGGTCAAGGTCGAGGACGGGCACGCCCTGGTCCACCCCATCGCCGGCACCCGCTGGCGCGGGGCGACCCCGCAGGAGGACCAGGCCCTCGCCGACGAGCTGCTCGCCGACCCGAAGGAGCGCGCCGAGCACCTCATGCTCGTCGACCTCGGGCGCAACGACCTCGGCCGGGTCTGCGAGCCCGGCTCGGTGGAGGTCGTCGACTTCATGTCCGTCGAGCGGTACTCCCACGTCATGCACATCGTCTCGACGGTCACCGGCAAGGTCGCCGAGGGCCGCACCGCCTTCGACGTCCTCACGGCCTGCTTCCCGGCCGGCACCCTCTCCGGTGCGCCGAAGCCCCGCGCGATGCAGATCATCGACGAACTCGAGCCGTCCCGGCGGGGGTTGTACGGCGGCTGCGTCGGCTACCTGGACTTCGCGGGCGACTCCGACACCGCGATCGCCATCCGCACCGCCCTGCTCAGGAACGGCACGGCCTACGTCCAGGCAGGCGCCGGAATCGTCGCCGACTCCGACCCGGTCGCCGAGGACACCGAGTGCCGCAACAAGGCGGCGGCGGTCCTCAGGGCCGTACACACCGCGAACCGCTTGGGCAAGTAGGGCGATTCTCACGGAACCCCGGGTAACCGTTCGCCCGGGGTTCGGGTGATAGTGGGGTACGTGACTGCCCTACCTCACCCCCGTTCCGAAGCCGCAGGACCCGCCAGGGCCGGCCGCCTCAGTCTCGCCGTAGCGCTGCTCGCCGGTGCCCTCGGCGCGGCCGTGGCGCTGCTCGCGACCCGTCAGCGATGGTCGGAGGGCACCGCGACGGTGGCCGGCGGCGCGTTTCCGCTGACCGCCAAGGGCAGCGACGTGACCGGTGTCCCGGCCGCGCTCGCCATAGTGGGCCTCGCCGCGCTCGTCGCCGTCTTCGCCGTACGCAAGGCCGGGCGGCTGCTGGTCGCCGGGGTGCTCGCGCTCTCCGGCGCCGGCATCGTGACGGCGGCGCTGATCGGGGCGGGGGACTCCTCCGCGCTGGACGAGCAGGCGGCGAAGGCCTCCGGCGACACCTCGGCGACGGTCACCGCGCTGAGCCACACCGCCTGGCCCTATGTGGCCGTGGTGGGTGGCGTGCTGATTCTTGTCGCCGGGTTGCTCGCTCTTCGCTACGGGCGGTTGTGGCCCGCGATGTCGGGGCGGTACGAGCGGGACGGAGTGCCCCGGGCACGTCGTAAGGCTGTCGTCGTGGATCCCGATCGGCCCGAGGACATCTGGAAGGCGCTCGATCGTGGGGAGGATCCGACCGGGGCGTAGCGCCGCACCAAAGCGACCCCCGAACACATCGGGACCCCGCGTACGGAAGAATGGGCCCGACATCACGTACTTCAGCACCTAGGAGCAAGCAATGGCGGGCAGCAGCCACGGTCACACCCCGGCCGCCTGGACCGGTGTCACTATCGCCTTCATCGGTTTCTGCGTCGCGGGCGTCTTCATGGTGATGGCCCAGCCGGCGGGGTTCTGGGCCGGTATGGCGATCGTGGTCATCGGCGGGATCATCGGCTGGATCATGAGCGCGATGGGGATGGGCATGCCCAAGGACGCCCACAAGCCGCTCGTCACCTCCAAGGCCGAAGCGGCGGACGCCAAGAGCTGACACGCACCGCGTGAGGGGGCGGTCCGGCCAGAAGCGCCGGGGCCGCCCCTCGCGCGTTCGGGGAGAGGGCGGGGGACAATGCCGGACGTGAACGCCGACACGCAGCGAGCGCTGCCCCCCGAAGGACTCCTGGGGCGGCTGGCCGTCCCGGCCGGGATCCTCGCGGCCGTCGCCGGGGCCTTCGCGTACGTGGGGACCGTGGACCCCAACCAGCCCGGCCACTACCCGGTCTGTCCGCTCTACCGGTTCACCGGCCTGTACTGCCCCGGCTGCGGCGGACTGCGCAGCGCGCACGCCTTTGTCCACGGCGACTTCCTCGCCGCGCTCCAGGACAACGCGATGGCCGTCGTGGGCTATCTGGGCTTCGCCGTGCTGTGGACCGTCTGGGTGGTCCGCGCGGCGCGCGGACGGCCGCTGCGGCTCGGTCTCGGGCCCGTGCAGCTGTGGACCGTGGGGACATTGGCGCTGGTCTTCACCGTTGTCCGGAACCTGCCGTTCGGTGGCTGGCTTCATCCTTGATCAACTGGTGAATGTCCAGGTAGTGGGAACGACGTCAACCGGATGCGAGCCCTACGCCCTCCTGCGGATACCATCGCAGTGACCACTGTTTTCATCGGTCGATGGAACTGTCAACCGTCTGGAAGGGGGCCGCTCGCGTGAGTGTGCTCGACGAGATCATCGACGGAGTCCGTGCCGACCTCGCGGAACGGCAGGCGCGCGTCAGCCTCGACGAGCTCAAGGAGCGCGCGGCGAAGGCTCCCGCGGCCAAGGACGGCGTGGCCGCCCTGCGCGGCGACGGCGTCAAGGTCATCTGCGAGGTCAAGCGCTCCAGCCCCTCCAAGGGCGCGCTGGCCGCGATCGCCGACCCGGCCGGGCTCGCCGCCGACTACGAGGCGGGCGGCGCGGCCGTCATCTCCGTCCTCACCGAACAGCGCCGCTTCGGCGGCTCGCTGGCCGACCTGGAGGCCGTCCGCGCGCGCGTGGACATCCCGGTCCTGCGCAAGGACTTCATCGTCACCTCGTACCAGCTCTGGGAGGCCCGGGCCTACGGCGCCGACCTCGCGCTGCTCATCGTCGCGGCCCTGGAGCAGCCCGCCCTGGAGTCCCTGATCGAGCGCGCCGAGTCCATCGGACTCACCCCGCTCGTCGAGGTCCACGACGAGGACGAGGTCGAGCGCGCGGTGGACGCGGGAGCGAAGGTCATCGGCGTCAACGCGCGTAATCTCAAGACCCTCGAGGTCGACCGCGGCACCTTCGAGCGCGTGGCCCCCGAGATCCCGGCCAACCTGGTCAAGATCGCCGAGTCCGGCGTCCGCGGCCCCCACGACCTGATCGCCTACGCCAACGCAGGCGCCGACGCGGTCCTGGTCGGCGAGTCCCTGGTGACCGGCAAGGACCCGAAGACGGCGGTCGCCGACCTCGTGGCGGCGGGCGAGCACCCTGCCCTTCGGCACGGGCGCGGATGATCTTTCGCTAGGCTTGCCTCGATGACTCTGACCCTGACGGCTGTCGACCGGCACGCACGCCTCGCGCGTGGCTGCCGGCCCCGAGGCTGCCGCGCGCCGGCCCGCAGGGTCCACGGCCGCAGGGTCAGGTATGTCATCGGAGACGAACCCGGGCAGGTCAACGGTCGCCGATGGCGAGGCTTCTAGGGGCGCGGGGAACTGCGCGACCAGCCGCTGACGGCCTGTAGTCGGTCGGCTACCCACGCCCCCACGGCGCTTAGTGTCTCTTTCACGCACTCACCGTGAGGTACTGCCATGCCCAGCGAGTTCTTCATCCCCGACCCGGAGGGTCAGGTCCCGAGCCCCGAAGGCTACTTCGGGGCTTTCGGCGGCAAGTTCATCCCGGAGGCCCTCGTCGCCGCCGTGGACGAGGTCGCCGTCGAGTACGACAAGGCCAAGCACGACCCCGAGTTCGCGCGCGAGCTCGACGACCTGCTGGTCAACTACACCGGCCGCCCGAGTTCGCTCACCGAGGTCCCCCGGTTCGCGGAGCACGCGGGTGGCGCCCGGATCTTCCTCAAGCGGGAAGACCTCAACCACACCGGCTCCCACAAGATCAACAACGTGCTCGGCCAGGCCCTGCTCACCAGGCGCATGGGCAAGACCCGCGTGATCGCCGAGACCGGCGCCGGCCAGCACGGCGTCGCGACCGCGACGGCCTGCGCGCTGTTCGGGCTCGAGTGCACGATCTACATGGGCGAGATCGACACCCAGCGCCAGGCCCTCAACGTGGCCCGGATGCGCATGCTCGGCGCCGAGGTCATCGCCGTGAAGTCGGGATCGCGCACCCTCAAGGACGCGATCAACGAGGCCTTCCGCGACTGGGTCGCCAACGTCGACCGCACCCACTACCTGTTCGGCACGGTCGCCGGACCGCACCCCTTCCCGGCCATGGTCCGCGACTTCCACCGCGTGATCGGCGTCGAGGCCCGCCGTCAGCTCCTGGAGCGGGCCGGCCGGCTGCCCGACGCGGCCATCGCCTGCGTCGGCGGCGGCTCCAACGCCATCGGCCTCTTCCACGCCTTCATCCCCGACACCGCCGTACGCCTCATCGGCTGCGAGCCCGCCGGACACGGCGTGGAGACCGGCGAGCACGCGGCCACCCTCACCGCGGGCGAGCCCGGCATCCTGCACGGCTCCCGCTCCTACGTCCTCCAGGACGAGGAGGGCCAGATCACCGAGCCGTACTCCATCTCGGCCGGTCTGGACTACCCCGGCATCGGCCCCGAGCACTCCTACCTCAAGGACTCCGGGCGCGGCGAGTACCGCGCGGTCACCGACGACGCGGCCATGCAGGCCCTGCGCCTGCTGTCCCGCACCGAGGGCATCATCCCGGCCATCGAGAGCGCCCACGCGCTGGCCGGCGCCCTGGAGGTCGGCAAGGAGCTCGGCAAGGACGGGCTGATCGTCGTCAACCTGTCAGGGCGTGGCGACAAGGACATGGACACCGCCGCACGCTACTTCGGCCTCTACGACACCGACGCGGCCGTCGCCGCGGACGAGGCCGGCACCGGCGCGGAGATCGAGGGGGACGCCAAGTGAGCGGCAACATCCAGCTGTTGACCGACACCCTCGCCGCCGCCAGGGCCGAGGGCCGCTCCGCGCTCATCGCCTACCTCCCGGCCGGGTTCCCGACCGTGGACGGCGGCATCGAGGCGATCAAGGCCGTCTTCGACGGCGGCGCGGACATCGTGGAGGTCGGCCTGCCGCACAGCGACCCCGTCCTCGACGGTCCCGTCATCCAGACCGCCGACGACATCGCCCTGCGCGGCGGCGTCAAGATCGCGGACGTCATGCGCACGGTCAAGGAGGCCCACGAGGCCACCGGGAAGCCGGTGCTCGTGATGACGTACTGGAACCCCATCGACCGCTACGGCGTCGAGCGCTTCACCGCCGAACTCGCCCAGGCGGGCGGCGCGGGCTGCATCCTGCCCGACCTGCCGGTGCAGGAGTCGGCGCTGTGGCGGGAGCACGCCGAGAAGCACGGGCTCGCCACGGTCTTCGTGGTCGCGCCCAGCAGCAGGGACGCGCGCCTCGCCGAGATCACCGCTGCGGGCAGCGGATTCGTGTACGCCGCCTCGCTGATGGGCGTCACCGGCACCCGCGAGTCGGTGGGCGCGCAGGCCCAGGACCTCGTCGAGCGCACCCGGGCCGCCGGCGGCGGCCTTCCCGTGTGCGTCGGGCTCGGTGTCTCCAACGCGCAGCAGGCCGCCGAGGTGGCCGGCTTCGCCGACGGGGTGATCGTCGGCTCGGCCTTCGTGAAGCGGATGCTGGACGCGCCCGACGACAAGGCCGGCATCGAGGGCGTCCGCGAACTCGCCGCCGAACTGGCCAAGGGCGTGCGCCGACAGGCGTAGGCGCACCGCGCCCGTCATGGCGTAACGGACGGTTCGATCACTCGAACGGGTGGACCTGGGGCCGGGGAGGCGCGGTGCGCCTCCCCGGTTCGTTCTGCGGGTGTGAGTGAGAAGAACCGTGAGGGAAAGCGCACCGCCCGGGAGCGGCTGGCGGAGGAGCGCGCAAAGCAGAAGTCCGCGGAGAAGCGGCGCCGGGTGCTGATCGTGGGCGCGAGCGTGGTGTGCGTCCTGGGGCTGGCCGCGGTGATCGGCGTGGTCGCGGCGAACTCCGGAAAGGACGACAAGGAGGCCTCGGGCCCGGTCGTGGCGCCCTCGGGGGCCAACGGCCAGGACAGCCTCGCCATTCCGGTCGGCGAGGAGGGCGCCAAGTCGACGCTCGTCGTCTGGGAGGACTTCCGCTGCCCGGCCTGCAAGGCCTTCGAGGCGGCGTACCGGCCGACCATCCACGAGCTCACCGGGTCCGGCAAGCTCAAGGTCGAGTACCACCTGGCGACCATCATCGACGGCAACATGGGCGGCACCGGCTCCCGCACCGCGGCCAACGCCGCGGCCTGCGCCCAGGACGCGGGGAAGTTCCCCGGCTACCACGACGTGCTCTACGAGAACCAGCCGGAGGAGACCAGCGACGACTACGCCGAGAACGCGAAACTGCTCGAACTGGCGCAGAAGGTCGACGGCCTGGACACCCCCGCGTTCCGCACCTGCGTCGAGAAGGGCACCCACGACAGCTGGGTCGACAAGTCCGCGGCGGCGTTCCGCAACGGCGGCTTCAGCGGTACGCCGACCGTTCTGCTGAACGGCAAGAACATCTACCAGGACCAGACGATGACGCCGGCGAAGCTGAAGCAGCAGGTACTGGAAGCCGCCAAGGGGTAAGGAATTCAAGTCGGCCTGTTATGGACCCGTTGCCGGGCCGCCTGCCGTGGCCCGGCCCGGCAGGGTAGCGTCGACCCTGCCATGGAACTTGCCTACATTCCCAGCCCGTCGCGCGGGGTGATCCACCTCGGCCCCATCCCGCTGCGTGGCTACGCGTTCTGCATCATCATCGGCGTCTTCGTAGCCGTATGGCTCGGCAACAAGCGCTGGATCGCCCGGGGCGGGCGAGCCGGCACGGTGGCCGACATCGCGGTCTGGGCCGTGCCGTTCGGACTTCTCGGCGGCCGTCTCTACCACGTGATCACGGACTACGAGCTGTACTTCAGCGAGGGCCGTGACTGGGTGGACAGCTTCAAGGTCTGGGAGGGCGGACTCGGCATCTGGGGCGCGATCGCGCTCGGAGCGGTCGGCGCCTGGATCGGCTGCCGTCGCCGTGGCATCCCGCTGCCCGCCTACGCCGACGCCATCGCGCCCGGTATCGCCCTCGCGCAGGCCATCGGGCGCTGGGGCAACTGGTTCAACCAGGAGCTGTACGGCAAGCCGACCGACCTGCCGTGGGCCCTGCACATCACGTCCTCGACGGACGGCCGGGTGCCGGGCTACTACCACCCGACGTTCCTGTACGAGTCGCTGTGGTGCATCGGTGTCGCCCTGCTCGTCATCTGGGCCGACCGGCGCTTCACCCTGGGCCACGGACGGGCGTTCGCGCTGTACGTCGCCGCGTACTGCACCGGGCGCGGCTGGATCGAGTACATGCGCATCGACGACGCCCACCACATCCTCGGCCTCCGGCTGAACGTCTGGACCGCGATCATCGTGTTCCTGCTCGCCGTCACGTACATCGTGCTGTCGGCGCGGAAGCGGCCCGGGCGCGAGGAGGTCGTCGAGCCGGGTGCCGCCGACGGTCCGGACGACGAGGGCGAGAAGGCCGACGCCGACGAGACGGCCACGGATGCGGAGAAGGCCGAGGTCGACTCCGAGGATGCCGACGCCAAGGACGAGACCAAGGACGAGGCCGAGTCGGCGAAGAAGACCTGACGGCCGGCTGTACGTCGACGGGGGCGCCCCGGGATTCCCGGGGCGCCCTCTGGTGTGTCAGGAGCGGGGTGTCGCAGGGGTGAGTCAGAGACGTCGGGTCAGGGACAGGGTCCGATGGGCCTGGGCCGCGACCGCCGTGTCGATGAACGTGCCGTTCGCGAGGGCCTGCGCGCCCGGGTGGGCCTGCACCGCCTCGAGGATGGACTCCGCCTGCTCGATCTCCTCCTCCGTGGGCAGGTAGGCCCGCTCGATGACGGGGAGCTGGCGGGGGTGGATGGCCGCCCGGCCCAGGAAGCCCAGGGCGCGGCCGTGTGCGCAGGACACCTTGAGACCCTCCAGGTCCCGGATGTCGGGGTGCACCGACTGGGACGGCGGAGGCAGGGCCGCCGCTCTCGCCGCCACGATCACCCGGGAGCGGGACCAGTCCAGGCCCGCGTCGTGCCGTACGCCCAGATCGGCCCGGAGATCCGCCTCGCCGAGCGCGAGGCCCCGCAGGGCCGGGTGGGCGAGGGCGATGTCGTAGGCCCGCTCGACGCCCAGGGCCGATTCCAGGAGGGCGTAGAGGGGTGGGGCGCCCTGGTCGGCCGGGGCCGCCTCGACGACGCGGGTGATCTGGGCCGGGGAGGTGACCTTGGGCAGGCGCAGGGCGGACAGGCCCGGCAGCTGGGCGAGGGCTGCGAGGTCCGCTGCCGCGAGGGGGGTGTCGACGGCGTTCACGCGGACGTGGACGGGCGTCGGCTGAGGGTCGGTGAGACGTTCCGCGGTCGCCTCGCGGGCGTACGCCTTGCGGTCGGGGTCGACCGCGTCCTCCAGGTCGATCACCACGACGTCGGCGCCGCAGTTCAGGGCCTTGTCCACGACGTGGGGGCGGTCGCCGGGGACGTAGAGCCAGGTCAGGGGGTGCCGTCTCACAGGGCGCCCTCCGTGCGCAGGGCCGTCAACTCGGCCTCGGTCAGGCCCAGTTCGGTCAGGATCTCGTCGGTGTCCGCGCCGTGCGGGCGGCCCGCCCAGCGGATCGCGCCGGGGGTCGAGGAGAGCCGGAACAGGACGTTCTGCATGCGCAGCGGGCCGAGTTCGGGGTCATCGACGGTGGTGACGGTGCCGAGGGCCTGGTACTGCGGGTCGGCCATCACGTCCCGGATGTCCTGGACGGGGGCGACGGCCGCCTCCGCCTTCTCGAAGGCCGCGAGGACCTCGGTGCGGGAGCGTGCGGCGATCCAGGAGCCGACCGCCGCGTCGAGGACGTCGGCGTGTTCCGCCCGTTGGGCGCCCGTCGCGAACCACGGCTCGTCGATCAGCTCCGGGCGGCCGACGAGGTGCATCACCCGTTCCGCGATCGACTGGGCCGAGGTGGAGACCGCGACCCAGGTGCCGTCGGCGGTGCGGTAGGTGTTGCGGGGGGCGTTGTTGGCGGAGCGGTTGCCGGTGCGCTCCTGGACGTGACCGAGCTGGTCGTACCAGGTCGGCTGGGGCCCGAGGGCCGCCAGGATCGGCTCGATGATCGCCATGTCGACGACCTGGCCCTCTCCGGTGCGGTCGCGGGCCGCGAGGGCCGTCATCACCGCGTACGCCGTGGCGAGCCCCGCGATCGAGTCGGCGAGGCCGAAGGGCGGCAGGACCGGGGGCGCGTCCGGTTCGCCGGTGATCGCCGCGAAGCCGCTCATCGCCTCGGCGAGGGTGCCGAAGCCGGGGCGGCGGGAGTAGGGGCCGAACTGGCCGAACGCGGTGACGCGGGCCAGGACCAGACGGGGGTTGACGGCGGACAGCTCCGGCCAGCCGAGGTCCCACTTCTCCAGGGTGCCGGGCCGGAAGTTCTCGATGACGACGTCCGCCGTCGCGGCCAGCCGGAGGAAGGTGGTGCGGCCGCCCGGCTTGGACAGGTCGAGGGTGAGCGTGCGCTTGTTGCGGCCCAGCAGCTTCCACCACAGGCCGATCCCGTCCTTGGAGGGGCCATGGCCGCGGGAGGGGTCGGGTTTCGTGGGGTGCTCGATCTTGACGACCTCCGCGCCGAAGTCGCCGAGCATGGTGGCGGCGAGGGGGCCCGCGAAGAGGGTGGCCGCGTCGAGCACGCGCAGGCCTGCGAGGGGGGTCTCGGTCATGACGTGTACCCGGCCTCGATCTCGGAGCGGTAGGGCATCGACGCCGACGCGCCCTCCCGCTGGACGGAGAGGGCCGCCGCGGTGGCGGCCCAGGCCATCGCCTCCCGGATCGGCCGTTCCTCGCCGAGGGCGACCGCGAGGGTGCCGACGAAGGTGTCGCCCGCGCCCGTGGAGTCCACCGCGGTGACCCGGGGCGCGGGGACCGCGAGGGGTTCGGCGTCCCGGGTCAGGTAGAGGCTGCCGGCCGCGCCGAGGGTGATCACCACCCGGGGGACCCGGTCGAGGAGGGCGGCACCCGCGGCGAACGGGTCCGCGATGCCGGTCAGGGTGGCGGCCTCGTGCTCGTTGGGGACCAACAGGTCGGTGGCGTCGAGGAGTTCGGGCGGCAGCGGCCGGGCCGGGGCGGGGGTCAGGATCGTCCGGACGCCGTGGGCGCGGGCGGTCTCGGCGCCGGCCAGGACCGCTTCCAGGGGGATCTCCAGCTGGAGGAGCAGGGCGTCGGCGGAGGCGATCAGGCCCTCGTCGCCGGGGACGAGGTGGTCGACGGTGCCGTTGGCGCCGGGGACGACGACGATCGCGTTGCCGCCCTCGTCGTCCACGACGATGTGCGCGGTGCCGGTGGGCCCCTCCACGGTGCGCAGGTGGTCGGTGGTGACGCCGGAGTGCTCCAGGGTGGAGCGCAGCCGGGGGCCGAAGGCGTCGTTGCCGACCGCGCCGATCATCGAGACGGTGGCACCGGCGCGGGCCGCGGCGATCGCCTGGTTGGCGCCCTTGCCGCCGGGGATCGTGCGGAACTCCCTGCCGGTGACGGTCTCTCCGCGCCGGGGTGCCTTGTCGACGTAGGCGACCAGGTCCATGTTCGTGCTGCCGAGCACGGCGATGTGGGTCATGGGCGGGCGGCTTCCGGGTGGGTGGGATCGGTCATGGGCGAGCAGCCTCCCGGTGGACGATGGCGGTCATGGGCGAGCAGCCTCCCGGTGGACGATGGCGGTCATGGGCGAGCAGCCTCCCGGTGGGTGAGGTGGGCCAGGGTGTCGAAGCCGACGCCGTTGAAGTCGGCGACGGAGGTGGCGAGCCGGTTCTTGAGCGGGGCGGTCCAGTGCTCGGGCAGGCGCTCGGGGGCGCCGGTCAGCAGGGCGGCGATGCCGCCGGTCGTGGCCCCGTTGGAGTCGGTGTCCCAGCCGCCGCCCACCGCCCGGGACAGGGAGCCGGTGAAGTCGCCGTCCGCGTGGGTGAGGGCGGCGGCCATGAGGGCGGTGTTGGGGATCGCGTGGACCCAGTGGTGTTCGGCGTGGGTGGCGTGGAGTTCGTCCACGACCGTGTCGAAGTCGTCGTGCCGCCGGGCCAGTTGGATCGCCTGGGTGATCGCCGCCGTCAGTCGGGAGGCCGGGGGGATCACGGTGAGGCCGGTGCGCAGGCAGGCGTGGATGTCGGGGGTCGCCGCCGCCTGCGCGATGACCGCTGCCGTGAACATCGCCGCGTAGACGCCGTTGGCGGTGTGGGTGAGGGTGGCGTCCCGGTGGGCCTGTTCGGCGGCCGCGCCCGGGTCGCCGGGGTTGGTCCAGCCGTGGACGTCGGCGCGGATCAGGGCGCCGATCCACTCGCGGAAGGGGTTGCGGTGCCGGGCCGTCCGCGGGGGTTCCAGGCCCTGGAGGAGATTGCGGTAGGCGAGGCGTTCCGCGGTGAAGGTGCGGCCCGCGGGAAGCTCGTCGAGCCAGAGCCGCGCCACGTCGGCGGTGGTGAAGCGGCGGCCGTGGCGTTGCAGCAACAGCAGGTTCAGCAAGGGGTAGTTGAGGTCGTCGTCCTCGGGCATGCCGTCGATGTTCTCGGCGAGGGAGGTGGGGGCCGAGCGGCGGTTCCAGGGATGTGCGGCGAGCAGGTCCTCGGGGACGCCCTTCGCGGTGAAGTAGGTGTTCAGGGGCCAGTTTCCGACGGACTTGGCGAGTTGACGGATGGCGTCCAGGGGGAGCTTCTCCACCGGCTTGCCGAGGAGGCAGCCGACGGCCCGGCCCAGCCAGGCCGCTTCCAGCGCGGACCGGGTGAGGGCGGCCGGGGCGGGTGACGGCCACGCCGGGCAGCGGGCCCTGATCCCCGCGAGGCCGGTGGGTTCGTCATCCGCCAACCGGCTCGGCAGGTCGGCCAGTTCGTCGAGGAGGTCCTCGGCGAGCTGCCGCAGGTACCGGGACGCGGGTTCGGCCGAGGCGCCCGCCCGGGCCGGAGCCTCCGCGCCACCGGCCGCCCGCCACCGGGCCGCGATCGCCGACGGCTCCCGGCCGTCCTGGCGTGCCTGGCGGAGTTCGTGGCCGAGCAGGTCCTCCGGCTGGACCCAGGTCAGTCGGAGCATCTCGGACCTCCGAGCGCGGTGAAGGCCGACTCGTGGGCCCGGCGGCGGCGCACGTCCTGTTCGAAGATCTGCCGGGTGACGGCCGTCAGCGTCCGTGCCGGCTCCCAGAGGTCCAGGCGGCTCGCCTCCGCCACCTTCTTGGACCACTCGTCCGGAACAGGGCTGCCCAGGGCGCCTGCCACCGCGCCCGCCATCGTGGCGATCGAGTCGCAGTCCCGGCCGTAGTTCACCGCGCCGAGCACCGCGTGCCGGAAGTCGCCGCCGGCCACGACCAGCATGGCCAGGGCGACGGGCAGTTCCTCGATGGCGTGCAGGCGGGAGGGGCGGCGGGCGCCGAGGGAGGGGGCGCGGTAGTCGTCGCCGACGGTGTCGTAGGGGGACACCGCCGCGCGCAGCGGCCCTAGCGCCGACTCGAAGTCCGTGTACCGGCAGGCCACTTCGCAGACCTTCTCGACGGCGGTGCGGGTGCCGTCCTTGGCGAGGGACAGACAGGCCGCGACCACCGAGTCCGGGGTCGCGCCGGGAGTGCTCGCCGCCGCCACCGCCGCCGCGAACACGCCCGCCGCCTCGCGGCCGTACGAGGACTGGTGGGCGCCCGCGACGTCCAGGGCCTCGGCGTAGGCGGCGGCCGGGTTCGCCGCGTTGACCAGGCCCACCGGAGCCATGTACATCGCCGCACCGCAGTTGACGATGTTGCCCACGCCCGCCTCGCGGGGGTCGACGTGGCCGTAGTGGAGGCGTGTGACCAGCCATTTCTCGGCGAGGAACAGGCGGTGCAGGGGGAGGGCCTCCGCCTCCAGTTCGGGGATCCAGCGCAGGGTCGTCATCAGGTCGGGGACCAGGTGCTCGGCGATCGCGTACGCGTCCAGGTGGTCCCCGACCCGCTCGTAGACCCTGATCAGGGCGTGGGTCATCAAGGTGTCGTCGGTGACGTGGCCGTCGCCCTTGTGGTACGGCGCGATGGGACGGGCGGTGCGCCACCCGTCGCCGTTCCAGGGGCCGACGATGCCGTGGACGCGGCCGGCGTGGCGCTCGAGGATCTGGTCGGGGGAGTAGCCCTCGACGGGGCCGCCGAGGGCGTCGCCCACCGCCGCGCCCACGAGGGCTCCGGCGATCCGTTCCTCAAGACTGCTTTCTTGGTTTTTGGGCGTCATGCCCGGAATCATCCTCCTGGGAGGGGCGGTTGTGCGGCTTCCAGGAGTCCGGCGAGTTCCACGAGGTCCGTGCCGGTGAGGCGGGGGAGGGCGCAGCCGGAGAGGGTGCGGCAGGCGGCCTGCCAGGTGGCGGGGATCGACCCGCTGCCGCCCAGGGCGCCGGTCAGGGCGCCGACCAGGGCCGGGGCGGAGTCCGCCACCCGGGACAGACAGGCCGCCGCGGGGACCGCCTCGGCGATCCGGCCCCGGGCGGCGGTGGCCAGGGCGAGGGTCACGGGGACGGTCTCGGCGGCCGCGATGCCGTAGCTGTAGACGTGGTCGACGATGTCGTGTTCCAGGGCAGGGATCAGCGCGAAGGCGCTGCCGGCGGACCGGGCGAGGTCCAGCGCGTGGTGGGCGTTGCGGGCGATCTCGGTGCCCTCGGGGAGTTCGGCGAGTGCGGCCCGCACGCAGGTGTCGACGGGGGCGCCGGTCAGGGCGAGCGAGAGGGCGGCGGCCATCGCGCGGGCGCCGTGCACGCCGTCGCCGTCCTGGGTGTAGCGGGCGTCGAACTCGGCCAGGTCGGCGGCGAGTCGGGGGGCGCCGGGGTGGGCGACGGCGAGGACGCAGGCCCGGACGCAGGCCGCGTCGTCGAAGTAGTGCGGGTTGTCGTGGCCGGTGGCGGGCGGGCGCAGGCCGGTGGCGAGGTTGCCGAGTCCCGCGCGTACGGAGATGCGGGCGCGCAGGGGGATGTCGGCGGACTCGATCTCGGGGGCCCGGTCCGTCGCGGCGGCCACTTCGTCGGCGAGGGCGTTCCAGGTGAGGTCGATCGCGGTTCTCGTACGGCGGTCCCGGGGGAGGTCGCCGAGGGCGGTGTCGTCGGCCGCCCTGAGGAGGGCCTCCGCGGTGAGGGCCGCCCATTCGGCGTCGTCGGAGGGGCCGAGGCGGAGGGGCTCGGGGGGTTGGTTGAGGGCGATGGGGACGGGGAGGGTGGTGGTGGCGTTCTGTTCGGCGAAGGTGTCGAGTTCGCGGGTGAGGCGGCGGGTCCAGTCGGGGAGGCGGGTGGCTCGGTGGCGGGCGGAGGGCCAGCCGGCGGCGTCGCCTGCGGCGAGGCCCAGCAGGAGGCCGACGGTTCTGCCTGCCTCGGCTTCGCCTTCGGCTTTTGTGTTCCCACCCGCACCACCCGTTTCGCTTTCGTGGTCGGGTGCGGGTGGCCCCTGTGGGGCGGTCCCGCCGTCGGCGGCCGCGGGCGCGTTGGGGGGCGCGTCTGCGGGTGCGTTCGCGGGTGGCGCCGCGGGTGCGTACGCCGTCGCCGTCGTCGGTGTGGTCGGCTCGTCCCAGGGGGCCGGCGGGGTCATGAGACGACCTCCGCCCCCGCGCCCGTCACCAGCGACTCCGCCACGTCCAGTACATGTCGGCCCGCCATCGACGGCAGGCAGCTGCCTCTTGCCGGGCCGATCGCCGTGGCCCACAGGGGTGGGATCGCCGAGATGCCCCTCGTCGCGCCGGCCAGCGCTCCCGCGACCGCCGCCGTCGTGTCCGCGTCCCTTCCCATGTTCACCGCCGTCAGGACCGCCTCGCGGAAGTCGCCGTCGGCCGCCGCGTACGCGCCGAAGGCGAGGGCGACCGCCTCCGGGGCCAGGTCGGTCCAGGGGTAGCCGCCGATCACCACCGCCGAGCGGACCGCCTTCTCGCCCCGGTGGGCCACCGCCACCGCCCGCCTGAGAGACCTTGCCGTCCAGCTGTCGTCCGGGATCACCGCCAGCGCGGAGGCGACCACGGCGATCGTCGGGGCGCCCGCCATCGCCGCGGCCACTCCCGCCGCGACCGCCTGGCCGCCGTAGATCCCCTCGCCGTCATGGCTCACCGAGCCGTCGATCGCCACCAGCCGGGCCGCTTCCGCGGGGCGGCCCGCCGCGAAGACGCCGAAGGGGGCCGCGCGCATGGCGAGACCGTCGCTCCAGGCGTGCCGGTGCTGGGCCGAGATGGGGGCCGCGAGGCCCCGGCGGAGGTTCTCCAGGGTGCCCCGCTCGCTGAAACCGGCGCCCCGGAACGGGCCCTCGTCGCGGTCAGCGATCCACTCGTGCCAGGCCGCCTCCACATGGGCGGGGGTCAGTGCGGAGCCGTGCCGGGCCAGCAGCAGGCCCGAGAAGATCGTGTACTCGGTGTCGTCGGTGCCGGAGGGGGTCTCGGCCACGAAGCCCTCGATACGGCCCCAGCGGGCCCGGATCTCCGACGGCTTCAGGTTCTCGGCGGGGGCCCCGAGGGCGTCCCCGACCGCCAGACCGAGCAGGGCGCCGCGGGCCCGCTCGCGGAGTTCGGCGGTGTTCTGCGGCACCGGGGCCGAGGGGACGCAGGCGATCGATGTCATACGCGGGCCTTTCCACAGAGACACCTTTTGCGGATGTGTCCCACCGTCGGCGGTTGACCGGAGCCTCCTTGGCCCCAACGTCACCCGGTCGACATCTGTGCAGGCCTGCTATCGAATGAGCGCTCGACGGTAAAACCGCAGGTTAGCCCAGCCTTTCCTTGCTGGCGGACGGGATTGCCCCGACGTACTGTGGCGTTGTTAATTTTTAGAATCTGTCCAAAGTTAGCTTTGGCTTAGCTTCCCTGGGGGACCGAATGGCCATCATCGACATCGAGGCGCCGCTGCACGAGGCGCACCGCGACAACCACACGCACCGGGACGTCAACGGCGGCTGGCTCAGGCCCGCCGTGTTCGGGGCCATGGACGGGCTGGTCTCCAACCTCGCCCTGATGACCGGTGTCGCCGGCGGTGCCGTCGGTCAGCACACCATCGTGCTGACCGGACTCGCGGGGCTCGCCGCCGGTGCCTTCTCGATGGCGGCCGGCGAGTACACCTCCGTCGCCTCCCAGCGCGAGCTGGTCGAGGCCGAGCTGGACGTGGAGCGGCGCGAACTGCGCAAGCACCCGCAGGACGAGGAGGCCGAGCTCGCCGCCCTGTACGAGGGGCGGGGTGTCGAGCCGGAGCTGGCCCGTGAGGTCGCCCGGCAGCTGTCCAAGGACCCCGAGCAGGCCCTGGAGATCCATGCCCGCGAGGAACTCGGCATCGACCCCGGGGACCTGCCCTCGCCGCTCGTCGCCGCGGTCTCCTCCTTCGGCTCCTTCGCGCTGGGTGCCCTGATCCCGGTGCTGCCGTATCTGCTCGGCGCGACCGCGCTCTGGCCCGCCGTGCTGCTCGCCCTGGTCGGGCTCTTCGCGTGCGGTGCCGTGGTGGCCAGGGTGACCGCGCGGAGCTGGTGGTACAGCGGACTGCGGCAGCTCGCCCTGGGAGGCGCGGCGGCCGGTGTGACGTACGCCCTGGGCATCCTGATCGGAACGGCCGTAGGATGAGCGGGCTGCTACTTATGCGAGGGACCGCATAAGTAGCCGTTACTCGCTGGTTTCGAACGCTTAACCACTGGGCATGAGCCGTAAGCGCTGCGGGCAATGACGCTTGCGGCGCACTTGCGGGGTGGGCGACGACGCCTTCTCCGCCTCCCGGACCGATGGACATGGATCTGACCGATCAGTCCGGCCCGGAACCATCTACTTCAAGCCACGTGTGCGGCACCCCCCTCGCACCCACGTGGCGTCCGCATGTTGGAACGACATATCCAGTTCCCGAGAATCGCTCCATCATGTAACCTGCACGAAATTTTGCACTCACGCAGAGGGCCAACGTCGTCCCTCGGCAATCTGCATATGCCAGTTGACGACGACGGGAGAGCCGATGCGTACGCCGCGCCAGCCGTCCCAGCACTCCATGAATGGCCAGAAGTGGTCGTTCATGGATGCTCGCCCTGCTGCGCAGGGTATGTACGACCCCCGCAACGAGAAGGACGCCTGTGGCGTCGGTTTCGTGGCCACCCTCACCGGCGAGGCGAGCCATGCGCTGGTCGAGCAGGCGCTCACGGTTCTGCGCAACCTGGAGCACCGCGGTGCCACCGGCTCCGAGCCCGACTCGGGTGACGGCGCGGGCATCCTTTCCCAGGTTCCGGACGCCTTCTTCCGCGAGGTCGCCGGCTTCGAACTGCCCGCGGCCGGCAGGTACGCCGCCGGTATCGCCTTCCTGCCCGACGAGGGCACCCAGGACGCCGTCTCGAAGATCGAGACGATCGCCGGGGAAGAGGGCCTGACCGTCCTCGGGTGGCGTGAGGTTCCCGTCGCCCCCGAGCTGCTCGGCGCCACCGCCCGCTCGACGATGCCCGTCTTCCGCCAGGTCTTCGTGACCGACGGCCTCTCGGAGGGCATCGACCTCGACCGCAAGGCCTTCGTGCTGCGCAAGCGCGCCGAGCGCGAGGTCGACGTGTACTTCCCGTCGCTGTCCGCGCGGACCATCGTCTACAAGGGCATGCTGACCACCGGCCAGCTGGAGCCCTTCTTCCCGGACCTGTCCGACCGCCGCTTCGCCTCCGCGATCGCGCTCGTGCACTCCCGGTTCTCCACGAACACCTTCCCGTCGTGGCCCCTCGCGCACCCGTACCGCTTCGTCGCGCACAACGGTGAGATCAACACCGTCAAGGGCAACCGCAACTGGATGGCCGCCCGCGAGTCCCAGCTCGTCTCGGACCTCTTCGGGGACCAGGACACCCTCGACCGCGTCTTCCCGATCTGCACGCCGGACGCCTCCGACTCGGCGTCCTTCGACGAGGTCCTCGAACTCCTGCACCTGGGCGGCCGTTCGCTGCCGCACTCCGTGCTGATGATGATCCCGGAGGCGTGGGAGAACCACGACTCCATGGAGCCCGCCCGCCGCGCGTTCTACGAGTTCCACTCCACGATGATGGAGCCCTGGGACGGCCCGGCCTGTGTCACCTTCACCGACGGCAAGCAGGTCGGCGCGGTCCTCGACCGCAACGGACTGCGCCCCGGCCGCTACTGGGTCACCGACGACGGCCTCGTCGTCCTCGGCTCCGAGGTCGGCGTCCTCGACATCGACCCCGCCAAGGTGGTCCGCAAGGGCCGTCTCCAGCCGGGCCGCATGTTCCTCGTCGACACCGTCGAGCACCGCATCATCGAGGACGACGAGATCAAGGCCGGCCTCGCCGCCGAGCAGCCCTACGCCGAGTGGCTGGAGGCCGGGGAGATCGAGCTCTCCGACCTGCCCGAGCGCGAGCACATCGTGCACACCCACGCCTCGGTCACCCGCCGCCAGCAGACCTTCGGTTACACCGAGGAGGAGCTGCGCGTCATCCTCGCCCCGATGGCCAAGGCCGGCGCCGAGCCGATCGGCTCCATGGGCACCGACTCGCCCATCGCCGCGCTGTCCTCGCGCCCGCGGCTCCTCTTCGACTACTTCACCCAGCTGTTCGCCCAGGTCACCAACCCGCCGCTGGACGCGATCCGGGAAGAGCTGGTCACCTCCCTGCGCTCCTCGCTGGGCCCCCAGGGCAACCTCCTGGAGCCGAGCGCCGCGTCCTGCCGTACGGTCACCCTGCCCTTCCCGGTGATCGACAACGACGAGCTGGCCAAGCTCATCCACATCAACGCCGACGGCGACATGCCCGGCTTCAAGGCCGCGACCCTGTCCGGCCTGTACCGGGTCTCCGGCGGCGGTGACGCCCTCGCCGCCCGCATCGAGGAGATCTGCGCCGAGGCCGACGCCGCCATCGAGAACGGCGCCCGCCTGATCGTCCTGTCGGACCGCCACTCCGACGCCGAGCACGCGCCGATCCCCTCGCTGCTGCTCACCGCGGCCGTCCACCACCACCTCATCCGCACCAAGCAGCGCACCCAGGTGGGCCTGCTGGTCGAGGCCGGTGACGTTCGCGAGGTCCACCACGTCGCCCTGCTCATCGGCTTCGGCGCCGCGGCCGTGAACCCGTACCTCGCCATGGAGTCGGTCGAGGACCTGGTCCGCGCCGGCACCTTCCTGCCCGGCATCGAGGCCGAGAAGGCCATCCGGAACCTGATCTACGCCCTCGGCAAGGGCGTCCTCAAGGTCATGTCGAAGATGGGCATCTCCACCGTCGCCTCCTACCGCGGCGCCCAGGTCTTCGAGGCCGTCGGTCTCGAAGCGGGCTTCGTCGAGAAGTACTTCAGCGGGACCGCCTCCAAGATCGGCGGCGTCGGCATCGACGTCATCGCCAAGGAGGTCGCCGCCCGGCACGCCAAGGCCTACCCCGCCTCCGGCATCGCTCCCGCGCACCGCGCGCTGGAGATAGGCGGCGAGTACCAGTGGCGCCGCGAGGGCGAGCCGCACCTGTTCGACCCGGAGACGGTCTTCCGCCTCCAGCACTCGACCCGTGCGAACCGCTACGACATCTTCAAGAAGTACACGGACCGCGTGAACGAGCAGTCCGAGCGGCTCATGACGCTGCGTGGACTCTTCGGCTTCAAGTCGGACCGCCCGTCGATCCCCGTCGACGAGGTCGAGCCCGTCTCCGAGATCGTCAAGCGCTTCTCCACCGGCGCCATGTCGTACGGCTCCATCTCCAAGGAGGCGCACGAGACCCTCGCCATCGCCATGAACCAGCTGGGCGGCAAGTCCAACACCGGTGAGGGCGGCGAGGACCCGGACCGTCTCTACGACCCGGCCCGCCGGTCCTCCATCAAGCAGGTCGCCTCCGGCCGCTTCGGTGTGACCTCCGAGTACCTGGTCAACGCGGACGACATCCAGATCAAGATGGCCCAGGGCGCCAAGCCCGGCGAGGGCGGCCAGCTGCCCGGCCACAAGGTCTACCCGTGGGTCGCCAAGACCCGGCACTCCACCCCGGGTGTCGGTCTGATCTCCCCGCCGCCGCACCACGACATCTACTCGATCGAGGACCTGGCCCAGCTGATCCACGACCTGAAGAACGCGAACCCGCAGGCGCGGATCCACGTGAAGCTGGTCTCCGAGGTCGGTGTCGGTACGGTCGCCGCAGGTGTGTCGAAGGCGCACGCGGACGTCGTGCTCATCTCGGGTCACGACGGCGGCACGGGTGCCTCCCCGCTGACCTCGCTGAAGCACGCGGGCGGCCCCTGGGAGCTGGGCCTCGCCGAGACCCAGCAGACGCTGCTGCTCAACGGCCTGCGCGACCGGATCGTCGTCCAGACCGACGGCCAGCTCAAGACCGGCCGTGACGTCGTCATCGCCGCGCTGCTCGGCGCCGAGGAGTTCGGTTTCGCGACCGCGCCGCTCGTCGTCTCCGGCTGCGTCATGATGCGCGTCTGCCACCTGGACACCTGCCCGGTCGGCATCGCCACCCAGAACCCCGTGCTGCGCGACCGGTTCTCCGGCAAGGCCGAGTACGTCGTGAACTTCTTCAAGTTCATCGCCGAGGAGGTCCGCGAGATCCTCGCCGAGCTGGGCTTCCGCTCCATCGAGGAGGCCGTCGGCCACGCCGAGACCCTCGACGTGACCCGCGCGGTCGACCACTGGAAGGCGCAGGGCCTGGACCTGGCCCCGCTCTTCTACGTGCCCGAGCTGCCCGAGGGCGCCGCGCTGCACCAGGTCATCGCGCAGGACCACGGCCTGGAGAAGGCGCTCGACAACGAGCTCATCAAGCTCGCCGCCGACGCCCTGGCCGCCGACTCGGCGACCGACGCCCAGCCGGTGCGCGCCCAGGTCGCCATCCGCAACATCAACCGCACGGTCGGCACCATGCTCGGCCACGAGGTGACGAAGAAGTTCGGTGGCGCGGGCCTGCCCGACGACACCATCGACATCACCTTCACCGGCTCCGCGGGCCAGTCCTTCGGCGCCTTCCTCCCGCGCGGCATCACGCTGCGCCTGGAGGGCGACGCCAACGACTACGTCGGCAAGGGCCTCTCCGGCGGCCGCGTGATCGTCCGTCCCGACCGGGGCGCCGACCACCTCGCCGAGTACTCGACGATCGCGGGCAACACCATCGCCTACGGCGCGACCGGCGGCGAGCTGTTCCTGCGCGGCCGTACCGGTGAGCGCTTCTGCGTCCGCAACTCCGGCGCGCTGGTGGTCTCGGAGGGCGTGGGCGACCACGGCTGCGAGTACATGACCGGCGGTCACGCGGTGGTCCTCGGGCCGACCGGCCGCAACTTCGCGGCCGGCATGTCCGGCGGCATCGCCTACGTCATCGACCTGGACCGCGACAACGTCAACGTGGGCAACGTGGACGCGATCGAGGCCCTGGACGACACCGACAAGCAGTGGCTGCACGACGTGGTGCGCCGCCACCAGGAGGAGACCGGCTCCACGGTCGCCGAGAAGATCCTCGCCGAGTGGGACACCCCTGGAGGAGGGGTGGACCGCTTCAGCAAGATCATCCCCAGCACGTACAAGGCAGTGCTCGCCGCCAAGGACGCCGCCGAGCAGGCGGGACTCTCCGAGTCCGAGATCACCGAGAAGATGATGGAGGCGGCGATCAATGGCTGACCCGAAGGGCTTTTTGAACCACGGCCGCGAGGTCGCCAAGTCCCGTCCCGTCGACGTCCGCCTGAAGGACTGGAACGAGGTCTACGTCCCGGGCTCGCTGCTGCCGATCATCTCGAAGCAGGCGTCCCGCTGCATGGACTGCGGCATCCCGTTCTGTCACAACGGCTGTCCGCTCGGGAACCTCATCCCCGAGTGGAACGACTACGCCTACCGCGAGGACTGGACCGAGGCGTCCGAGCGCCTGCACGCGACGAACAACTTCCCGGAGTTCACCGGTCGGTTGTGCCCCGCTCCCTGCGAGGCGGCGTGCGTGCTCGGCATCAACCAGCCGCCGGTCACCATCAAGAACGTCGAGGTCTCGATCATCGACAAGGCGTGGGACAGCGGTGACGTCAAGCCGCAGGCCCCCGAGCGCCTGTCCGGCAAGACCGTCGCCGTGATCGGCTCCGGCCCGGCGGGTCTCGCCGCCGCCCAGCAGCTCACCCGGGCCGGTCACACCGTCGCCGTCTACGAGCGCGCGGACCGCGTCGGAGGCCTCCTCCGGTACGGCATCCCGGAGTTCAAGATGGAGAAGCGGCACATCAACCGCCGTATCGAGCAGATGCGTGCGGAGGGCACCCGCTTCCGTACCGGCATCGAGATCGGCCGCGACCTCAAGGCGACCGACCTCAAGAAGCGGTACGACGCCGTCGTGATCGCCGCCGGTGCCACCACCGCGCGCGACCTTCCGGTGCCGGGCCGCGAGCTCAAGGGTGTCTACCAGGCCATGGAGTACCTGCCGCTGGCGAACAAGGTCCAGGAGGGCGACTACGTCACCTCCCCGATCTCCGCCGAGGGCAAGCACGTCGTCGTGATCGGCGGCGGCGACACCGGCGCCGACTGCGTGGGCACCGCCCACCGCCAGGGCGCGGCCTCGGTGACGCAGCTGGAGATCATGCCCCGGCCGGGCGAGGAGCGGAACCCGAACCAGCCCTGGCCGACCTTCCCCATGCTGTACAAGGTCACCTCCGCGCACGAGGAGGGCGGCGAGCGGGTCTACTCCGTCTCCACGACCCACTTCGAGGGCGACGAGGACGGCAACGTCCAGTGGCTGCACCTCAGCGAGGTCGAGTTCATCGACGGCAAGCTGACCCCCAAGCCGGGCACGGAGCGCAAGATCCCCGCCCAGCTGGTCACCCTCGCGATGGGCTTCACCGGCACCGACCGGGAGAACGGCCTGGTCGAGCAGTTCGGCCTGGAGCTCGACGAGCGCGGCAACATCGCCCGCGACGCCGACTTCGCGACCAACGTGCCGGGCGTGTTCGTCGCCGGTGACGCCGGCCGCGGCCAGTCGCTCATCGTGTGGGCCATCGCGGAGGGCCGCTCGGCCGCCCGCGGCTGCGACCGGTTCCTGACCGGCGCGAGCGAGCTGCCGGCGCCGATCCGTCCGACGGACCGCTCGCTGATGGTGTGATCACACCCGCATAGACGTCCCGTACAAAGGCGTACGGAACAGTGATGGCGCCCGCGTCATGTCCCCGACCGGACCGAGGCGGGCGCCGTCGCATGTCCTGGACCGGACCGAGGCGGACGCCGAGGACTACGGCACCTTGAACGTCTCCCCGTACACCTGCCACTCCAGCGGTGTCAGCAGGTCCAGGAAGGCGTGCTCACCGGGCTCCCGTCAGCTCGGCGACCTTCGCCCAGGCGCACACCACGAGCAGCACCAGCAGCACGACGCAGGCTCCCGCCTGCACGAGGGCGCGACGGCCGTCCCGGGGAGCGTACGCGTAGGCGAGGGTGACGGCGCCACCGGTGAGCAGACCGCCCAGGTGGCCCTCCCAGGACGTCATGGCCGCCGAGATCACCAGCCACAGCAGCAGCCCCGCCATGAACCGGTTGACCTGGGCCATGTCGGCGCCGAGCCGGCGGGCCAGCACCCAGTACGCGGCACCGAGCCCGAAGATCGCGCCGGACGCGCCCAGCGTGGGGTCGTAGGGCGCGATCAGCAGGACGAGGACCGAGCCGCCGAGCGCCGAGAGCAGATACAGGGCGAGGTAGCGGATGCGGCCCAGCTGGGCCTCGACCACGCGGCCGATGTTCCAGAGCGACACCATGTTCATCACGATGTGCAGGATCCCGAACGTGCCCCCGGTGGGCGGCAGATGCAGGAACGCGCCGGTCAGCAGCCGGTACCACTCGCCGTCGACGACCCCCTCGACGTGGAGTTCGGCGGGGTAGGAGGCCTGCCACAGGTAGTGGCCGCCGTCCGGGCCCGCCAGTCCGGCCCCGAGCATCTCGAACCGGTCGACGATCGCCGGGCGCACCAACTCGCCGACGTAGGCGAGCACGTTGAGGCCGATCAGGACGTACGTCACCAGCGGTACGGCCGTGATCCGCCCGCCGAACGCGGTCCGCGCCTGCCGTACCGACCGGGCTCCCTCACGCACGCACTGCGGGCACTGGTGGCCGACGGCCGCCTCCCGCATGCAGTCCGGGCAGATGAACCGCTCGCAGCGGGTGCAGCGGACGTGGGACTCCACCTTCGGGTGGCGATAGCAGGTGGTGAGGGTGGATTCGGGTTCCACGTCCGGCTCCTCGGAGTGACAGGGGTGATCATTGAGCCGGTGGGGACGGCGGCGAACAAAATATCGAACGCCGGTGGCTGCGAGGAGCGGAGGGGTCATGGTCGCGATCAGTCTCAGCAAGGTGGAGGAGACGGCGCCCGAGCTGGTCGACCTGTACAAGAGCGCCGGGGTGTCCCTGGTGAAGCACGGGCTGGACGGGCTGCGGGCCGCGGTCTACCTCGTGGTCGACTACTCGGGCTCCATGCGGCCGTACTACCAGGACGGCAGTGTGCAGGCGCTCGCCGACCGGGTGCTCGGGCTGTCCGCGCACCTCGACGACGACGGCCGCGTGCCCGTGGTGTTCTTCTCCACCGGCATCGACGCCGAGACGGACATCGAACTCGCCGATCACCAGGGGAGCGTCGACCGGATCGTGGCCGGCCTCGGGCACATGGGAAAGACCAGCTACCACCTGGCCATGGACGCCGTCATCGACCACTACCTCGACAGCGGCAGCACCGCGCCCGCGCTGGTCGTCTTCCAGACCGACGGCGGCCCGATCAACAAGCTCGCCGCGGAACGGTACCTGTGCAAGGCGGCGAAGCTGCCCCTGTTCTGGCAGTTCGTCGGCTTCGGCAACCCGGACAGCAAGCAGTTCGACTTCCTCCGCAGGCTCGACGAGCTTCCCGTACCGGACCGGCGGGCGGTGGACAACGCAGGGTTCTTCCATGCGGGCGAGAACCCTCGCACGGTCCCCGACGGCGAGTTGTACGACCGTCTGGTGGGCGAGTTCCCGCAGTGGCTGGAGGCGGCGCGGGCGGCCGGGATCGTCCGGGCGTAGACCCGGGGTGCGGTGGCCGACGCGTTCAGTCGGCCAGGCGGGCGGCGGCCTGACGCTGCTGGTTCGTCATCACGTCCAGGAAGCGGATCACCGTCTCCAGCTCGTCCGTGGTGAACGGCTCGCAGGCGGTGGCGATGTCGCGGGCGTACTCCTCGAAGAACGCGAAGAGCTCCGCGAGGTTGTCCCGGTCCGGCTCGATCAGCACCCGGCGCTTGTCCGTGGGGTGCTCGACCCGGCGGACCAGACCCTTGGCCGCCAGCCGGTCGACCAGGCCGGTGACGGAGGCGGGCGCCAGACGGGTCGATGCGGCGAGTTCCTTCGCGGTGAGCGGGCCGTGCCGCTCCAGGAGGTCGAGGGCCTTCGTCTCCGTGGGGTTGAGACCGCGCTTCGCGGCCACGGCGGTGTGGAACATCACCGTGGCCCCGCTCTGCTCCCGGCCCGCCTCGAACAGCCGCAGCAGGACCGCGGCCCGTCGCTCGTCGTCGGCGGGGACGGCCTGGGAGAGGTCGGGGGCCTTCTTGCCGCTGCTGGTCATGGCGTCAGGCTAGCAAAATATTTCGTTCGGTCTAACTAACTACTTGCGATCAGGGGTGGGCGGCTGCGAGGGTGGTCAAAGTGTTTCGTTCGCCCGAACGAAATGATTATGACCGAACACCGCAGGGGGAGCCCTCATGTCCACGACCCTCACCGAGTCCCCGCCCGCCGGGGCGCAGCCGTATCCACGCCGCTGGGCGGCCGCCGCCGTGATGATGATCGCGGCCCTCATGGACCTGCTGGACGTGACGATCGTGAACGTGGCCATCCCGTCCGTCGGCCGTGACCTGCACGCCTCCCAGAGCGACCTCCAGTGGCTCGTCTCCGCCTACCTGCTGGGCTTCGCCGCCACGCTCATCGTCTCCGGCCACCTCGGAGACCGCTTCGGGCGCCGGGGGCTCTTTCTGGCCGGGGTCGCGGGCTTCGGGCTGGCGAGCCTCGCGTGCGGGATCGCGCAGACACCGGGGCAGCTGATCGCGGCCCGGGCGGTGCAGGGGGTGACCGCCGCGGTCCTGGTCCCGCAGGTGCTCGGCGCGTTCCGCACGATGTTCCACGGCAAGGAGCGCGGGGCGGCCTTCGGGATGTACGGCGCCGTCGCGGGGTTCGCCTCGGCGATCGGGCTGCTCGCGGGCGGACTGCTCACCGACGCCGATCTGTTCGGCTGGGGCTGGCGGTCGGTGTTCCTGGTGAACGTGCCGGTGGCGGTCGGGACGTTCGCGGCCGGGCTCGTGCTGGTCCCGGCCACCAAGGAGCGGTCCGCGGGGCGGCCCGACGTGCTCGGCAGCCTGGTGCTCGCGGGCGGCCTCGTGGCGGTGGTGCTGCCGCTGGTGCAGGGGCGGGAGAACGGGTGGCCGGTGTGGGGGTGGGTGTGCATGGCCGGGGGCGTCTGTGCGGTCGTGGGGCTCGGAGTGTTCGAGGCGTGGCGGGGTTCGCGGCGGGGCGCGGGGGGTGTGGGCGATGGGCGTGCGACTGCGGGGCGCATGACTGAAGGGGGTGCGACTGAAGGGTGTGCGGCTGCGGGGTGTGCGGCTGAGCGGCCTGCCGCTGAGGGGCGTCCGGCTGCGGGGCGTGCCGCTGCGGGGCGTCCGGGGATCGTGCCCTTGCTGCCCGCCCGGGCCTTCCGGCTGCCGGCGTTCTCCGTCGGTGTCCTGGTCCAACTGCTGTTCTCCGTCGGCATGCAGGGGTTCTTCCTGGTCTTCGCGCTCTGGCTGCAAGGGGGCCAGGGATACACCCCGCTCCAGGCCGGAGTGCTGACCGTCGCCTTCTCCGCGGGGGCGTTCCTGACCGCGCCGGTCGCGGACGGCCTGGCGGTGCGGTGCGGACGGCTGGTGCTCGGCGCCGGGGCACTGCTCATGGCGGGCGGCTTCGGCTGGGTCTGGTCCGGCGTCGACTCCGCGGCCGCCGTCCACACCGGGGCCTGGCCGCTGGTGCCGGGACTCGTCCTGGCCGGGGCCGGGCTGGGGCTGCTGGCGGTGCCGCTGGTCAACGTCGTGCTGTCGGCGGTGCCGGGGGAACTGGCGGGCGGTGCCTCGGGGATCTTCTCCACGGCCCAGCAGTTCGGGGGCGCGGTGGGCGCCGGGATCGTGGGGACGGTGTTCTTCTCCCACGCGGACGAAGGACTGGGCGCCGCGCTGGGGGCGGCCATGCCGTGGGTGGTCGGGGGGTTCGTGGTGAGCGCGGGGTTGTGCGGGGTGCTGCCGCGGCGGGGGGAGGGATGAGGCGTGAGGTGCAGGAGAGGGGAGAGGGGAGAGGCGGCGTGCTCTACGTGTCGCACTCCAGCACTGTCCGGCACAGCGCGCACCGGGCCCGCACCCGCCCTCGGACCGGCACTCGGATCCGCTGGTGGCAGGTGGGGCAGGGGAACGACACACGCAGGCTGCCGGTGCCGTCCGGGGTGAAGGCGTAACGGGTGCCCGGGCCCTGACCTTGGCCCGGTCCGGGGCCGCCGTGCCGGCGGTCGCGGGCGTACCGGCGGCGGCCCGCCCAGCCCGCCGCCGTCAGCGGGGGCTGCTGCTCGTCCTCGCGGGCCAGCGCGAGGCCCTTCCCGTACGCCGTGTACGCCTGCGGACTGGTGAACCACACCGAGGGGTCCTCACCGAACACCAGGGACCGTTTCGCCAGGACGTACCCGAACTCCTCCGGCGTCAGATACCCCAGCTTCTGGGACGACGCCGCGTCTTCCCGGTACGCGTCCAGCAGCAGCCACCCCGCCCCCAGATATGTCGTCGCCGTGTCCGTGAGGATCTCGTTCTCGCGCACCCCGGGGAAGGACAGGTCAAGCCGGTGCAGGTACACGTGCATGACCTCGTGGGCCAGCGCCGCCCCGATGTCCCGCCGGTGGGTGCGGAACCGGTCGTTGAGTTCGACGAAGTACTCGGGCCCCGCGGTGAGTTCGACGTTCGCCGCGTGGGTCATCTCCCGGAAGCTCACGACGAACCGCGCGTCCGGGAGACGGTAGTGCCGCACCAGCTCCCGCGCCACCCGCTGGGCCCCCAGATAGAGGTCGTCGGTGTCGCAGAACGCCACGTCCACCGGCGCCACGCTCGTCGCGAACGTCTGCACCGTGTCGTAGGAGAGCCGCTTGTAGAGCGCGGTGATCGCCGCCCGCACCGTCTCCAGATGCGGGTAGCCGTGCTGGACCGGTCCGTCGTTCGCCACGCCCGTACCCCCAAGACGCCCTGAACCCGATTCCACTCTACGAGGTCGGGCGCGGATCCAGGGGGATCGGATCCGGGGCACGCAGACGCAGGACGGGCCCGTCGGCCGGCGCCGCCTCCAGCTCAAGGACCCACACGTCGTTGCCGCCCTCCCGCAGCACCGGACCGGGCACGTACAGCGACCGCTGCGGGCCCACCGACCAGTACCGGCCCAGATTGAAGCCGTTGACCCAGACGAAGCCCCGGGCCCAGCCCGGCAGCTCCAGCACCGCGTCCCCCGCGCCGCGCACGCTCAATACACCCCGGTACAGGCCGGGAGAGCCGTCCCCGGGGACCGCCGCGAAGCCGATCCCCGCCGACGAGTCCGGTCCCGCCGACGAGTCCGGGCCCGCCGGCCCCACCGAGTCGATGGAGTGCAGCGTGTCGACCGAGTCGATGGAGTGCAGCGTGTCGACCGAGTCGATGGAGTGCAGCGTGTCGATGGAGTCCAGTGCGTCCAGCCGCAGCCCCGTCGCCCGTACCCCGTGCAGGAACTGCCGCTCGTGCAGCAGACCTCCCGTGATCCCCTTCGCCTCCCCGCTCCTGGGCCCGTAGTTGACCCGGCCCAGCGACTCCACCCACAGCTCCACCCGCGCGGGCCCGGCTACCGGCTCCTTGAGCTGCACGTCGTCCTCGGTGAGCACCCCGGCCCGCTCCCCGTCGACGTACACCACCGCGAGGTCCCTGAGGCCGCGCGCGATCAGCGGATACGGCTGCCGCGGCCCCGGCACGTCCACCTCGTACCGCACCAGCCCCCGGTCCACGTCCAGGTCCTCGAAGGTCGGCGGCACGGGACCCTCGATGGGCGTCCCGCCGCGCTCCTCCAGTACGGCGGACAGGGCCGCCCACCCGGACAGGAGCACCTCGTGGGGCTGCCCCAACACGGCCGGTGCGGGCGGCAGTTCGGCCACCGGGCCGTACGCGGCGAGCACCTCCCTGAACCGCTGGAACTTCTCCGTGGGTCGGCCGTACTCGTCGATCGGCGCGTCGTAGTCGTACGACGTCACGTCCGGCTCCAGCGGGCCGTCGTGCAGCGCGCCCCCGCCCCGGTTGGCGCCCGACCAGCCGGCGAAGTTCGTGCCGCCGTGCGCCATGTACAGGTTCACCGAGGCACCGCACTCCAGGATCTCCCGCAGCGCCTCGGCCGCGTCACCGGCGTCCCGGACGACGTGCTCGCCGCCCCAGTGGTCGAACCAGCCGCACCAGAACTCCATGCACATCAGCGGGCCGTCCGGGCGGTACCGGCGCAGCGTCTCGAAGGCCGCGCGGGCGTCGGAGCCGAAGTTGACCGTGGCGAGGACACCGGGGAGCGAGCCACCGGTGAGCATGTGGTCCTCGGGGCCGTCCGAGGTGAACAGAGGGACGGTCACGCCCACCGCGCGCAGCAGCTCCGCCAGCCGGCGCAGGTAGCCGGTGTCCGAGCCGTAGCTGCCGTACTCGTTCTCCACCTGGACCATCAGCACCGGGCCGCCCCGGTCTACCTGCCGCTCCACGACCTGCGGCAGCAGCCGCCGGAACCAGCGCTCCACCTGTCCCAGGTACACCTCGTCGCTCGTCCGGGGATGACCCCGCAGCCAGTGCGGCAGGCCGCCGTTCTCCCACTCCGCGCAGATGTAGGGGCCGGGACGGACGATCGCCCGCAGCCCGGCCTCCTGGGCCGCGTCCAGAAACCGGCCCAGCGCCTCCGTGTCCCGGAAGTCGCCGGGGCGCGGCTCGTGGAGGTTCCACGGCACGTACGTCTCGACGCAGTTCAGGCCCATCGCCCGCAGCATCGCCAGCCGGTGCCCCCACTGCGCCTCGTGGACCCGGAAGTAGTGCAGCGCGCCGGACAGCAGTCGCACCGGCCGTCCGTCCAGCAGGAAATCGGTTTCACCCGTCGAGAACTCGCTCATAGGCTCCACCTTCACGACTGGCGGCGACCACGTCCATGGACAAAGATCGGCGCTGCTTGGACCGAAGCGACGGTCGTCGAGCCGAAGCGACGGTCGTCGAGCCGAAGCGACGGTCGTCGGACCGGAGCGGCCGTCGTCGGACCGGAGCGGCCGTCGTCGAGCCGAAGGGATGCGTGGGAGGCGCGGCGATGTACCACACCTGGATGCGGTTCCTCACTCCCGGCCCCGTCCACCACCGCCTCGGCCTCGTCTGCCTCGGCGTCGGCCTCCAGTACGGTCCGCTGCCCACCGTCGGCCCCCGCACTCTCGACAGCCACGTCGCCGTCGTCGTCAGCAGCGGCACCGGGTGGTACGAGACCCCCGACGGGCGGCGCCGGACGGTCACCGCGCCCGCTCTGCTGTGGCTCACGCCGGGCGTCCCGCACCACTACGCGCCGGACCCCGTCACCGGCTGGGACGAGGGGTTCGTCGGCTTCACCGGGCCCGCCACGACGACGTACACCGAACTCGGGTACATCGAACCGGACCGTCCCGTGGTGGCGCTGTCCGATGCCGCCGGTCCCCGCGCGGTGATCGCCCGGATCGCGCGCGCCGCCCGTCGCGACAACCCGCTCCTGGAGGTGGAGACGGGCGCCGCGGTCCACGAACTGCTGGTCGCCCTGCGTCGCGCCCGCGCCGACCTCGCCCCTGACGGCGACCCCGTCCTCAAGGCCCTCGCCCGTGACGCCTTCAAGCCGATGTCCGTCGCCGACCACGCGGGCCGGCACGGCATGACCCTCGCCGAACTGCGCACCGCCGTGCGCCGGGGCGCCGGGTGCAGCCCCAAGGACTACCTCCTCGGTATCCGCCTCGACCGCGCCAAGGAACTCCTCGCCGCCACGGAACTCCCCGTCGCCGCGATCGCCCGCCGCGTCGGCTACGACGACCCCGCCTACTTCTCCCGCCTCTTCACCCGCCGCGTAGGCATGCCCCCCATCCGCTTCCGAGCCCAGGAAGCCCGAACGGTCCCCGGCGGCTGGAGCAACCAGGTCCCGGATCCGGGGGATCTGCCGAGGGTTTGAGGGGCGGGCGTTGAGGGGGGGGCGCCTGTCGTGCCTCCTGGTGGGCGCATCCGGCGATCTTTCCCTTCACCCCCTCCCCGTAATGTTGTCGACCATGACCACCAGCAACACCGGAAACGGTGACGTCGACCCCGCCGTCCGTGAGGAGCTCGCGCGGCTGCGGGACAGCATCGACAACATCGACGCGGCCGTAGTCCACATGCTCGCCGAGCGGTTCAAGGCCACCCAGCAGGTCGGCCACCTCAAGGCCCGCCACCAGCTGCCCCCCGCCGACCCGGCCCGCGAGTCCCGCCAGATCGAACGGCTGCGCACCCTCGCCGAGAACGCCAAACTCGACCCGGCTTTCGCCGAGAAGTTCCTCAACTTCATCATCGCCGAGGTCATCCGGCACCACGAGCGCATCGCCGAGGACGCCGTCAACGGCAGCACCACCACGGCCGATTGACCCCGCGGGACACACACGGCATGCTGCCCCGTGCACTCCTTGTCAGCCTGCGAGCACTCCCCGTCAGCACCCGGGCGTAGGCTGGATCGTCCGCGAGGGAGGGACGTCGGGCCATGCCGTCGGATGCCAGGATCCTCATCGTCGACGACCACGAGGACACGCTCTACGCCCTGGAGAGCGCCCTGGCCCCGCTGGGCTACCGGCTCGGCCGCGCCACCAGCGGTGACGAGGCCCTCAAGCAGGTGCTCCGGGGCCAGGTCGGCCTCCTGCTCCTCGACGTGCGGATGCCCGGCGTCAGCGGCCTCGACGTGGTCCGCTGGATGCGCCGCCTGGAACAGACCCAGCACATCCCCGTCATCCTGCTCACCGGCTTCGGCCCCGACCACGAACTCACCTCCGCCGCCTTCGCCCTCGGCGTCGCCGACCTCGTGATGAAGCCCATCGACCCCTGGGCCCTGCGCACCAAGGTCCGCTACCTCTTCGACGCCCACCGCCGCCACCTCGCCCTCGAACACGAGGTGCGCGAACTGCGCGCCCTCGTCAAAGGCCACGGCGAGGAGCACGGCGAGGACCATGGCGAGGACCTGGGCGAGGGCCACGGCGAGAACCAGGCCGCGCCCACCACCCCCCACCCCGCCCTGCCCCACCCCGACGCCCGCGTCCCCCTCCAGCGCGGACAGGGGGCGCACACCGAGGAGCTCGAACAGGACCGGACATAAGGCGTGTACCGATCCGCCTCTGTGAGTTGGCCCTGCCATCAGGCAGCATGTCCTGCATGTCCGTACTGACGCGCGACGAAGCGCAGACCCGTGCCAAGCTCCTCGACGTTCACCGCTACACCATCGCGCTCGACCTCACCACCGGCGACGAGACCTTCACGTCCCGGACCGTCGTCAGGTTCACCGCGCGCGCGGAGGCGGACACCTTCGTAGAGCTCAAGCCGGCCGAACTGCGAGAGGCGACCCTCGACGGCCGCCCCCTCGACCCGGAGACCCTCGACGGCAACCGGCTCCCCCTGAAGGGCCTGACCGCCGGCGAGCACGAACTGCGGATCGACGCCGTCATGCGCTACTCCCGCACCGGCGAGGGCATGCACCGCTTCACGGACCCCAGCGACGGCGAGTCGTACGTCTACACCCAGCTGTTCATGGAGGACGTCCAGCGCGTCTTCGCCGCCTTCGACCAGCCCGACCTCAAGGCCGTCTTCGACCTCACGGTCACCGCCCCCGAAGGCTGGAGCGTCCTCGCCAACGGCATCACCGAACACCTCGGCGAAGGCCGCTGGCAGGCCGCCCCCACCCCCCTCATCTCCACCTACCTCGTCGCGGTCGCCGCCGGCCCCTGGCACTCCGTACGCACCGAACACCGCGGCCTGCCCTTCGGCATCCACTGCCGCCGCTCCCTCGCCCCCTACCTCGACCCGGACGCCGACGAGATCTTCGAGATCACCCGGCAGTGCTACGACCGCTACCACGAGAAGTTCGAGGAGCCCTACCCCTTCGACTCCTACGACCAGGCGTTCGTCCCCGAGTTCAACGCCGGCGCCATGGAGAACCCCGGCCTCGTCACCTTCCGCGACGAGTTCGTCTACCGCTCCGCCGTCACCGACACCGAGCGCCAGACCCGCGCCATGGTCATCGCCCACGAGATGGCCCACATGTGGTTCGGCGACCTCGTCACCCTGCGCTGGTGGGACGACATCTGGCTCAACGAGTCCTTCGCCGAGTACATGGGCTACCAGACCCTCACCGAAGCCACCCGCTTCACCGACACCTGGGTCGACTTCGGTGTCATGCGCAAGGGCTGGGGCTACGACGCCGACCAGCGCCCCTCCACCCACCCCGTCGCCCCCGAAGCCGTCGAGGACACCGCCTCGGCCATGCTCAACTTCGACGGCATCTCCTACGCCAAGGGCGCCTCCGCCCTGCGCCAGCTCGTGCACTGGCTCGGCGAGAAGGACTTCCTCGCCGGCATCAACACCCACTTCGCCCGGCACAAGTTCGGCAACGCCACCCTCGCCGACTTCATCGACTCCCTCGCCTCCGCCACCGAACGCGACGTCCACGCCTGGGCCGACGCCTGGCTGCGCACCACCGGCGTCGACACCCTGCGGCCCGTCGTCACGCGCGGCGAGGAAGCCACGTACACCCTCCAGGTCGAGCACAAGGGCAGCCGCCCGCACCGCATCGCGGTCGGCCTCTACGACCAGGACGTCACCGACGAGGGCCGCCACCTCGTCCTGCGCGACCGCCTCGACCTCGACGTCCCCCAGAGCGAACCCCTCCCCATCGGCAAGCGCCCCGCCCTCCTGCTCCTCAACGACGGCGACCTCACCTACGCCAAGGTCCGCTTCGACCCCCAGTCCTTCACCACGGTCACCGAGTGCCTCTCCGGACTCCCCTCGCCACTGACCCGCGCCGTCGTCTGGAACGCCCTGCGCGACGCCGTCCGCGACGGCGAACTCCCGCCCTCCGCCTACCTGGAGGCCGCCCGCGCCCACCTCCCGCACGAAACCGACCTCGCCCTCGTCCAGGGCGTCCTCGCCTTCGCGGCCACCTACGTCGCCGACCGCTACATCACCCCCGAGGAACGCCCCGCCGCGCTGTCCCTCCTCACCGCCCTGTGCCGCGACCTCATCCGCCGCACCGAGGACGGCGACAACCCCGGCCTGCGGCTGATCGCCGTACGCCACTGCATCAACGTCGCCGCCCACCCCGACACCATCGCCGCCTGGCTCGCCGACGGCACCGTCCCCGGCGGACCCGAACTCGACCCCGAACTGCGCTGGCGCGTCCTCGCCCGCCTCGCCGTCCTCGGCGCCACCGACGAGGCCGCCATCGCCGCCGAACTCGCCCGCGACCCCTCCGCCACCGGCCGGGAGGGCGCCGCCCGCTGCCGCGCCGCCCTCCCCTCCGAAGAGGCCAAGGCGGCCGCCTGGGACGCCATGTTCACCCGCGACGACCTCTCCAACTACCTCTTCACCGCCACCGCCCAGGGCTTCTGGCAACCCGAACAGGCCGATCTCGTACGGCAGTACGTGCCCCGCTACTACGACGACGCCGTCGCCCTCGCCGCCCGCCGCGGCCCCGCCATCGCCGACGCCGTGGGCCGCTGGGCCTTCCCCGACTACGCCATCGACGAGGACACCCTCCGCCTCGGCGAGAGCTGTCTGCGCGACGCCGACCCCATCCCCGCCCTGCGCCGCAAACTCACCGACCAACTCGACGACCTGGGACGTGCGTTGCGGGTGAGGCAGGCGTGAGTCGCTGGCCGCTGTCGCGCGTGTCATTGCTCGCGGCAGCGGCCTTCGGGGCCTCTGGGTTGGAAGTTGACGGTGTGAAAGATGCGGGTCTAGCCTGAAACCGTACGAGCCCTTCATCACTCGCGGCCCCACACACGGCGACAGGCTGTGTGTCTCGGACACTCGAACTGGCGGACCTCACGGATCGTTGGATCCACGCAGGCCACCGAGGGAGAGACCGAGAAGCGTGGTGGTGAGGAGACGCAGCGCGTATCGCCCGAATCCGCTTGCCCGGTCGGCTCTGAGCCCGGCCGGAGTGATCAGTTCGATGCGGTGCAGCCGCATGTCGTTCTGACGACGTCCGGATTCGAGCGAAGGGCCAGGAACAGCCATCAATGCATCCAAGCCGGTCGATCGCGTGTACTACATCGACGAATCCGGCATTCCCCGAACTGGCTTTGCGCTCTACACCGCCGTAGGTATTCCCGTCGCTGACGCTCCGCACATTCTGAGAACTTGGCAGGCATTGCGTGAGGAATGGTGCAAGAACCACGGCATCCCCGTCGACTACGAACTCCATGCGAGCGACTTCCTGGCGGGCCGAGGCCGTCCGGGTGGACGCAACCCGCTCAAGATAGAGCGCTACCGCATGGCCCAGCAGGCCCTCGACCTGATCGGAACCCACCCCGGCATCCAGATCGTCACCGTCTACACCCGGGAGCCGGCACATTGGGGAGTGGCGAAGCGCCGTGCTTACGACCGGCTGTTGCGCGGTCTTGACCGAAGGCTCGCGGAAGCGGGTGAGACCGCCCGACTCGTCGTCGACGGCGACGGCAGTGAGCATCTTTACAGCGAAGTGCATGAGCAGGTGAGACCCGGCCGTATCCCTGTGACGGCCGTCGAGGTTCCCGCACACACCTCCGCCTGGCTCCAGATGGCCGATCTAGCCGCATACAGCGCCTGCCAGGCCATCGCGCAGCAGCAGAGCCGGGAGTTCATGTGGGGCTGGTACGCGCGCCATTTGCCGAAAGCGGCGCCCCCTAAGCCGTGCTGACTCTCATCATCACCCCGTACATGACGAACCCCGGCCGAGGGCCGGGGTTCGTGAAAGCAGACCTGGCACACGCGCTGCGCGTGGCCCTGACTGCAAGGCCAGTCTACCGGCGTATGGCACACCGGGCCAGCAATCAGACGGGTGACATACACAGTCTCGGCAGGTCAAAGAAAGGAAGAGTGTGAGCAGCTCCACTGAATCCCAGGATCAGGCCGGCCAAGGTCAAGGTATGCAAGCCTCCCCGGCCGGTCCCGAGACGATCTCCTTCAGCTTTGCGGGCGGGGACTTCACCGTCTCTGGCTTCGAGCGGACCCTTCCCTCCTACTCCACCCCCGGTGGACGCGCGCAGCTGGTGAAAGCAGGTATGGCGGCCGACGGCGCGGCTCTGGACGAGGACGCCTGGCACGCCGTCGCACGCGCCATCATCTCCCCAGAGGCTGCCGCCGCCCAGTTGAGCGCCCCCAAGGGACAGGGCTCCGCCCTCATCGAGGAGCACGTGGAAGGCGCCACCCTTCGCTCGCTCCACACTCGCGTCTGGCTGACCGAACTCTTTCCCGGCCACCAGCCCCGCACAAGCCAAGAAGCCCTCCCAGTCGAGGACCCCGAGGTGCACGGCGACATCGACGAACAGGGACGACCGCTCGCCCGTGTCAGATACCGGTACCGCGACCGCAAGCACCTGCGCGATCATCTCAAGCAGACCATCGAGCAGACCCGGCACGCCAACCCGAATCCTTACGACCGTTCAATTCTCGCCCGAAGAATCACCCGCGCGGTCATCGCTCACCCTTGCCGTCTTGAGTTCGCCGACGGCGACGAACACGTGGACGTTCTCGCCGTACGCGACGGCATCACCCGCCTGACCAGTGCCTGGGCACTGCTCACGGACGAGAGCGCACCCTATGCGGAGGACATCGCTGACACAGCGCTCAAGATCCTCACGGCGGAGAAGACTCAGCGCCGCGGTGCCCCCGAGAAGGCCTTGAGCCAGCGCATGGCTCTGGGACGCCAGGAAATGCTCAGCACCCTCCTTGCCGAGTTCCAGCGGGGAGTGACACAGACGCAGCCGGCGGACCGCTCGGTACGTCTCGGTCAGACGCTGGTGGTTCCCGCCCAGATCACCGTCGGCGTCCACCGTCACGGCTCCGCCGGACTCTCCGCCGAAGAAGTCTTCGACGACGCCGTCCGGTCCATCCTCGCCTCCATCCACGTCGAGTTCCGGCATTGGGAGGCAGCCGCGCAGAACGTGGAGGTCGGCAGCCGGGCCATCAGCCGGGTACGCCTGCCCGGACTGCCCCAGAACAGTCTGCTCGACGGAATCATCGGTCTCGCACTGGGACGGCGCAGGCCTGAGGAACTCCCCGCCGTCTTCGGCGACCCCGGAATTCCGGCAACTCCCCTGTGGCGGGCCGTCTACCTGACGCATTTCTTGACTCGGCCAGAGGTCCGCGAACAAGTCAAGAGGTTCGCCAAGGACATCAAGGGCACCGGCAGGATGTCGAACTCGGGATACGCCGAACTCCTCGGCCCGGTCATCGATCTGCCCTGGCGCGGCTACAAGGCGGGCTCACTGCAACAGGCGCGGAACGCGTGGGCGAACGGCGGAGTGCTCACCAAGCAGGTACTCGGAGACTGGCAACCCGCCCCGGTCGAGGACTTCACCGACCTCGTCGCACCAGCGCTCAAAGGCGACATCAACGCACGACAGACCCTGGTGGTCGCCGGGGGAACCGCACTCATCGCGGACAAACTCATCACCCGGAATGTCGGGTCCGCGGTTGGCAAGACCGTGCCCTTCCGCGCCAACACCGACGTGATCGTCGCCGGCCTCTCCGACTCCGAGGAAGGGCTGTGGACCCTGGCCTTCGCAGCCTCCGCATTCGAGGCGGGGCGGGAATGCCTGAACTCCTTCACCAAGGCTCAGCTCCTGGCCCGCAAGACGACCGACATGTACACCATCCCTGCGGTCGACCTCAGCGAGCCGGACCACAAGCTCCGGGACAAGGGGGGCGTAGCGCTCGAACTCCTCGATCAGTGGCGGGTCGTGGCCACATCCGACCCCACGAAGACACAACAGGCAGAAGACGAACGGCTTCAGCAGAGTTCTCCTTCCGGCACCGGGCTCTCCCTCACCGACAAACTCGGCGCCGAACGGCGTGCCCTGCGGCAGGCAGTAGCAGAAGCCCGGCAGGCGGTGGACCGTCTGATGAGTCTCGCGGACAGTCCCGAGGCGAGGGCAACCACGGTCCACCCATTCGGTTCACGCGAAGAGCTCGACCGAATGATCGACGAAGTACGCCAGCTCGCCGGCCAGATCCTCCTCCACCCACAGGCCAACGACCTGGTCGACGACGAGGAAGAGGACGAGGAGGAGGACGACGGCCTCTCCCACTGAAGTCCCCACCACCCTCGACCCAACACGCTTTCCCCGTACGGCAGTACCCCCTTTCGGGTCAGGATCGTTGAACTCTCCGGGCGCGCCCAGCCGGCTCCGTCCAAGCTGGAAGCCCCCAGCGCTCCCGGAGGTCGACGATGAGCACCCCGCCACTGGCCTCGGGCCCCGAAAGCGGCGATGTGCTGCGCCCACTGCTCGACACGGTTCTGGACGCCCTGGGGGAGGGGGTACGTCTGAGGGGTGGGCCACTGCCGGCCGGGGGCCCTGAGGCGGTCTCGGCCCGGGTGCGGGACGCGGTCGGGGCCGTACTCCCGGACGAGGGCGACCCGGAGGGCCTACGGCACCTGGTGCGAGCACTGGCAGAAGGCGCGGCGGACCCCGCGGACCCCTCCTGCGTGGCCCACCTCCACTGCCCACCGCTGGCAGTGGCCGCGGCAGCCGACCTGGCCGTCAGCGTCCTGAACCCTTCAATGGACTCCTGGGACCAGGCTCCGGCGGCGTCGGAGCTTGAGGCCCGGGTGACACGTGCACTGGCAGACGAGGTCTACGCCGAGACACTTGAGGGCGCGGGACTGTATCGATATGCGGCTCCGCCGCGGGGCGCGACAAGCCCCCACCGGCCCGACGCTCTGATCACAACCGGTGGCACGGAATCCAACCAACTCGCCCTCCTCCTGGCCCGAGAGACCCTGGGCCCGGGTGTCCGCCTCGTCTGCGGCGAGAACGCCCACCACTCCCTCCCAAGGTCCGCCTGGCTCCTGGGCCTGCCCGAACCGGTGATCGTCCCCACCCCCACCGGCACCCTCGACCCCGCAACCCTGGACAAGGCCCTCCACGGACCCTCGGTCATCGCCGCCACCGCAGGCACCACCGACGCCGGCCTCATCGACCCCCTCCCCGACATCGCCGCCCTCTGCGCACAACGCGGCGCACGCCTCCACGTCGACGCGGCCTACGGCGGCGGCCTCCTCTTCAGCCCGCGGCACCGAGCCAAGCTCACCGGCATCAACAGCGCCGACACCGTCACACTCGACCTGCACAAACTCGGCTGGCAACCCGTCGCCGCAGGCCTCCTGGCCGTCCGCGACACAGACGACCTCGCCGCCCTGAACCACCGCGCCGACTATCTCAACGCCGACGACGACACCGAAGCCGGTCTCCCCGACCTCCTCGGCCGCTCCCTGCGCACCACCCGCCGCCCGGACGTCCTCAAGATCGCCGTCACGCTGAAAACCCTGGGCCGCGCGGGACTCGCCGCCCTCGTCGACCAAGTCTGCTCAACAGCGCAGGAGTTCGCCGCACTCGTCGAACGGCACCCCGGGTTCGAACTCCACGAACCGCCCACCATCAGCACGGTTCTGTTCCGACCCGCAGACGCCACCGACGGTGCCGTAGCGGCCGTACGCCGACAACTCCTCACCGACGGCCGCGCCGTCCTCGGCCGAGCCCGCGCAGCGCACCGGCTCTGGCTCAAGGCCACCCTCCTCAACCCCACCACCCAGCCGGCCCACCTCACCGCACTCCTGCACCTCGTGGAAGGAACCACCCCCCGATGAACCCCCACCCCCCACACCACGAGCCCGACGCACCCCGCGACCTCGTCGGCATCGGCATCGGCCCCTGCAACCTCTCCCTCGCCGCCCTCGCCCAGCCCCTCACCACCCTCGACGCCGTCTTCTACGAACAGCACCCCGCCTTCCACTGGCACCCCGGACTCCTGATCGACGGCGCCACCGTCCAGGTCCCCTTCCTCGCCGACCTGGTGACCCTCGTCGACCCCGCCAGCGACTGGACCTTCCTCAACTACCTCAAGGCCCGCGAGCGCCTGTTCCCCTTCTACTTCGCCGAGCGCTTCCACATCCAGCGCGCCGAGTACGACGCCTACTGCCGCTGGGTCGCCGAGAACCTCCCCGGCCTGCACTTCCGCCACCAGGTCGACGCCGTCCGCTTCAACCCCGAACGCGACGTCTTCGAGGTCGACTTCACCCAGCTCGACAGCGACGGCGAGGCCGAGGCCCTCGGGCGTACCTACACCAAGAACATCGTCGTCGGCATCGGCACAGAGCCCTGCGTGCCGGAACCGCTCAAGCCCCTCGTCGAGGCCCCCGGCGTACCCGTCATCCACGCCGCCGACTACCTCGACCACCGCCGGAGCCTGCTCGCCGCCGACCACGTCACCGTCGTCGGCTCAGGACAGTCCGGTGCCGAGGTCTTCCTCGACCTGCTCCGCAACCGTCCCACGGGCCGCGAACGACTGCACTGGCTCGGCCGTACCGAAGCCTTCGCGCCCATGGAGTACTCCAAGCTCGGCCTCGAACACTTCACCCCCGACCACACCCGCTACTTCCACGCCCTGTCCGAAAGCGTCCGCGACCGCCTCGGCACCACCCAGTGGCAGCTCCACCGCGGCATCGGCGCCGACACCATCGCCGCCATCCACGACGAGCTCTACCACCGCACCCTGCACGGCGGCTGGCCCGACGCCGTCCTCACCCCCGGCGTCCGCGTCCGTACCGCCGGACGCATCGCCACCACGAAGATCGAACTCCACCTCGAACACATCCAGCAGGGCAGCCGCTCCCGCCTCACCACCGACGCCGTCGTCCTCGCCACCGGCTACCGCGAACGCCCCCTCGACCGCATCCTCGCCGGACTCGACCCCTACCTGCGCCGCGACAGCCGCGAACGCCCCCGCGTCGACGAGCAGTTCAGACTCGACCTCGACCCCTCCGTCAGCGGCGCCGACTGTCACGTGTACGTGCAGAACGCCGAGCGCCACACCCACGGCGTCGGCGCCCCCGACCTCGGCCTCGCCGCCTGGCGCAGTGCCACCATCCTCAACACCGTCACCGGCAAGAACCCCTACCCCCTGCCCGCCCGCACCGCCTTCACCACCTTCGGCCTCGAACAGCGACCCCAGATCCCACCCGCCCGCCAGGCCCCCGTCCTGACCCCCCTGGTCGAAGGACGATGACGGAGACGACGGAGACGACGGAGACGACGGAGACGAGGGAGACGAGGAAAACGAGGGAGACGAGGAAAACGCCGACGACAGCGCGCAGAGCGCGTGTCGCCGGCGTGACCCAGCGGAACCCCGGCGTCCCTAGAACACCGGCGTACCGTCCCGCGTGAGCTTCCAGTCCACCGACGCGAAGTCCTTCGGGTCCAGCACACCCTTCGCGGTCACCCACTCCGCGATCCGGGTACGGATCTCCGTCGACTCCGACCACAGCTCGGTGGCGGAGGCCACGTGCGGGAACGCCCCGCCGCCGTTGGCCCGGTAGTTGTTCACCGCGAACACGAACTTCTGCGCGTCGTCCAGAGCGGCACCGTTGAACGTCAGGTTCTTGATCCGCGAACCCGCCGCCTGCGCGATGTCGATGTCGTACGACAGCCCCGACACGTAGTCGTAGTTGTAGTCCGGACGGTTGTTCGCGTTCGTCAGCTTCTCCACGTCCACCGGCGCACCCGCCGCCGTCCGCACGAAGTACTCCGCCGAGTACTCCAGGTACGCCCGGATCTGCGCACCCGTCAGCAACTTCGCCACCAGCGTGTTGTCGTACACGTACAGGCTCGACAGGTCCCGGATCGTCACGGCGCCCGCCGGGATCTCCGAGGTCCGGGAGAACGGGGAAGCCTGCGCGATCACCGGCAGCGAGGCGTACTCCGTCGACGCCAGCGCCGCCCGCACCACGTCCTCCTGCACCTTCGTGATCAGGTCGATGATCGGGGCGTCCTTGTACCGCGCCTCGACCGTCGTCAGCGCGGCCGTCGCCGTCCCCACCACCTGGTTGACGTACTTCACGACGACGTCGTGATCGTCCTTCAGCAGCTTGGTGATCTTCGGATCGTCGGCCACCGAGTTCGAGTTGAGCACCTTGGACGAGACGGACTCGACCGACCAGCGGCCCTTCTCGAAGACCAGCTCGAAGTCGAACAGCGACAACCGCTCCGCGTACGCCAGCGGCTCCGAGAGCACCACCGTCTTCCCGGTCTTGGTGTTGGTGACCTTCAGCTCCGGGATCTCCACATGCGCGTGCCCCACCAGGATCGCGTCGATCCCCGGCACCTGCTGCGCCACCAGCGCCGCCGAGTTCTCCACGTACGGCAGCTGATCACCGTAGGACGACGTCCCCGACGAACCCGAGTGCGCCGACACCACCACCACGTCCGCACCCATCGACCGCAGCTTCGGCACCCACTTCGCCGCCTGCTCCTCAAGCCCCGGGAACGTCAACTTCCCCTGCACATAAGCCTTGTCCCAGATCGCGATACCCGGGTTCGTCAGCCCCAGCACCGCCACCTTCACCGGCGGCGCGCCCTTCACGTGGAACGTCTTGATGAAGTACGGCGGGAAAGCGGGCTTCAGCGTCTTCGCGTCCAGCGCGTTGGCGCCGAGCAGCGGGAAGTCGCACTGCTCCTCGAACTTCCGCAGCGTCTCGATGCCGTAGTTGAACTCGTGGTTGCCCAGCGCCACCGCGTCGTACCCGATGGCGTTCATCGCCGCCGCCATCGGATGGACCGGACCGCCCTTCGCGGTGATCGGGTCGACCTTCGCGTAGTAGTACGTCAGCGGCGTGCCCTGGATCGTGTCGCCCGCGTCCAGAAGCAGCGTGTTGCAGCGGCCCTTCTCCTTGCGGACCTGGTTCACCAGCGTCGAGATCCGCGACAGACCCTGCGCGTTGCCCGCCGCGTCCTTGTACTCCGCGTCCTTGAAGTAGTCCCAGTTGAAGACATGACCATGCAGGTCGGTGGTGCCCATGACCGTGAGCGAGTACCGCTTCACCGGCTTCCTCCCGCTCTCCGCGGCCTGCGCGGCAGGAGCTCCCACGGCACCCGCCAGCGCGACCCCCGCTCCCGTCACGGCGGACTTCTCCAGGAACTTCCTGCGGTTCAAGGCCATCTCTTGATCTCCTCGGGGAAAGGTCAACAACGCGCGTAGATTCTGACCCGGTCATGCTGAACCGCAACAGACCCCACAGGTTTCGATCTGGTGACTCACCGCGCGAAAACTGACACAGTGAGTCGTTATGACCGTTCCCTACGGCACACCCGACGCACCACGCATCGCCGTCCGCGGCGAAGCCCACCTCGAAGTCGACCCCGAGATCGCCCGCATCGGCGTCACCGTCGCCTCCCGCGGCAAGGACCGCCGCACCGCCCTCGACGACCTCACCCGCCGCAACACCACCGTCCTGGACCTCCTCAAGTCCTACGGCGACGCCGTCGAACACCTCGAGACCGGCTCCTTCTCCGTCACCCCCGAACTCAAGGAACACGGCCGCGGCGAACGCGTCCACGCCTACCACGGCCACGTCCACATCACCGCCGAACTCACCGACTTCACCGCACTGGGCGAACTCACGACCCGACTGGCCGACCAGGAGTTGACCCGCGTCGACGGACCCTGGTGGGCCCTGCGCCGCGACTCACCCGTCTACCGGCAGGCACGGCAACAGGCAGTCCGGGAAGCCGTCCAACGGGCGAAGGAGTACGCGGAGGCACTGGGCACATCCCTGGCGTCCCTGCTCGAACTGGCGGACATCGGAGCCGAGGACCCCGAACCCCGCTTCGTGGGCAAGGCGAGCCGCGCCCGCTCCATGGCCTACGAAGCCGCGGCCGACACCACGGCCGCCCCACTCGACCTCGAACCCCAGCGCCAACACGTCTACGCCCACGTCAACGCACGGTTCACAATGGCACCGCCGACCCTGTAACAGGTCGCCGTATTTGCTCCTGTGATGCTCATCGGAGCGGGGCCCCGCACACTTCAACACTTGTCAAAAGGGCTTCACCCGGAGGTTGTTGAGTCGTCATGTGCGACCAACTCCCTACCCGCCGGTAAGGCCTAATGTCGAAACATGCGCCGAGCAAAAATCGTCTGCACCCTGGGCCCCGCCACCGACTCCTACGACCAGATCAAAGACCTGGTCGACGCCGGAATGGACGTAGCCCGCTTCAACCTCAGCCACGGCAGCTACGCCGAGCACGAGGAGCGGTACCACCGCGTCCGCAAGGCCTCCGACGAGACCGGCCGCAGCGTCGGCCTCCTCGCCGACCTTCAGGGCCCGAAGATCCGCCTCGGTCACTTCACCGAAGGGCCCGTACTCCTTGAACGCGGGGACACCTTCACCATCACGGTGGAAGAGGGCGCGGAAGGCGATCAGCGGCAGTGCGGAACGACGTACGCCGGACTCGCCTCCGACGTCGCCGTCGGCGAACGCATCCTCGTGGACGACGGCAAGGTCTGCCTGGAGGTCACCTCGGTGGAGGGCCCCCGCGTCCACACCCGAGTGATCGAGGGCGGCATGATCTCCGACCACAAGGGCCTCAACCTGCCCGGCGTGGCGGTCTCCGTTCCGGCGCTGTCGGAGAAGGACGAGGAGGACCTGCGCTGGGCGCTGCGCATGGGCTTCGACGTGATCGCCCTGTCCTTCGTACGCTCCGGACGCGACATCGAGGGCGTCCACCGGATCATGGACACGGCGGGGCGCCGGGTTCCCGTGATCGCCAAGGTGGAGAAGCCCCAGGCGGTGGACGCCATCGAGGACATCGTCGCCGCCTTCGACGGGATCATGGTGGCCCGCGGCGACCTGGGCGTGGAGATGCCGCTGGAGCAGGTGCCGATCGTCCAGAAGCGCGCGATCAAGCTGGCCAAGCGCAACGCCAAGCCGGTGATCGTCGCGACCCAGATGCTGGACTCGATGATCGAGAACGCGCGGCCGACGCGTGCGGAGGCGTCCGATGTCGCCAACGCGGTCATCGACGGCACGGACGCGGTGATGCTGTCCGGCGAGACGAGCGTGGGCAAGCACGCGATCGAGACCGTCCGGACGATGGCCAAGATCGTGGAGGCGGCGGAGGAGGACATCCTCGAGAAGGGCCTCCCGCCGCTGACGGAACGGAACAAGCCCCGCACCCAGGGAGGGGCTGTCGCCCGGGCCGCGGCGGAGATGGGCGACTTCCTCGGCGCGAAGTTCCTGGTGGCCTTCACTCAGTCCGGCGACACGGTTCGGCGACTGTCCCGCTACCGGTCCCCGATCCCCCTCCTGGCCTTCACCCCGGAACCGGCGACGCGGTCCCAACTCAGCCTGACGTGGGGCGTGGAGACGTACCTCGGCCCGCAGGTCGACTCCACGGACGCGATGGTCGACCAGGTGGACGAACTCTTGCTGCGCTACGGACGGTGCGAGAAGGGCGACGTGGTCGTCATCACGGCCGGCTCCCCGCCCGGGGTGTCGGGCTCGACGAACCTGGTCCGGGTGCATCACATCGGGGAGGACGACAAGTAGGTCAGTGTTTGGGGCCTACGTGGGTGTCCAGGAGGGCGACTGAGGCTTTGCGGGCGATGGAGATGTTGCAGTGGTTCATCTGCCGCCAGTCGACCCCTACCTGGTCCAGGGCATCGGTGAAGAGCCGCATGATGTCGGCGGACCTGTTGCTGAAGCAGTACCGGGGATATTCGTAGCGCTTGTGTTCACCGGCCACGAGGCGGGTCGTCCAGTTGGTGATGCGGCACCCGTCCGAGTGGATCAGGCCTCGGATGAACTCCCAAGGGTGTTCATCGACGATGGCCTGTTGCCAGGGTTCGAGGGCGATGGAGCGCTCGTGCTTTCTGCCGGGGCCGTGCTGGGGAAACAAGCAGTGCAGGTGCTTCGAGTAGACCTTCACGTTGCGGCAGCCGATCTTCCGGACGCGGCAGACGGCATTGCCGGGAAACACCGCGCGCATGGCCTGCTCGCAGGCGTCCATCAGGCCGGGCCAGGCTTCATCGCACGTGATCATTAGGTTGGGCACTCGATGCTCGGAGTAGCGGCTGATGTGGCCGTCTCCGAGGTAGAGACCCAGTAGGTAGCTGTATGCGGTCGAGTCCAGATCTCTGCCGTCGCATCGCGGGCACTTCGGATCGTGCTTGCCCGGACACTCGCCCCGCCTGGCTCGGTCGAGATGCTTCCAGTAGCTGATCGTGCCTGCCGGGACGCCGAATTTCCGTGCGATATCCGCGTTCTTCGCCCCGTCCCGCAGTAGCGTGACTGCCTTCTGCTGAACCTCAGTGCCGTGAAAGTTCATACGGCTACTCTGAGTGAGTGATCGCAACTCCGCGCAGCAAAAAGCGGATGTTCACGAGAACGTGGACATCCGCTTCATGCGTTGGAAGTGCCGGGTGCGGGACTCGAACCCGCAAGCCCTCTCAGGCAGATGTGTTTGAGACATCCGTGTATGCCATTCCACCAACCCGGCAGGACTGGCTGCACGGAAGCATACCGGGTCACCGCAGCTCCCCGCCTCTAGGTAGGCTGCACAAGCAGCAGTACCTGCCCGGCCCGTAACAAGGAGCCCCCGTGACCGCCCCCGAGTCGCCCCAGCCCGTAGACGCGCCCGACGACGACAAGTCGCACGTGCCTCCGCTGACGACCCGTGTCGTCATCGCCGAGGACGAGGCCCTGATCCGCCTCGACCTCAAAGAGATGCTGGAGGAAGAGGGCTACAGCGTCGTCGGCGAGGCCGGTGACGGTGAGCAGGCCGTCGAGCTCGCCCGTGAGCACAAGCCGGACCTCGTGATCCTCGACGTGAAGATGCCCAAGCTGGACGGGATCTCGGCCGCCGAGAAGATCGCCGAGGAGCGCATCGCCCCTGTCCTGATGCTCACCGCCTTCTCGCAGCGCGACCTCGTCGAGCGGGCGCGGGACGCCGGTGCGATGGCGTACCTGGTGAAGCCCTTCAGCAAGAGCGATGTCGTGCCGGCGATCGAGATGGCGGTGTCCCGGTTCACGGAGCTGAAGGAGCTGGAGAACGAGGTCGCGGACCTCACTCAGCGTCTGGAGACGCGCAAGCTCGTGGACCGGGCGAAGTCGATCCTTCAGACCTCGTACGGGCTGACGGAGCCTGCCGCGTTCCGGTGGATCCAGAAGACGTCGATGGACCGGCGGATGTCGATGCAGCAGGTCGCGGAGGCGGTCATTCTGGACGCCGATGAGAAGAAGGCCAACAAGGGCTGAGCCCAACGCCGACCAAAGACCGAGGCCCGCGTCCCCAGCAGGGGGCGCGGGCCTCGTCGTACGACGAAGGAAAGGTCAGTCTTCGCCGAGGTACGCCTTGCGGACCGACTCGTCGTGCAGCAGGTCCTGGCCGGTGCCGGAGAGGACGATGTTGCCGACCTCCATGACGTGTCCCTGGTCGGCCAGTGAGAGGGCGGCCTGGGCGTTCTGTTCGACCAGCAGGATGGTCGTGCCCTGGGCCTTGAGTTCGACGATCGTCGCCATGATCTTCTGCATCATGATCGGCGAGAGGCCCATGGAGGGTTCGTCGAGCATCAGCAGCTTGGGCTGGGACATGAGCGCGCGGCCCATGGCCAGCATCTGCTGCTCGCCGCCGGACAGGGTGCCTGCGGCCTGGTTGCGGCGCTCTCCCAGGATCGGGAAGAGGTCGTAGGCGCGCTGTATGTCCTTCTCGATCCCTTCCTTGTCCTTCCTCAGGAATGCTCCGAGCTGGAGGTTCTCGAAGATGGTGAGGCGGGGGAAGATGTGCCGGCCTTCGGGGGAGTGGGCGAGGCCGAAGGAGACGATCTTGTGGGCCGGGATGCCGCTGAGGGGCTTCCCGTCGAACGTGATCTTTCCGGAGGTCGGCTTCAGGAGGCCCGAGAGCGTCCGCAGTGTCGTCGTCTTGCCGGCGCCGTTGGTGCCGATGAGGGTGACGACCTGGCCGGCTTCGACGCTGAAGGAGATGCCTTTGACGGCTTCGATCTTGCCGTAGGAGACCCGGAGGTCCTCGACTTCGAGGAGTGCGGTCACTGGGCTTCTCCCTTGGTGCTGGTGGTGCTTGGCGCGTCGGAGACGGCCTCTGCGGCGTCGACTTCGGCCGCTTCGGCTGCGCCGGGGTCGCCCTCGAAGGGTTCGCCGAGGTAGGCGGCGATGACGCGCTCGTCGGCCTGGACGACCTCGGAGGTGCCTTCGACGAGCTTCTCGCCCTGGACGAGGACGGCGACGCGGTCGGAGAGGTTGAAGACGAAGCGCATGTCGTGCTCGATGAGGAGGACGGCGATGCCCTTGTCGCGGATGGCGAAGACCAGCTCCTCGGTCGCCCGCGTCTCCTGGGGGTTCATGCCGGCGGTGGGCTCGTCGAGCAGCAGGAGGCCGGGCTCGGAGGCCAGGGCGCGGGCGATCTCGAGCTTGCGCTGTTCGCCGTAGGGGAGGTTGCGGGCGAGGTGGTCGCGCTTGGCTTCGAGGCCGATGAACTCCAGGAGTTCCATGGCGCGTTCTTCGCTGGCCTTCTCCGCCTTCTTGAAGCCGGGGCCGCGGAGGAGGGCGGACCAGAGGCCTTCCTTGGTGCGGGTGTGGCGGCCGACGAGGACGTTCTCGAGGACCGTCATGTTGGCGAAGAGGCGGATGTTCTGGAAGGTGCGGGCGATGCCGGCCTTGGTCACCAGGTGGGGCTTGGGCGGGAGGACGGTGCCCTGGTAGGAGACCGTGCCTTCGGTGGGGACGTAGAGGCCGGTGAGGCAGTTGAAGAAGGTGGTCTTGCCGGCGCCGTTGGGGCCGATGAGTCCGACGATCTCGCCTGCGTTGACGGTGAAGTCGACCGAGCGGACGGCGGTGAGGCCGCCGAAGCGCATGGTGACGTTGCGTGCTTCGAGTACGGGTGTGGTCTCGGTGGTCATGGTGCTCACGCCCCCGCCTTGGTGACGGCGGCCGGTTCGCCGGAGAGTGTGGTGGTGTCGGGTACGTCGAGTTGGCCGGTCTCGTGGAATTCGAGCTGGCGGCGGCGGTTGGCGATGATGCCTTCGGGGCGGAAGCGCATCAGCAGGATGAGGGCGATGCCGAAGGCCAGCAGCGACTTGTCCTGGAGGAAGACGAGCTTCTCGGGGAGCAGGTAGAGGAGCGCGGCGCCGAGGATGGGGCCTGCGACCGTGCCCATGCCGCCGAGGACGACGGCGGCCAGGAGGAAGGCCGAGTTGGGGGGTGTCGAGCCCGCGAACTGGTACGGCGTCGGGACGACGCTGTAGGTGACGTGGGCGCTGACGGTGCCGGCGAGGCCGGCGAGGGAGGCGCCGAGGGCGAAGGCGATCAGCTTGACGCGGAAGCCGTTGATGCCCATGGCGGTGGCGGCGGTCTCGTCCTCGCGGATGGCGATCCAGGAGCGGCCGATGCGGGAGTCGGCGGCGCGGGTGTAGACCAGGACCACGAGGGCCATGATCAGCACCATCAGCAGGTAGTAGTTGGCGAAGCGGCCGATGGTGAAGCCGGCGATGTCGTGGGCTTCGCCGAGGTTGAACCCGAAGAAGTTCAGGTCCGGGATGGACGGGATGCCGTTCGGGCCGTTGGTGATGTCGGGGCCCGATTCGCCGTCCATGTTGTTCACGGCGATACGGAAGATCTCTCCGAAGCCGAGGGTGACGATGGCGAGGTAGTCGCCGCGCAGGCGCAGGGTGGGGGCGCCGATGAGGACGCCGAAGATCAGCGATGCGGCGGCGCCGGCGAGTGCGGCGGCCCAGAAGGGGAAGTGGACGCCGGAGAAGCGGGAGAACTCGGAGCCGGAGACGAGGGCGGCGGTGTAGGCGCCGACGCCGAGGAAGGCGACGTATCCGAGGTCGAGGAGGCCCGCGAGGCCGACGACGATGTTGAGGCCGAGGGCGACCGTGCCGAAGACCAGGATGTTGACGCCGATGTTGGCGTAGTGGTCGTCGGTCTGGGTGAAGGGGAACGCGATCGCGGCGGCGAAGCCCATGGCGAGCGTGAAGCTGCGGTTGCGGGCGACGATCCCGGAGAAGCGGTCCATGAGGCCCGCGGTGTGCAGGGCCCAGACGGCGAAGACGACGACGATGAGGAAGCCGACGAAGAGCTCGCCGTACTCGGTGTCGATGCCGTAGGTGAAGACGGCCAGGCCGATGATCGTGACGACGGTGATGACCGCGCGCTCCAGCCAGGGGCTGAGGGGAGCGGGGGCGGGGATGCCGTCGGGCTTGGCGATGTAGGCCTTGAGGTTGGCCTTGGTGCTCTCGGTGTGCGGCTCGGGGAGAGCGAACGCGCCGATGACGGGGAGGAGGGAGGCGATGGCCGCGACCCAGCCGCCCGGTTCGAGGTTGGCGAGCCCGCCGAGTTCGGCCGCGATCGAGATGATCGTGTACCAGGTGACGCCGAAGGCGCCGATGGCGGTGAGGACGAGGGGCGCGTTGTTGCGGGCGGGGATGAGCCAGCCCAGGCCCGGGACGCCGTACGCGGAGAGGGCGAAGACGGTGGTGAGGGCGCCGGCGATGAGGGTGAGCCACTGGAGGCCGCCCGGGTAGCCGGTGATGGTGAGGTCGCCGGGGAACTCGCTGGTCCAGGTCCAGGCGAGGAACGCGGAGACGATGGTGGCGATGCCGCCGCCGAGGAGGAGCGCGCGGGCTGCCGCGAGGGGCAGCGGGATCAGGGCGCGGTTGGTGGTGTCGGTCATGGTGGTCACGCCCTGTCCGCGACGCGTTCGCCGAGCAGGCCTTGTGGCCTGACGAGGAGGACGATGATGAGGAGGGCGAAGGCCCAGACGTTGGCCCAGCTCTGGCCGCCGAGCTTGTCCATGCCGGGGATGCCGTCGATGTAGGCGGAGGCGAGGGTCTCGGCGACGCCGAGGACGAGCCCGCCGAGCATGGCGCCGTAGATGTTGCCGATGCCGCCGAGGACGGCCGCGGTGAAGGCCTTGAGGCCCATCAGGAAGCCCATGCGGTAGTCGATGTTGCCGTACTTGAGGCCGTAGGCGAGGGCGGCGACGGCGGCGAAGAAGCCGCCGATGGCGAAGGCGATCACGATGATGCGGTTGGTGTCGATGCCCATGAGCTGTGCGGTGTCCGGGTCCTGCGCGGTGGCCTGCATGGCGCGGCCGGTGCGGGACTTGCGGACGAAGAAGGCGAGCGAGGACATGCAGATGATGGCGGCGACGATGAGGAAGATGTCGGCGTCCTTGATGGTGACGGAGCCGATCTCGTGGGTGGCGTCGAGGCCGGGGAAGGCGATGGCGCGGTCGGCGCCGGGGTAGAAGTTGCGGACGACTTCCTGGAGGGCCAGGGAGAGGCCGATCGCGGTGATGAGCGGTGCGAGCCGTGGTGCTCCGCGCAGGGGCCGGTAGGCGAACCGTTCCGCTCCGACCGCGATGAGGACGGCGACGATTCCGCCGCCGACCAGCATCAGGGGGACGGCGACGGCCATCGAGACGCCGTCCGGGAGGATGTAGAAGTAGACCGTGAAGGCGCCGAAGGCCCCGGTCATGAAGATCTCGCCGTGCGCGAAGTTGATGAGCTGGACGATGCCGTACACCATCGTGTAGCCGATGGCGATGAGCCCGTACATCGAGCCTAGGAGCAGCCCGTTGGCCAGCTGCTGCGGCAGGGTGTTCACCGCGTGGCCTCCATTGTCGCTGGTGGTCGTGTGCACTGGTGGTGTGCAGGGGGTGGGGTGTGGCAAGGGCCGCGCGGTCGGGGTCCCCTTCCGCGCGGCCCGTGGTGAGGTGGTGCTGTTGCCTTTGAGAGGCCGGTACTAGCTGGCGGTGCCGGTCTTCACGGCCTTCCACGCACCCTTGGTGACCTGGTAGACGGTGAGCTGCTTGTTGGTGGTGTCACCGTACTGGTCGAAGGAGACCTTGCCGGAGATGCCTTCGAAGTCGGACTTCTGGACGTTGTCGACCACGGAGGAGCGCAGGGCGTTGATGTCGGTGGGGACCTTGCCGTCGTTGGCGTCGACGGCGGCCTTCACGGCCTTGATGATGGCGGTGGTGGCGTCGTAGGAGTACGCGCCGTAGGCGCCGTAGTCACCCTTGTAGCCCTTGGACTTGTACGTCTCGATGAACGTCTTGGCGGCGGGCAGGGTGTCGGCGGGGACACCGACGGCCGTGGCGAGGTCGCCCTCGGAGGCCGCGCCCGCGGTCTCGATGTAGGTGGAGGCGAACATGCCGTCGCCGCCGAAGAGCGGGATCTTGACTCCGCCGTCCTTGAGCTGCTTGGTGATCAGGGAGGACTCGTCGTACTGGCCGCCGTAGTAGAGCAGGTCGGCGCCGGAGCTCTTGACCTTGGTGACGAGGGAGCCGAAGTCCTTGTCGCCGGTGTTGACGTGGTCGGTGCCGACCACGGTGCCGCCGAGCTTCTTGAACTGCTCGTTGAAGATCTTGGCGAGGCCGGCGCCGTAGGTCTGCTTGTCGTCGACGACGAAGACCTTCTTCTTCTTGAGGCCGTTGTACGCGTAGTCGGCGGCGAAGCTGCCCTGGAGCTCGTCGGTGGTGGCGGTGCGGAAGTACGTCTTGTAGGGACGCTTCTTGGCCGTCTGCCAGTCCTTGCCCTGGGTCAGGGCCGGGTTGGTGTTCGACGGGGAGATCTCGACCATGTTGGCCGAGGCGAACACCTGCTGCATCGACTGGGCGACACCGGAGTTCAGCGGGCCGACGGCGCCGACGGCGGTCTTGTCGCCGGTTATGGCGGTGGCGTTGGACTGGCCGGTGGCCGGCTGCGCCTTGTCGTCGAAGGCCTTCAGCTTGAAGGTGACGCCCGGGACGAGCTTGTTCTTGTTGGCGTCGTCGACGGCGATCTGGGCGCCGTACTGGATACCGAGACCGGTGGTGGAGTTCTCGCCGGAGAGCGGGGCGTCCACGCCGATGGTGAGGGTGGTGCCACCCCCGCTGTCACTGTTGCCGCCCTTGTCGTCTCGGGAGCCGCAGGCGGTGAGTGTGAGAGCCCCCGTCGCCATGACGGAGGTCAGGATCACCATGGAACGTCGCACAATCATTCCTTTCCGCAGGCACCCGCGCCCTTGTGGGTGCGGCTGGTACCCGCGCTTTACCGAACTCCCGATGGAGCGGTGACTGGCCGTGACTCTAAGCCCGGTTTGCAGGCAGCGGCATCGCTGTGCACGGGCTTGTGACTTTCTTGTTATGACGTGGTGGATGGTGGGCTTCCGCGAGGGGGCCTCTCAGCCGGTTTGGCGGAATTTCCCCTCAGTCCGCATTTTGAGAACCTGCACTTCCGCTTGGCCGTGGGGCTCGGGGCGGCAATGTCGGGGTGCAGGCGCCTCGGAGGAGCGCGAAGAGGTCCTCGGAGTAGGCCCGGCCGAAGATGAAGCTGTGGTGTTGTATTGCGCGCGCGTTACGGAGCGTTACGTCAAGAAATGGTAGGTCGGCATTACGGGGCAGGCCGGAACAGTCGGAAACCGCTATCTCCACGGTGACCCGGCGTGTCGTGCCGGCGTGCACGGTGAAGGCGTGGGGCAGGGCGTGGGCGGTGAGGCCGGGGAAGGCGGCGCCGGTGACCTGGAGGGTGACGGGTGGTCCTGCGGTCACGTCGACGGCGAAGCGGAAGCGTCCGCCGGTGGGCCGGGTGCCGTCGGTCTCGGGGAGTCCGGCGGGCCCGAGGTAGCGCCAGGCGGTGACGTTGGCGGGCCAGGGCATGGGGGTGGCGGGCGGCTCGGGAGGAGGGGCGTCGCTGAGCGCGCGGGGGAGGAGGACGCCGACCGCGAGCAGGGCGGCCGCGGTGACGGCGAGGGCCCTGCGGGCGCGTGGCGGCAGCCCGCCCCACCACGCGCTCCAGCGATCCGTCGGCCGGGGCCCGTCGGCGCCGATGACGTCCTGGCCCTCCCCGGTGTCCGGCGACTCGACCGGCTCGACGGGCCCGATACCGGTCATGGGACCGACCTCATGGGGAAACGGTAGGGGAGCCGGGGGGCGGCGCCCAGAGGGTGTGCGCGGGCGGGTGCCTGTGCGGCGGAGGAGCCGCGGTGCGGGGCCCCTGTGCGGCGACGCGGCGGAGGAGCCGTGGTTCGGGGCTCCTGTGCGGCGACGCGGCGGAGGAGCGGCGGTGCGGGACCCCTGTGCGGCGGACCGGGGCGCATGGCTGCGGTGTGCTGTGCGGCGGATCGGGGTGCGTGGCCGGGGTGGGGTAGGCCGGGGTGGGGTAGGCCGGCCGAGTCGGTGTCACCGGGAGTCGGCCTGAGCCTGGGGTGTGCGCCCGGGGACCTGCGCGGCGGACTTGGGGTGTGCGGCCGGGGGCCTGTGCGGCGGACCGTGCGTGGGCGAGGCGCTGTCACCCGGAGTCCGCCTGATACCGGTGTGCGCGGCCGGGGGCCCGGCGGCGGATCGAGCTGCGTGGCCGGGGCCTGGGCGGCGGACCGAGCCGCGGGGGTCACCCGGAGTCGGCCCGGTCCGCCGGGCCGGTGCTAGCGGGCCGGGGCGTCGCGCAGGAGGCAGGTCAGGCGGGCGCTACAGACGCGCCGGCCTTCCTCGTCGCTGATCACGATCTCGTACGTGGCGGTGGAGCGCCCCCGGTGCAGGGGCGTGGCGACGCCGGTGACCAGGCCGGAGCGGGCCCCGCGGTGGTGGGTGCAGTTCAGGTCCACGCCGACGGCGATCTTGGAGCTGCCGGCGTGCAGCATGGAGCCGACCGATCCGAGCGTCTCGGCGAGGACGGCGGAGGCGCCGCCGTGCAGGAGCCCGTACGGCTGGGTGTTGCCTTCGACCGGCATGGTGCCGACGACCCGGTCGGCCGACGCCTCGATGATCTCGACGCCCATGCGGGTGCCCAGGTGCCCGGCGGAGAACATCGCGACGAGGTCCACGCCGAGGGCGGCGTACTCGTCGATGACCTCCTGCGGGAACGTGACGTGCTGCTGCTCACCCATGGGCCCGGGCTCCGTTCATCGTGTGCGGTACGGCTGCCAACGGCTGAGCAAACGCTCAGTCGGTCGTCGATTGTTCCAGACGTACGACGACGGATTTGCTGGCCGGGGTGTTGCTGGTGTCGGCGGTCGCGTCCAGCGGCACCAGGACGTTGGTCTCGGGGTAGTACGCGGCCGCGCAGCCCCGGGCCGTCGGATAGTGCACGACCCGGAATCCGGGGGCCCGCCGCTCCACCCCGTCCTTCCACTCGCTGACGAGATCGACGTACGACCCGTCGGTGAGCCCGAGCCCGCGCGCGTCCTCGGGGTTGACCAGGACGACCCGGCGGCCGTTCGTGATGCCCCGGTAGCGGTCGTCGAGGCCGTAGATGGTGGTGTTGTACTGGTCGTGCGAGCGCAGCGTCTGGAGCAGCAGCCGCCCCTCGGGCAGCTCGGGGTGCTCGACGGGCGCGGCGGTGAAGTTGGCCTTGCCGGTGGCGGTGGGGAAGCGCCGCTCGTCGCGCGGGGCGTGCGGCAGGGTGAAGCCGCCGGGGCGGGCCACGCGCGCGTTGAAGTCCTCGAAGCCGGGGATCACGCGGGCGATGCGGTCACGGATGGTGGCGTAGTCCTTCTCGAACTCCTCCCAGGGGGTCCTGCTGCCCTCCCCGAGGACCCGGCGGGCCAGCCGGGCCACGATGGCGGGCTCGGACAGCAGTTGTCCGCTCGCCGGCTCCAGACGGCCCCGGGAGGCGTGCACCATGCCCATGGAGTCCTCGACGGTCACGAACTGCTCTGTGCTTTTCCCGTTCGGGCCGACCTGGAGATCGCGCTCGGTGCGACCCAGGGTGGGCAGGATCAGGGCACGCGCGCCGGTGACCACGTGCGAGCGGTTGAGCTTGGTCGACACGTGCACGGTCAGCCGCGCGCGCCGCATGGCGGCCTCGGTGACGTTGGTGTCGGGGGAGGCGGAGACGAAGTTGCCGCCCATCGCGAAGAACACCTTGGCCTCGCCGTCGCGCAGGGCGCGGATGGCGCGGACCACGTCGAAGCCGTGCTCGCGCGGCGGGGCGAAGCCGAACTCCTTCTCCAGGGCGTCCAGGAAGGCGGGCGCGGGCCGCTCGAAGATGCCCATGGTGCGGTCGCCCTGGACGTTGGAGTGGCCGCGGACCGGGCAGACGCCGGCGCCGGGGCGGCCGATGTTGCCGCGCAGGAGAAGGAAGTTGACGACCTCGCGGATGGTCGGCACGGAGTGCTTGTGCTGGGTGAGGCCCATGGCCCAGCAGACGATGGTCCGCTTCGACGCGAGGACCATGGCGAGGGCTTCCTCGATCTCCTGCCGGGACAGGCCGGTCGCGGTGAGGGTCTGGTCCCAGTCGGCGGCGCGGGCGGCCTCGGCGAACTCCTCGTAGCCGTGGGTGTGTTCGCGGACGAACGCCTCGTCCACGGCACCCTCGGTCTCCAGGATCAGCTTGTTGAGGAGGCGGAACAGGGCCTGGTCGCCGCCGATGCGGATCTGGAGGAAGAGGTCGGTGAGCGAGGCGCCCTTGAGCATGCCCTGCGGGGTCTGCGGGTTCTTGAAGCGCTCCAGGCCGGCCTCGGGCAGCGGATTGACGCTGATGATCTTCGCGCCGTTCGCCTTGGCCTTCTCCAGGGCGGAGAGCATGCGGGGGTGGTTGGTGCCCGGGTTCTGGCCGGCGACGACGATCAGGTCGGCCTGGTAGAGGTCCTCCAGCAGGACGCTGCCCTTGCCGATGCCGATGGTCTCGCTGAGCGCCGAACCGGACGACTCGTGGCACATGTTGGAGCAGTCCGGCAGGTTGTTGGTGCCGAGCTCGCGCGCGAAGAGCTGGTAGAGGAACGCGGCCTCGTTGCTGGTGCGGCCCGAGGTGTAGAAGACGGCCTCGTCGGGGGAGTCCAGGGCGGCGATCTCCTCGGCGACGATGTCGAACGCGCGCTCCCAGGAGACCGGCTCGTAGTGCGTGCCGCCCTCGGGGACGTACATGGGGTGGGTGAGCCGGCCCTGCTGGCCGAGCCAGTAGCCGCTGCGGTTCGCGAGGTCGGCGACGGGGTGCGCGGCGAAGAACTCGGGGGTGACCCGGCGCAGGGTGGCTTCCTCGGCGACCGCCTTCGCGCCGTTCTCGCAGAACTCCGCCGCGTGCCGGTGGTCGGGCTCCGGCCAGGCACAGCCCGGGCAGTCGAAGCCGTCCTTCTGGTTGACCCGCAGCAGCGTCAGCGCGGTCCGCTTGACGCCCATCTGCTGCTGGGCGATCCGCAGGGTGTGACCGATGGCGGGAAGCCCGGCGGCCGCGTGCTTCGGCTCCGCGATGTGCGGCGCGTCCTGAACGGGGTCGGCCTTCGGCGGCTTCGATGCCATCGCGCACTCTCCTTCGCCTACACGTGCGAGTACGCCCCGATCCTCCCACGCGCCGCTGACAACGATCACGCCTGGGAGGGTGGGGGCGGTACGCCGGCGGGGGCCGGGTCCTGTGGACGGTCGTGGGACCCGGCGCAGTGGGTGGCGTCCGAGTGTCAGTGGCGCGTGGCAGGATCGGGGGCGTGGCAGAGACAGCAGCGAAGAAGACCGACAACAGCCCCGGCGGCAGCCGCCCGCGTCTGATGCTCATGGACGGGCACTCGCTGGCCTATCGCGCGTTCTTCGCGCTGCCCGCGGAGAACTTCACCACCGCGACCGGCCAGCCGACGAACGCGATCTACGGCTTCGCGTCGATGCTGGCCAACACCCTGCGTGACGAGGCGCCCACCCACTTCGCGGTGGCCTTCGACGTGTCCAGGAAGACCTGGCGCTCCGAGGAGTTCACGGAGTACAAGGCCAACCGCTCCAAGACCCCGGACGAGTTCAAGGGCCAGGTCGAGCTGATCGGCGAGCTCCTCGACGCCATGCACGTCTCGCGGTTCGCGATCGACGGCTTCGAGGCGGACGACGTCATCGCCACCCTCGCGACCCAGGCCGAGGCCGAGGGCTTCGAGGTGCTGATCGTCACCGGCGACCGCGACTCCTTCCAGCTGGTCTCCGAGCACACCACCGTCCTCTACCCGACGAAGGGCGTCTCCGAGCTGACCCGGTTCACTCCGGAGAAGGTCTTCGAGAAGTACGGCTTGACGCCCGCCCAGTACCCCGACTTCGCGGCCCTGCGCGGCGACCCGTCCGACAACCTCCCCGGCATCCCCGGCGTCGGCGAGAAGACCGCGGCCAAGTGGATCAACCAGTTCGGTTCGTTCGCGGAGCTCGTCGAGCGGGTCGAGGAGGTCAAGGGCAAGGCCGGACAGAACCTCCGCGACCACCTGGAGGCCGTCAAGCTCAACCGCCGCCTCACCGAGATGGTGCGCACGGTCGAGCTGCCGAAGGCCGTCACCGACCTGGAGCGCCTGCCGTACGACCGCAAGACGCTCGCGATGATCCTGGACACCCTGGAGATCAGGAACCCCTCGCTGCGCGAGCGCCTGCTGGCCGTCGACCCGGGCGCCGAGGAGGCAGAGGGCGCACCTGCCGCCGCGCCGGGCGTCGCGGTGGACGGCACCGTGCTCGGCACCGGCGAGCTGGCCGGCTGGCTCGCCGAGCACGGCGCACAGCAGGCCCTGGGTCTCGCCACCGTCGACACCTGGGCCCTCGGCACCGGTTCCGTCGCCGAGGTCGCGCTCGCCGCGTCCGGCGGGGCCGCCGCCTGGTTCGACCCCGCCGAGCTGGACGAGGCCGACGAGCGGGCCTGGACCGCCTGGCTCGCCGACGCCGACCGGCCCAAGGTCCTGCACAACGCCAAGGGCGCCATGCGGGTCTTCGCCGAGCACGGCTGGTCCGTCGCAGGGGTCGGCATGGACACCGCGCTGGCCGCCTACCTCGTCAAGCCCGGACGCCGCTCCTTCGACCTGGACGCGCTGTCCCTGGAGTACCTGGGCCGCGAGCTGGCGCCCGCCGCGACGGCCGACGGACAGCTGGCCTTCGGCGCGGACGACGGGGCCGAGGCCGAGGCACTGATGGTCCAGGCAAGGGCCGTGCTCGACCTGGGCGCCGCCTTCGAGGGGCGCCTGGAGGAGGTCGGCGCGGCGGACCTGCTGCGGGACATGGAGCTGCCCACCTCCGAGCTGCTGGCCCGCATGGAGCGGCACGGCATCGCCGCCGACCGGGCCCACCTGGAAGCCATGGAGCAGATGTTCGCCGGGGCGGTCCAGCAGGCCGTGAAGGAGGCGCACGCGGCGGCGGGACACGAGTTCAACCTCGGCTCGCCCAAGCAGCTCCAGGAAGTGCTCTTCGGGGAGCTGGGCCTGCCGAAGACGAAGAAGACCAAGACCGGCTACACCACGGACGCCGACGCGCTGGCCTGGCTCGCCGGCCAGACGGACAACGAACTCCCGGTGATCATGCTCCGGCACCGGGAGCAGGCCAAGCTGCGGGTGACCGTGGAGGGCCTGATCAAGACGATCGCGGCCGACGGCCGGATCCACACGACGTTCAACCAGACCGTCGCGGCGACGGGCCGGCTGTCGTCCACGGACCCCAACCTTCAGAACATCCCGGTCCGCACGGACGAGGGGCGGGCGATCCGGCGCGGGTTCGTGGTGGGAGAGGGCTTCGAGTCCCTCATGACCGCGGACTACAGCCAGATCGAGCTGCGTGTGATGGCGCACCTCTCCGAGGACGAGGGGCTCATCGAGGCGTTCACGTCGGGCGAGGACCTGCACACCACCGCCGCGTCGCAGGTGTTCGGGGTCGAACCGGACGCGGTCGACGCGGAGATGCGGCGCAAGATCAAGGCGATGTCGTACGGGCTGGCGTACGGGTTGTCGGCGTTCGGGCTCTCGCAGCAGCTGAACATCGAGGCGGGTGAGGCGCGGGCGCTGATGGACGCCTACTTCGAGCGGTTCGGCGGGGTGCGGGACTATCTGCGGCGGGCGGTCGACGAGGCGCGGGCCACGGGGTACACGGCGACGCTGTTCGGGCGGCGGCGGTACCTCCCCGACCTCAACAGCGACAACCGCCAGCGGCGTGAGGCGGCCGAGCGGATGGCCCTGAACGCGCCGATCCAGGGCACGGCGGCGGACATCGTGAAGATCGCGATGCTCAAGGTGGACGGGGCGTTGCGGGAAGCGTCTCTCGGCTCTCGGATGCTGCTCCAGGTCCACGACGAAATCGTGGTGGAGGTGGCTCCGGGGGAGCGGGAGGCCGCGGAGGCGATCGTGCGGCGGGAGATGGGGGACGCGGTGCGGTTGCGGGTGCCGTTGGGGGTTTCGGTGGGGGACGGGGCGGACTGGGAGTCCGCAGCGCACTAGCCTCCGGCGGGGGGGGTGTCCGTCCTCGGTCCGGCGGCTCGGTCTCTTTTCACAGGGCCCGGTTCCGGACGCCGGCCGCTGCGGGCGGACACCCCCCACCCCGTCCCCTTCACGCCGTCGGCGGCGAACGGTGCGTCGTGGCGTGCGTCCACTGCGCCTACCCAGGGGCGCGGGGAACTGCGCGACCAGCCACGACGGACCTCAAGCCGCCCGACAACCGAACTCGGCTCTCTCATAGGCGTCACTCGGCTGGACGTAGAACCCGCGCCCCTGAACCCGGCCCCAACCAAAATGCGCTCATGGGTATACGCATGCTCCACCGCCGGACGGCCCCCGCGCAGGTGTGCGCCGAGCCGAGGGCGTTCTCCCTGCGGGCCCCGGTGCCGGCTCACTCGGTCGGTGCGAGTACCGCGCGGATTCCCCAGGGGCTCACCGCACGTCTGCTGGGGGCCGGCGCGGCAGTTCGGCGCGGGGTGCGGGGGGAGCTGGTGCTCAGTTATCTGGCGCTCGTGCTCACCCTGTTCCCCAGGTCCCGTCCGATGCCCACCATGACGGTGTTCGTCGCGACGGAAGGGGCCGTCAGCGGGGCACCGGGGCGTCGGCCTCCCGCGGAGCGCCCGGTGCCGGAGCCGGGCGCCACAGCCTGACGGCAAGGGCGTAGAGCAGGACTCCCGGCACCAGCCCGGCGCCGATTCCGAAGCACAGGGTGGGGATCAGGTCCCAGGGTTTCGCGACGGCGCCCCAGTACGCCCACCACCGCACGGCCCGCTGGAGCGCGCCCACCGTCACGCAGCCGCCGGTCACGGCCAGCGCCCACCACCGGTCCCGGGAAGAGAGGGCGGGCACACCCGCGGGGTCGGCGGAGACGGGTGCGCGGCGCAGGGCGCGTACGCAGAACGCGGTGATGGCGAGTGCCGCCACCGCCGAACTGCCGTACTGGAGGTACCAGTACAGCGGGGATCCGGCCACGGTCCGGTCGAGGACCGGGAGGAGTCGCAGGCCCCAGCGGTCGTGGTGGGTGAAGGCGTCCCACACGACGTGGGTGAGGGCGCCCAGCGCGGCGGAGGCGTACCAGCGGGCGGCCAGGGCCGGGCTCGGCCGTGCGCGGGGAGTGCCGCAGCGGAGCAGGGTCGCCGACGCGGACTGGCGGTCGCGGGGCAGCAGGGCCACCAGGGGCTCGCGCAGCAGCAGCCAGAGGCCCACCAGGGCCCAGGCGATGAGGACGTCGACGGTGAGGACACCCGGGAGGGAGTGCGTGACGGTGCCGAACTCCATCGCACCGGAAAGGACACTCGCCGCGAAGTAGGTCATGTCGGGCGAGAAGGTTCCGGCCACCAGAACGGCCGGAACCAGTCCGCCCCGGCCGGTGCCGTCGGGGCGCAGCACGGGCAGCGCCGCCGCCGCATGGCTCAGGGTGAACGGCAACAGGGCTCCTCACGAAGGGCGTTGGCCGGACGGCGGTTCGGGTGATCGCCGCCGTCCAGTATGGGCGACGCGGCCCCACGGCGATCGAACATGGCCAACCGGTGAATATCGGGCACGAACCGGTGTTCGTGGAAAGGAAGTTGTCGTAGGGTCGCACGGGTCGCCGCGCTGGGGAGCTCGGTCGGAGGTGCGCCTCAGGAATTGCCGCGCGTCACAGGGGCAACCTCCAGGGTGGTTCGACCGTCAGAACGGGACGAGAGCGAAAGACGGAGACGGGCGTTCGGCGTCCACAGGAAGGGTTCACTTTATGGCGGCGCAATTCGGCAGGAGGCTGGCCAAAGGGGCGACGACCACCGCCGTGGCGGCACTCGCGGTCGCGGCACTGTCCGCCTCCCAGGCCCCCGGGGTCACGGCCGACGACAACGGCAGAACGACCACCGCCGGTGCTGCCGAGGTCTCTCCCGATCCGACCGCCGGGAACGGCGCGACCGGCAACTCGCCGTACTACACGGACCTGCCGCCGCTGAACACCCCGAGCCCCGCGCCGACCGACGGCAGCACGCCCTCCGTCTCCCCGGTCGGGAGCGAGGCCGGCATACCCGCGACCCTCCTCGACGCCTACAAGAAGGCCGAGACGGAACTCCGGGCGTCCAAGCCCGGCTGCAACCTGCCCTGGCAGCTGCTCGCCGCCATCGGCCAGGTCGAGTCGGGCCAGGCGCGCGGCGGCCGCGTCGACGCCGACGGCACCACGACCTCCAAGATCCTCGGCCCGCAGCTCGACGGCAACGGCTTCGCGCTCATCAAGGACACCGACCACGGCGTCTACGACGGCAACAGCGCCTACGACTCGGCCGTCGGCCCCATGCAGTTCATCCCCTCCACCTGGGCATGGGCCGGCCGCGACGGCAACGGCGACGGGGCGAAGGACCCGAACAACATCTACGACGCCGCCCTCGCCGCGGGCCACTACCTGTGCCGCAACAACTGGGACCTGGCGACCGGTGCTGGCCTGGAAGACGCGATCCTCAGCTACAACCCCTCACGGCACTACCTGAACACCGTCCTGTCGTGGCTGGAGTACTACCGCAAGGGCACCCACGAGATCCCCGACGGCACCGGCACCGTCCCGGGCAGCCGCAGCGACGGCAGCACCGGCGGCTCCACCCCCTCGGCGCCCTCGACCTCCGCCCCCGGCACCACCGAGCCGAGCCGGCCCGGCAACGGCTCGACGAAGCCGAAGCCCACACCCCCGGCTCCGCCCTCGACCACCCCGCCCTCCTCGGGCGGCCCCAGCACGCCGCCGTCGACGCCTCCCGCCACGCCCACCGAGTCGGTGGACCACCTGGAGGACTCGGGCACGCCGAAGCTCACCGCCATGGCCGGCGACGCGTTCGGCGACAAGATCAGCACCAGGGCCGAGAACGCCGCCGGCATGGGCGTCCCCAAGGTCCGGATCCGCTTCACGATCGTCGGCGACACCGACGCCACCTTCGCGGGCGGCGAGAAGGTCGCCACCGCGCTCACCGGTTCCTCCGGCGTGGCCACCGCGCCGGCCCTCCAGGCGGGCGAGACCACCGGGACCTTCACGGTCCGCACGACCCTCATCGGCCGTACGGTCACCGCCCCCGACTACACGGCCACCGTCACCCAGCGCGTCGCCGACACCCTGGTCCGCACCACGACCACCGCCCTGACCTGCGCCCCGAACGGCGAGTTCGCCGACGCGGTCCAGCTCAAGGCCACCTACAAGAAGGCCGTCGCCGACAAGGTCGCCGTCACCGCCACGCTGATCACCTCGGCCGACGACGCCACCGAGAACGCCAAGGGCCCTTACTTCAAGGACGCCGACGGCAAGACCGTCCGCACCCTGACGGGTCTGACGACGGACGCGGACGGCCTGCTGAAGCTGCCGCAGCTCTACTCCGACGACACCACCGGCACCTTCCTGCTGCGCGTCACCACCGCGGGCGGCGCCACCCTCGACGTGACCCTGACCGTGGCGGCGCCCGGCACGGACGCCTCCACAAGCCCCACGCCGAGCCCGAGCCCCAGCGCGAGCTCGTAACCCGACCCACCCCGGAGGGCGTCCTTTCCGCTTCGGCGGACAGGGCGCCCTCCGTCCGTGTGCGACCTGTTCTCATCTCGCGCGGGCGTTGCTACGGTGCCGGACCTGACGATGTATCAGTTCCTTCCACGGGGAGGCGGACATGCGCGCCCTGATCGCCGCCACGACCGGCCTCGTCCTCGCGCTCGCGCTGGTCCTCGCGATCACCGCGATGGGGCAGCAGACGGGCGCGACCTCTCCCAAGCCCATGCTGACGACCGTCCCCGCCCACCCGTAACCGTCCGCCCGGGAGGCCGAGATGCGCCGCAAGACCAGCCTGGTCCTGCTCGCCCTCGCCGTGTTCTTCGCGGCGCTGTCCCCGCTGCTGCGCTGGTACGCCTTCCCGCGCCTCGCGAAGATCCCCGCGAACCAGTACCAGGACATGGTCCTGGAGGCGAAGGACGCCACCCTCCTCGACTACGGCACCATGACCGCGAAGAAGGTCTCGAAGGTCACCATCGTGCAGACCCTCAGGGGCGATGTGGCGGCCTCCGAGAAGATCGAGAAGACGGCGGGCAAGGACGTCGTCGTCTGGGACGGGCTGTCCTACGTCCAGGGCCCCGACGGCAAGATGGTGTCCGAGATCCCCGAGCGCTACATCTTCGACGCCCACAGCCAGGCCCCCGTCCACGCCCCCGGCGAGATGGTCGACGGCGACCCCGTCAAGCGCACCGGCATCGAGTTCAAGTGGCCCTTCCTGACCGAGAAGCGGGACTACGAGTACTTCGACGCGCAGAGCCGCACCACCAACCCCATCCACTACGAGGGCACCCGGACCTTCCGCGGCGTGCCCGTCTACTACTTCGAGCAGACCGTCCCGTGGACCCAGGTCCCCTTCCCCAAGACCATGCCGGTCAAGGGCATCACCCCCGAGACCGTCGCCAAGACCGGCACCACCCGCTGGTACACCACGGTCCGCAGGTTCTGGGTCGAACCGCTCACCGGCGCCCCCGTCTACGGCGAGGAGATCCACAAGGAGGAACTGCGCGGCGGCACCCTCCTCGGCGGCCGTGAGAAGGTCACCGCCTTCGCCGGGCACGTGAAGATGCGCGAGGACTACATCGAGCACACCGTCGACCTGGTGAAGTCCAACCGCCTGCTCGTCCTCCTGATGACCTCCTACCTTCCCTGGGGCTTCGCGACCCTGGGCGTGCTCCTCCTGCTGCTCGCCCTGTGGCTGGAGGCCCGCAGCCGCCGCCCGCACCCGGCGAAGGTCCGGGAACCGGAACCGGTCACCGCCTGAGCCGCGCGTTCGTGTACCGCGTCGGCTCCGCGGCCGCGGGGTCCTCGGGCCACGGATGCTTCGGATAGCGGCCGCGCAGCTCCGCCCGTACGCCCTTGTAGCCGTCCTTCCAGAAGGAGGCGAGGTCGGCCGTGACGGCGGCGGGCCGCCCGGCGGGGGAGAGGAGATGGACCAGGAGCGGCACCCCGGCGACCTCCGGTGAGGTCTGGAGCCCGAACATCTCCTGCAACTTCACGGCGAGGACCGGCTGTTCGGGGTTGCCGTAGTCGATCCGGATCCTGGACCCGCTCGGTACGGCGATCCGCTCCGGCGCCAGCTCGTCGAGCCGACCGGCCTCGCCGGAGGCCCAGGGCAGGAGCCTCTGGAGCGCCGCACCGGCATCGAGGCGCGCCAGGTCGGCCCCTCGTCGGGCGCGGCTCAGCTCCGGCTCCAGCCACTCGTCCACGCGCGCGTGCAGTGCGTTGTCCGAGACCTCGGGCCACGGCTCCCCGAGGTGGTGGTGAAGGAACGCGAGCCGCTGCCGCAGCACGTCGGCATCGGACGTCCAGCGCAGCAGCCGCAGACCGTCCTCCCGCAGCCCTTCCAGAAGAGCCTCGCGTACGAGGACGGGGTCGGCGTTCCTGAGGGGCCGTGCCGCGAGCTCGATCGCCCCGAGCCGTTCCACCCGCCGCGCCACCACGTCCCCGTCCGCCCAGTGCACCTCCTGCCGCTCCGAGTACAGGGAGGCCGCCGCCGACCGGGCCGTGTCCTCGTCGATCACGGCGGCGAGCTGCACGCGCGCGTGCCCCTTGCCGACGGGACGGTCCGCCACGGCGACGGCGATCCAGGGGGCGCCCCGCAGGGGAGAGCTCTCGGAGAGCTCGGCACGGGTCCCGGACGCCATCAGATAGGAGCCGCCGTCAGCCCTTGCGACCCGCTCCGGGAACGCCAGGGCGGCCACGAGACCGGTCTGCCCGGCCTGCGCACCGTCGGACTCCGGCGCCGCGGCCCGCAGGCGCCGCACCTCCGTCCGCCACCGTCCCGCGTACGCGTCCCGCCCACGCCGGGCGGCCCGCAGGGCGTCGGCGAGGTCGTCCCCGTACTCCCGGGGCGGCTCCTCCGACAGCAGCGCGACCACCTCGGCTCCGGTCCCCGAGGTGTCCAGCAGCGCCCGGCCCAGCCGCGGATGCAGACCCAGCCGGGCCAGCCGCACGCCCCGGTCTGTCGCCCGGCCCGCGGAATCCACCGCGCCCACGGCCGTCAGCACCTCCCTGGCGGCCGCCATCGCCCCGACCGGGGGCGGGTCCAGCAGCGCGAGCCCGGACGCGTCGGGATCGCCCCAGCAGGCCGACTGGAGCGCGAACGCCGTCAGGTCGGCCACCTTGATCTCCGGAGCCGGGAAACGCGGCAGCCGGGCGTCCTCGGCCTCCGCCCAGCACCGGTACACCGCACCCGGCGCCTCCCGCCCGGCCCGGCCCGCCCGCTGCCGCCCGGCGGCCTGCGAGGCCCGCACGGTCGCCAGCGCGCTCAGCCCGCGCGCGTGGTCGACCCGCGGCTCCCGCGCGAGCCCCGCGTCCACGACCACCCGCACCCCGGGCACGGTCAGGGACGACTCGGCCACCGAGGTCGCGAGGACCACCCTGCGCCGCTCCCCGGCCACCAGCACCGCGTCCTGCACGGCGGCTGGCGCCCGGCCGTGCACCTGGAGCACCTCCACGTCACCGAGGCCGCCCAACTGCCCGGCCACGCGCGCGATCTCGCCCACGCCGGGCAGAAAGCACAGCACGTCCCCGTCCCGCTCGGCCAGGGCCCGCCGCACCACGGACGCCACATGGGCGAGCAGCGCGGGATCGACCCGCATGCCGTGCGGCGGCCGTACCGGACGGGCCGGGGGCGCCCAGACCACCTCCACCGGATGGGCGACGCCCGCCGCCTCGACCACGGGCGCGTCGCCCAGCAGCCGGGCCCAGCCCTGCGCGTCGGTCGTCGCGGACGCGGCCAGCAGCCGCAGCTCCGGGCGCAGGGTCTGCCGTACGTCCCACAGGAAGGCCGCCGCGGTGTCCGCGTCCAGGTGCCGTTCGTGGCACTCGTCGAGGACCACCACGTCGACGCCCGCCAGCTCCTGGTCGCGCTGGAGCCGCTGGAGCAGCACACCCGTGGTGACGACCTCCACGCGCGTGTGCCGTCCGGTCACCCGCTCGCCGCGCACCGTGAAACCCACGCTCGCGCCGACCTGCTCGCCCAGCAGCCACGCCATCCGCCGGGCCGCCGCCCGGGCCGCGATCCGGCGCGGTTCGGCCACCACGACCCTCCGGGCGGGCACGTCGGCGTCCAGCAGGCCGGCAAGCGCCAGCGGGACCAGGGTCGTCTTGCCGGTGCCCGGCGGCGCCACCAGGACCGCCGTGCCGTGTCCCTCCAGGGCGTCGCCCAGCGCGGGCAGGGCACCGCGTACGGGAAGGGCGTCCAGAGCGTCGTAACGGATCACGTCCCTAGTGTCGTACGACCGCCCCGGCGCCCTGCCGGTGCGTCAGTCCCGTTCGCACACGAAGATCGCCGAGCCCGGGATCAGGTTGCCGCGCAGCGGGGACCAGCCGCCCCACTCCGACGTGTTCCAGGCCGGCCACTCCGGCTCGACCAGGTCGACCAGGCGGAAACCGCCGGCGACCACGTCACGGACCCGGTCGCCGATGGTGCGGTGGTGCTCGACGTACACCGCGTCGCCGTTCTCGTCCTGCTCGACGTAGGGCGTGCGGTCGAAGTAGGAGGCGGAGACCGACAGACCCTCGGGTCCCGGCTCGTCCGGGAAGGCCCAGCGGATCGGGTGGGTCACCGAGAAGACGAAGCGGCCGCCCGGACGCAGGACCCGGCGCACCTCCTTCAGGACCAGCACCGGGTCGGCGACGAACGGCAGCGCGCCGTACGCCGAGCAGGCCAGGTCGAAGGAGCCGTCCGCGAAGGGCAGGGCGCCCGCGTCGGCGCACACCAGGGGGAAGGCCGCACCGATGCGCAGGGCGTGCTGGAGCTGGCGGTGGGAGATGTCCAGGGCGACCGGGCGGGCGCCCTGCGCGGCCAGCCAGCGCGCGCACTGGGCCGCTCCCGCGCCGATCTCCAGGACGTCCTTCCCCTTGAGGCCCTCGGGCGGGCCCAGCAGCTCGGCCTCCACCTCGTCGAGTCCCTCCGGACCCCAGACGAACCGGTCGTCGCCGAGGAAGGTGCCGTGCTCCACCTGGTACTCGTCCGCGTTGCGGTCCCACCAGCCGCGGTTCGCGCGGGCGCTCTCGGTGACGTCGGCGTCGCGGCGGGTGGCCTCGGGTTCGGTGTCCGCTCCGGCGTCGGGCGCGGTGTCCTGCTGATGTGATGCGGGCCCTTGGATGATCGGCTCCCTCGTCGTACTCTTCCGTCCAACCCGTCGGCGGCCGCCGTCATGAATGGGGCGCCGTCACGCGCGCGTGGCCTCGTGAGACAGGTTTTGTGCCGGGTATGCGGCGATCCGCCCCGGGTGTGCGCCTTCGCGCATTGACCCTGTCCGGCTGCCCCCGTATGCTACAAGTTGCGCTGCGGGCCTGCGCACCTCAGACGTAGCAGGCTGCGCTCGCATCTGTCGTATGTCCCCTCGGTTGTCGAGGCGCCATCACCGGATTCCGGTGGGGCGCTTCCTTGGCTGTCCGGCTTCTTCAGAGCGACACGGGCTCCCGGCGTAGCAGTACCTACGACTTCAATGTCCGTACCGGAGCCCTTTCCCACATGACGAGCAGCACCGAGACCACCGCCACCACCCCGCAGGTTGCGGTCAACGACATCGGTAACGAGGAAGCCTTCCTCGCCGCTATCGACGAGACGATCAAGTACTTCAACGATGGCGACATCGTCGACGGCGTCATCGTCAAGGTTGACCGGGACGAGGTTCTCCTCGACATCGGTTACAAGACCGAAGGTGTCATCCCGAGCCGCGAGCTCTCGATCAAGCACGACGTCGACCCCAACGAGGTCGTCGCCGTCGGTGACGAGATCGAAGCCCTTGTTCTCCAGAAGGAGGACAAGGAAGGCCGCCTGATCCTCTCGAAGAAGCGCGCCCAGTACGAGCGCGCCTGGGGCACCATCGAGAAGATCAAGGAAGAGGACGGCATCGTCACCGGTACCGTCATCGAGGTCGTCAAGGGTGGTCTCATCCTCGACATCGGCCTCCGTGGCTTCCTCCCGGCCTCCCTGGTCGAGATGCGCCGCGTTCGCGACCTCCAGCCCTACGTGGGCAAGGAGCTCGAGGCCAAGATCATCGAGCTGGACAAGAACCGCAACAACGTGGTCCTGTCCCGCCGTGCCTGGCTGGAGCAGACCCAGTCCGAGGTCCGCCAGACGTTCCTCACGACCCTCCAGAAGGGTCAGGTCCGCTCCGGCGTGGTCTCCTCGATCGTCAACTTCGGTGCCTTCGTGGACCTGGGTGGCGTCGACGGTCTGGTCCACGTCTCCGAGCTGTCCTGGAAGCACATCGACCACCCCTCCGAGGTTGTCGAGGTCGGCCAGGAAGTCACCGTCGAGGTCCTCGACGTCGACATGGACCGCGAGCGTGTCTCCCTGTCGCTGAAGGCGACCCAGGAAGACCCGTGGCAGCAGTTCGCCCGCACGCACCAGATCGGTCAGGTCGTGCCCGGCAAGGTCACGAAGCTGGTTCCGTTCGGTGCGTTCGTCCGCGTGGACGAGGGCATCGAGGGTCTGGTCCACATCTCCGAGCTGGCCGAGCGCCACGTGGAGATCCCGGAGCAGGTCGTCCAGGTCAACGACGAGATCTTCGTCAAGGTCATCGACATCGACCTCGAGCGCCGCCGCATCAGCCTCTCGCTGAAGCAGGCCAACGAGTCCTTCGGTGCCGACCCGGCCTCGGTCGAGTTCGACCCGACCCTGTACGGCATGGCCGCGTCCTACGACGACCAGGGCAACTACATCTACCCCGAGGGCTTCGACCCCGAGACCAACGACTGGCTCGAGGGCTTCGAGGCTCAGCGCGAGGTGTGGGAGAACCAGTACGCCGAGGCGCAGTCCCGCTTCGAGCAGCACCAGCAGCAGGTCATCAAGAGCCGCGAGGCCGACGCCGCTGCCGCTGCCGAGGGTGGCGACGCCGCCGGTGCGGCTCCGGCCGCCGGTGGTGGCGGTTCGTACTCCTCCGAGGGTGCGGACACCTCCGGTGCGCTGGCTTCCGACGAGGCGCTCGCTGCGCTTCGCGAGAAGCTCGCGGGTGGCCAGAGCTGAACGCTGGCTCGCTGAGGCTTAGCCGGTAACTGAGGGGCCGTACCTTTCGAGGTGCGGTCCTTCAGTGTTTTCCGGTCTGCTTTCGGCTTGCGGCCGGTGGGGCTTCTCGCGCCGTTCCCCGCGCCCCTTTCGGGGCGCGTTTTTGGGGGCCCCAGTGGGAATGCCGCTGTTCCAGGGCGTGTTGATGTGTGTGAACACGAGGAGGAGCGGTCACTGTGCTTGATCCGCAGGGTTTGTACGCATGGGAGCCCAAGGGCCTCGCCGTCGTCGACATGGCGCTCGCGCAGGAGTCGGCCGGCCTGGTCATGCTCTACCACTTCGACGGATACATCGACGCGGGTGAGACCGGCGACCAGATCGTCGACCGGCTGCTCGACACGCTGCCGAACCAGGTGGTGGCCCGGTTCGACCACGACCGGCTCGTGGACTACCGCGCCCGCCGCCCGCTGCTCACCTTCAAGCGGGACCGCTGGACGGCCTACGAGGAGCCCACGATCGACGTGCGGCTCGTCCAGGACGCCACCGGGGCGCCCTTCCTGCTGCTGTCCGGCCCGGAGCCGGACGTCGAGTGGGAGCGTTTCGCCGCCGCCGTCCAGCAGATCGTGGAGCGGCTCGGCGTGCGGCTGTCCGTGAACTTCCACGGCATCCCCATGGGCGTCCCGCACACCCGGCCCGTCGGCCTCACCCCGCACGGCAACCGGCACGACCTCGTCCCCGGCCACCGCAGCCCCTTCGATGAGGCGCAGGTCCCCGGCAGCGCCGAGGCCCTCGTCGAGTACCGGCTCATGGAGGCCGGCCACGACGTCCTGGGCGTCGCCGCGCACGTGCCGCACTACATCGCGCGCTCGCCGTACCCGGACGCCGCCCTGACCGTCCTGGAGGCCATCACGGCCGCCACCGGCATGGTCCTGCCCGGCATCGCCCACGCCCTGCGCACCGACGCCCACCGCACCCAGACCGAGATCGACCGCCAGATCCAGGAGGGCGACGAGGAGCTCGTGGCCCTGGTCAACGGACTCGAGCACCAGTACGACGCGGCGGCCGGTGCGGAGACCAGGGGCAACATGCTCGCCGAACCGGTCGACATCCCCTCTGCCGACGAGATCGGGCTGGAGTTCGAGCGCTTCCTGGCGGAACGGGAAGGCGACAGCTGACACGCCGGGGCGAGCGTCTAGGCTTCCGGTCATGCTGAAGGTGGGCCTGACCGGCGGTATCGGCGCCGGCAAGAGCGAGGTGTCGAGGCTGCTCGTGGAGCACGGCGCCGTCCTGATCGACGCGGACCGCATCGCACGCGAGGTCGTGGCGCCGGGCACCCCCGGCCTCGCGGCCGTCGTGGCGGCCTTCGGCGAGGAGGTGCTCGCCGAGGACGGCGGTCTCGACCGGCCGAAGCTGGGCTCCATCGTCTTCGCCGACCCGGACCGGCTCGCCGTACTGAACTCGATCGTGCACCCCCTGGTCGGTGCCCGCTCCCGTGAGCTGGAGTCGGCCGCCGCCGAGGACGCCGTCGTCGTCCACGACGTGCCCCTCCTCGCGGAGAACTCCCTCGCCCCGCTCTACGACCTCGTGGTCGTCGTCGACGCGAGCCCGGAGACCCAGCTCGACCGGCTCGTCAGGCTGCGCGGCATGACCGAGCAGGACGCACGCGCGCGGATGGCCGCCCAGGCGACACGCGAGAAGCGCCTGGAGATCGCGGACATCGTCATCGACAACGACGTCCCCCTGGACGACCTGCGGCAACGCGTCCAGGACGTATGGGGCGATCTCGTACGGCGGGCGCGCGCGTCACAGGGGTCCCAGGAATAGCGTGGCCCTGTCGGGGCGTTGAACCCTTCCAGTGAGGGAAGGACTGTGCCGTGCCCGAGACCAGCGGTTCGACCGGACGTACTCCGGAGACGCATGTCATCGACTTCCGCGCCGCGGAGCAGTTGCTCTCCGCGCGGGACCCCCGAGGCGCGGTGAAGCTGCTCGACTCCGTCATCGCCGCCCACCCGGAGAACACGGCGGCCCGGCTGCTGCGTGCGCGCGCCTTCTTCGCCGCCGCGCAACTGCGCCCCGCCGAGCTGGAGTTCACCATCGTCCTGGAGCGCGAGCCGGACAACGCCTTCGCCCACTTCGCGCTCGCGCGCACCTACGAGCGACAGGGGCGGCCGGACCAGGCCAGGCGGCACTTCCGGCTGGCCGCCGCGCTCGACCCGAACCCGGAGTTCCTGAAGGCGGCGCGCTTCGAGTCCTGAGGGCCTGCCCGGGCCCAGGTCTTCGGCAGGGCCTACCTGGGCCGGTTCTCCGGCGGCTCTCTGGCAGGGCCTGCCTGGGCCGGTTCTCCGGCGGCTCTCTGGCAGGGCCTGCCTGGGCCGGTCTCCAGCGGCTCTATGGCGGCGCCTATCTGGGCCGGTTCTCCGGCGGCCGGTACGGCGGGATGTCGGGGCCCGGCTGGTAGTGCGGGCCCTGGCGGATGTGCCGGAGGATCAGGGTGAGATCGACGGTGATCACCAGCCACAGGGCACCGCAGGCGACGGCCCATCCGGGACGCCCCGCCAGCGCGAACGCGACCGCGCCGGCGATCGTCCAGACCAGCCCCCACACGGTCAGCCAGAACCTCGCCCGCAGCGCACTGCGTGCTGTCGTCGGCTCACTGCCCGTACGCATCGGGATCATCGCTCCTCCTTTGCAACGTACTCTTCGGAACGGACGTAGAGCAAAGGGCCGAGCAGGAGGTCACCGCGTGCTTCCGGATGCCGACGAACTGGCCGAGGTGCTGGTGGAACTCGCCGTGGCCCATGAGGACGTGGGCGAGCTCGTGCGGATCGGCCGACGGGTCGTGGACGACCCGGAGCTGCGGCGGTTCCTGGAACACTCCGTCGACGAACTCGTCCGGGACATGGGCAAGCTCGGCGAACCGGTCACCCTGCCCGACCTGGACTGGCCGGCCGGTGCCCTCCAACGCTGCTTCCCCGTCTACGTGTTCGTGGCCGCGCTGCCCCACACGCGCGCCTACCACCGCTCGCGCGGCATCCCGGCCGACGTCTCCCGGCGCACCCTCGCCGACCTCGGGCGGAACATGGCCGTGCACCGCAGGCGGTACGGCAGGCCGGGCGTGCAGTCGCCCCGGTGGCTGACCCGGCACTTCCGCGGCGAGCTGTACCAGCTGGGGCGGCTCCAGTTCGAGCGGACCGAGTACGGGCCGTGGAACCGGCGGACGCTCGGGGAGGCCGGGCTGGACATCCCCGCCGGAACGCCCTGTCTGAGCCTGCACATCCCGGAGTTCCTCGGTCCCCTGTCACCCCGCTCCTGCGACCGCTCGCTCGCGCTCGCCGGGGAGTTCTTCGGCCGCCACTTCCCGGACGAGCCGCACCGGGCCGCGCTGTGCCATTCCTGGCTGCTCGACCCGCAGTTGAAGCGCTACCTGCCCGCCGACTGCAACATCGTCCGGTTCCAGGAACGGTTCCGGCTGGCCCCCGAGGACGCGGAGCCGGAGGACACCGAGCCGGTGCAGTTCGTGTTCGGGGACCCGGAGCTCGCGGTGGAGAGCCTGCCCCGGCGGACGGTCCTGGAGCGGGCGATCGGCGATCATCTGCGGTCCGGAGGGCACTGGTACATCGGACACGGCTGGTTTCCCCTGTAGCGGAAAGCCGGCTGTGCAGGGGCGATGAATTTCCGTCCGGGTGCTGGTCTACCTCTCCGACAGCACCACGGACCGCTTCCCCGCTTCTCCCAGGAGACCCCGATGTCCGAGACCACCGCCCCCGTCACCGCCGCCGCTTCCTCCGTCGAAGGCTCCCGTGTCATCGCCGAGTCCCCGACCGCCCGCGGCCGCCGGGCCCGGATCGCTCTGCGCGTCCTCCAGGTCGTGCTCGCCCTGTTCTACGTCGTCGCGAGCGCGCTGCCCAAGCTGATCGCGCTCCCCGCGGCCGTCGAGAGCTTCGACCGGATGGGCTGGGGGAGCGCGGGCATGTACACCATCGGCGCGCTCGAACTGGCCGGTGGGATCGCCCTGTTGATCCCGGTCCTCCAGTCGGTGGCAGCCGTGGCGCTGAGCGGGCTGATGGTCGGCGCGTTCGTCGTCCAGCTCACCTACTTCGACGGAGAGAACGCGGCGACCCCGCTCATCCTGATGATCCCGCTCGCCCTGATCGCCTGGGCCCGCCGCCGGCACACCGCGGACCTGCTGGGGCTGCTGCGGATCCCGCGACGAAGGGCGGTGTGAGCAGCAGCAGGCCTCGCCGCGGTCGCTGTGGTCGCCGCGGACCGGTCAGGGGAGCAGGGCGTCCGGGTCAGTCCGGGCGCCCTGACCTGTTCGAGCCACCGCCCTTGTCCGAACGACGTGCCCTGGCCGACCTGTCGGGCCTGCCGGCCCGGTCAGGTCTGCCGGCTCGGTCAGGTCTGCCGGCTCGGTCAGGTCTGCCGGCTCGGTCAGGCTTGCCGGTCCGGTCCGTCCCGCCCCGGTCGTCGAAGCCGCCCGGATCTTGGGAGCCGACAGGGGCGTCGGGGCCGACAGGGGCGTCGGGGCCGGCAAGGGCATCGGGGCCGGAAAGGGCGTTGGCCCCGCTCCGGCCGCCCGGTCCGGCGAAGCGGCCGCGGCGGTCGCCCTCCGCGAGACCGCGCAGCCGTTCCAGTTCCCGGCGGTCACGCTTGGTGGGGCGGCCCGCGCCGCGGTCGCGCAGACCGGCCGGGGCGAAGGCCTCGCGGGGCGGTGGCGGGGGAGAGTTGTCGACGTAGCACTGGACGGCCACGGGGGCGCCGACCCGCTTGCGGATGAGCCGCTTGACGACCACGATCCGTTCCCGGCCCTCCTGCCGGACCCGCACCTCGTCGCCGACGCGCAGCGAGTGGGCGGGCTTCACGCGCTCACCGTTCACATGCACATGCCCGCCCCGACAGGCGGTGGCTCCCGCGGAACGGGTCTTGACCAGCCGTACGGACCAGATCCAGCTGTCGGTGCGCACGGTCTCGCCGTGCTGGGGCCCGGCCGCCTCCGCGGCGGCGACGGCGGCGGCGACCTTCGGGTCCGGTGCCTCGGGGGGCACGGCCTTCGGAGCCACGGCCCCGGTCTCCCCGGTCTCGTCGTCGTCCGTACGTTCCACAGCCATGGCTCCGACCTTAGTACCCGGGACCGGGAACCCCGGCGGGCTTTTCCTGCCCGTACGGTGGAGTGGTGGACGCCCTTGCCGAGCTCGACCGCCGGATCGCGGACTGCCGGGCCTGTCCCCGGCTGGTCGAATGGCGGGAGGACGTGGCCCGGACCAAGCGGGCCGCCTTTGCCGACTGGACGTACTGGGGGCGGCCGGTGCCCGGGTTCGGGCCCGCGGACGCGCGGATGCTGATCGTCGGGCTCGCTCCGGCCGCGCACGGCGGGAACCGCACCGGGCGGATGTTCACCGGTGACCGGTCCGGGGACGTGTTGTACCAGGCGCTGTACGACATCGGGCTGGCCTCGCAGCCGACTGCCGTGACCGCCGACGACGGTCTGGAGCTGCACGGCGTGCGGGTCACCTCGCCGGTGCACTGCGCCCCGCCCGCCAACAAGCCGACCCCCGGGGAGCGCGACACCTGCCGGCCCTGGCTGGTCCAGGAGCTGAACCTGCTGCGGCCGACGCTGCGGTCCGTCGTCGTGCTCGGCGCCTTCGGCTGGCAGGCGGCGCTGCCCGCGTTCACGGCGGCCGGCTGGAGCGTGCCCAGGCCGAGGCCCGTCTTCGGACACGGGGCCCGCGTCCCGCTCGACGGCCTCGAACTCTTCGGCTGCTTCCACGTCAGCCAGCGCAACACCTTCACCGGCAAGCTCACCCCCGAGATGCTGAGGGATGTGCTGGGCACGGCGGCCCAGGCGGCGGGACTGCGGAGCCGTACTCCTTGAAGACCGCGCGGCTGTACCCGTGAAGACCGCGCAGCCGTACCCCTTGAAGAGCGGGCGGCGTCCGGTTCAGTCCGTCCCTGCGGACTCCCCGAACAACTGCCGTACCGTCGACTCGTAGTTGGTGCGTACGTGCGCGAGGGCGTGCGCGCGGGCCCGGTCGGGGTTGCCCGAGGCGATGGCCTCGTACAACTCGCGGTGTTCGACGAGGAGTTGAGGCCACTCCTCGTTCCTGCGGGTCATCCAGCGCAGTCGCCCGGCGACCGGCTCCAGCGCCTCCACCAGCAGGCTGTTGCGGGCCATGGCCACGATGCTGTCGTGCAGCCGGCTGTTGATGTCGGTGATGGTCTCGGCGTCCCCTGCCGCGGTCGCGGTCGCCGCCAGGTCCAGGAGCCGCTCGACCTCGGCGAGGTCCTCGGGGGTCGCCCGGGCCGCGGCCAGACCGGCGGCGCAGACCTCCAGTGCCTCGCGCAGCTCGAAGAGCTCCCTGACGTCGTTCGGGGTCAGTCGCCGTACGACCGTGCGGCGCGGGGTCTCGAAGTGGACGAAGCCCTCGGCGACCAGGGCGCGGATCGCCTCGCGGACCGGCACCCGGGAGACCCCGAAGCGGTCGGCGAGCTCCCGCTCCACCAGTCGGTCGCCCGGGCGCAGTCCGCCCGCGATGATCTCCTGCCGCAGGGTGGCCAGGACACGTTCGCGGACGGCGCCGAGGGGCTCGGTGTTCGTCGTGGAGCTCATGGAGCCATCTTCGCCGACACAGGTGCCGTCGTTGACCGCCGGAGCCGTGTTAGGGAGCCGTCCTGTTTTACGGAGCCTTAACGAACGCGACATCGGTCGGAACTCTTGACGGAGGGACCATGTCGGCAGTTTGGTATACCAAAACTGGATGCCAGGCGGCCGCCATCCTCCTGTCCCCCGTCCTTGGAGGCCCCGTGTCCCTCGCCGACAGCGCCGAAGCCACCGGCGCACCAGCGTTCGTCCCCGATCCCCGGCTCACCAACGAAGACCTCGCGCCCGCGGGCAAGCGCAACTGGAAGGTCTTCGACCTCTTCGCCATGTGGATGTCCGACGTCCACAACCTGGGCAACTACACCTTCGCCGCCGGTCTGCTGGTCCTCGGCATGAACGTCTGGCAGGTCTTCACGTCCCTGCTCGTCGGCTTCGTGCTCATCTACGTCGGCATGAACTGGATGGGGAAGATCGGGCAGCGCCACGGCGTGCCGTTCCCCGTGGTCAGCCGCATCAGCTTCGGTGTCTGGGGCGCCAACATCCCGGCCCTCATCCGCGCCGTGATCGCCATCATGTGGTACGGCATCCAGACCTACCTGGCCTCCGTCGCGGTCAACGTGATGCTGCTGGCCGCCTGGCCGGGACTGGAGTCCTGGACCCACAGCTCCTTCCTCGGCCTCGACGCGCTCGGCTGGGTCTCCTTCGTCTCCCTCTGGCTCATCCAGGCGCTCATCATCAGCCAGGGCATGGAGTCGGTCCGCAAGTTCCAGGACTTCTGCGGCCCGGCGATCTGGCTGGTCATGATCGCCCTCGCGATCTGGGTCCTGGCCAAGGCCGGCTGGAGCATCTCGCTCACCACCACCCCGCACCCGGTGTCGGTCGGCGAGCAGTGGCGGCAGTGGTTCGGCGCGATCGGCCTGATCCTCGCCACCTACGGCACCCTGATGCTCAACTTCTGCGACTTCTCCCGCTTCGCGCCGGACTACAGGACCGTCCGCCGCGGCAACTTCTGGGGCCTGCCCATCAACTCCACGGCCTTCGTGGTCGTCTCCGTGATCGTCACCGCGGGCTCGCTGGAGGTCTGGGGCCAGGCCATCACCGACCCGGCCGAACTGGTCGCCAAGGTCGGCAACACCTGGGTGATGGTGCTGGGCGCGCTCACCTTCGCCGTCGCCACCATGGGCGTCAACATCGTCGCCAACTTCGTCTCACCGGCGTACGACCTCGCCAACGTCTGGCCGCAGAAGATCACCTTCAAGGTCGGCGGCATGATCAGCACGGTCGCCGCCCTCGTCGTGACCCCGTGGAACCTCTTCTCCAACCCCACGGTCGTCAACTACTTCCTCGGCGGCCTCGGGGCCTTCCTCGGCCCGCTGTTCGGCGTGATCATGCTCGACTACTACTGGGTCAAGAAGGGCCGCGTCGACGTCGACGAGCTGTTCAAGGCCGAGCCCGGGTCCCGCTACTACTACCGCAAGGGCGTCAACCCCAAGGCCCTGTGGGCGTTCCTGCCCGCGGCCGGCGTCGCCGGTGTCCTCGCCCTGGTGAAGACCTTCAGCGACGTGGCCCCGTACTCCTGGTTCATCGGTACGGCTCTCGCGGCCGGCCTGTACGCACTGCTGTGCCGCACCGAGCGAGCCGCTCCTGCGGTCCCCGAGGCCGTGGAGGTCTGATAAACGTGCGGATCGTCGTCACCAACTGCAACACCACGCAGGAGATGACCGAGGAGATCGTACGAGGTGCCCGGGCCGCGGCGGGCCCGGGCACCACCGTGCTCGGGCTCACCCCGCGGTGGGGGCCCGAGTCCGCGGAGGGCTGGCTCGACAGCTATCTCTCCGCGGCCGCGGTCATCGACCTGCTGCGCACCTACGAAGGTCCTTCCTACGACGCCGTCGTCATGGCCGGCTTCGGTGAGCACGGACGTGAGGGCGTCCGGGAGCTGGTGGACGTGCCGGTCGTCGACATCACCGAGGCCGCCGCCCATCTGGCCTGTCTGCTCGGCCGCCGCTACGGCGTGGTGACCACGCTGGAGCGCTCCTGCGGGCAGATCGAGGACAGCCTGGAGCTGGCGGGGGTGGGCCGCAACTGCGCCGCCGTCGTCGGGACCGGCCTCGGGGTGCTCGACCTGGGGGACGCGGAACGCACCGAGGCCGCCTTCCTCGCGGCCGCCGAGCGGGTGCGGGAGGCGGGCGCGGAGGTCCTGGTGCTGGGGTGCGCCGGGATGACCGGGTTGCAGCGGGCGGTGGGGGAGAAGCTCGGGCTTCCCGTCGTCGACGGGGTGGGGGCGGCGGTGAAGCTGGCGGAGTCGCTGGTAGGCCTTGGGCTCAGCACCAGCCGGGCGGGAGGGTACGCGCGGCCGGTGCAGAAGCGGCGCGTGTGGGGGCCGCCGGCCGTGGGGTGACCCTGCCGTGCGGTGATTTCGGCGGGGGTGACCGGACCGGGCCGGGGGAGACAGGACCGTGACGGCGATGACCCCGCCTGGGGTGACCGGACCGTCCCGTGGATGACCGTCAGGGCCGCCAGACGTACCGCACATCCGGCTCCCGCTCCTCGTTGCCGCTGCCGTCGGTGCGTTCGGCCTCGACGAAGCCGTGGCGTTCGTAGAAACGATGGGCGGGCTTGTTGACCTGGAAGGTCCACAGGCTCAGGCCCTGCGGAGACCGCTCCTTGGCGAGCGCGACGAACCGGTCGCCGATGCCGCGGCCCCGCCAGTCCGGGTCGAGATACAGCTGGGACAGCAGGCCCTCGGCGAGGACCATGAGCCCCACGACCCGCCCCTCCGCGTCGGCCACCCACGTCTCGCGCGCGGGAACCACCACGTCCCGTATGTACGCGCGCACCTCGTCGTCGGACCGGGGCCGGACGACCGTCGGCAACGCGGCACCGAAGGAGCGCAGATAGACGTCGGCCGTGGCCGAGGCATCGGCGGCGGTGGCCCGGCGGATGACGACCCCGCTCACCGCGTCTCCTTCTCCGGGTCCGGGACGACCGCCGTGGCAGTGATCTCCACCAGCTGGCCGGTGTACCCGAGGCAGGCGACCCCGATCAGCGTCGACGAGTGCGGACCGGCGCTCAGTCCGGACGCCTCGACGACCTCCCACACGGTGGACAGCACCGCGGGCTCGCTGCTCACCACGTACACGTCGGTGGCCAGCACATGCTCCAAGTCGCTCCCGACGGAACGCAGTTGCTCCCGGAGATTCGCGATCACCTGCTCGGCCTGCCGTGCGGGATCCCCCTCGCCGACGAGATTCCCCTGGCCGTCCAGCGGCACGGACCCGGCGAGAAACGCGAGCTTCGTGCCGGCTTCGACGACGGAGGCGTGCGAGTACGTGGGCGGCGGGAAGAGGGCCGGGGCGGTGACGCGCTGGATCACGGGGGCTCCTGTGACGAACGGCGGGCAACCTTTCGATCATCGGGGGCGGGGGGAGGCGACCGCACCTGAATTTCCGGTCCCGACCGAAGCCGGTCCACCGCCCGCCGCCTCCGCAGCGCCGCTTCCCTTACCGCGCCGGATCTCCGAACGGCGACCGCCGAAGCGGCCCTGAACTCCTCGCTCCGCTCCACCGCCTCGACTCGCTCGACGCTGTAGAGGCGGGTCGGCGGGGCCGTACGGAGGTACGGGTTGGCCCGCCGCACATCGGGCTCGCCGAGCAGCCGGCGGATCATCCCCGCCGTCCAGCCCCGGGCCCGCAGCCCCGCGGCGGACAGATGCGTGCGCCGCGCCCGCGGGTCCTGGTCTCGTTGGTCCCGGTCCCGGTCTCGGTCCCGCTCGTTCGTCGTCATCGCTGATCCCCCGTCGTCGTGACACTGAGTGACGACATCATTGATAACGCGCACCACTGACAACGGCCTTCCCGGCAGCCCGAAATCCGTGGAACGCCGACCGCGATCTGCGCGCGGTCGGCCGGCAGAGCGAGGTGTCCGAGGACGGCGCAGGCGAAGGAGGGCCGCTTCCGGGTGGAGCCGTTGCTCATCCGCCTCGCGGGGATCCCCAAATACCTGATCGTGGAGACCGTGTTGCGTTCATAAAGAACGTGGCTTGTGCATGCATCGTCACACGCGGGTAACACAAGCGTCCCGTAGCCTCCAAGGACGCGCTTTACCGTGGAGCACACCGCTCAGCGCCCGGCCACCGTCGCCCGAAGGCACACCCCGCCTCGCCCAGACGACAGGAGCCCCGTGTCACTCGCCCCACCGCCCTGGCTCGCCCACGCTCTCCGCGCCCAGCGGGGACCGATCCCCTGGAGCGCCGTGGTGCGGGGGGCCCTGTCCGCGGGGCCGCTGCTGTTGGCCGGGGTGCTCGCCGACCGCACCTCGCTCGGTGTCGTCGCCGCCATCGCCGCCATGCTGGCAGGGATCAACGACCGGCCAGGGAGCCGGCGGGCGTCCGTGAAGCGGATCGGGATGCCGGCCCTCGCCGGGGCGGCCGGGATGGCCCTCGGTACCTATGCGGGGGACCACATGGGGGCCGTCGCCCTCACCGCTCTGCTCACCCTCGCCGGACTGGTCGCCGGCGCTGTCAGTGCCGTCGGGCCCGTCGCCTCCGGGGCCGGGACCCAGCTGCTCGTCACGTCGGCGATCGGGGCGGGCATGCCGTTGCCGGAGGAAGGGTGGCTGCGGGCCCTCGCCTATCTCGGCGGGGCCTGCTGGCTGCTCGGGCTGCGGCTCGCGCTGCCCACTCCCGGCGCGCTGGCCGGGGACTTCCGGTTCGACGGGGAACGGGATGCCGTGGCCACCGTCTACGACGCAGTCGCCGAACTCCTCGACGCCGTCGGCACCGAGCGGGCCGGCGACCGGCGCGTCGCCCTCACCGCCGCCCTCGACCACGCCCAGGACGCCCTCACCGGCCCCCGGCTGCGGCGGTACGCCAGCTCCTCCGCCGAGCGGCGGCTGCACGCGCAGTACGCCGCCGCGCTGCCCCTCGCCGAGGCCGCCACCGCGCTCGCCTGGGCCGGGGAGGCGGTGCCGGAGCGGGCCTGCGCCGGACCCCGGAGGCTCGCCGTCGCCGTACGGGAGAACACGCACACCGGACCGTTGCCCGCGCCCACCCGGTCGGCCCCCGCGCTGCGGGCGCTCGACGACGCGCTGCTGCGGGCCGCCGAGGCGTTCGACCGGGGGCGCGGCGGCGATCTGCACACCCGTAGGCGCACCGCCCGGGGCGTGCTGCGGTCCGTCCTCGGTTCCGGCGGGCGGGAGTACGGGCTGCGGGTCGCCCTCTGCTTCGGGGCCAGCGTCGCTGTCGCCCAGGCCCTGCACCACTCCCGCTGGTACGGGGAGCACGCGCACTGGTACTGGCTGCCCGCCACCACCGTCTTCCTCGTCAAGCCCGACCTCGGCCCGCTCGCCTCCCGGGTGCTGTGCCGGGCCGCCGGAACCGTCCTCGGAGCCCTGGTCTTCGCGGGGTTCGCGCTCGTGCTGCCGCGGCCCGGGGGGCTCGTCGCGCTCGTCGCGGTCAGCGGGGCGCTCATCCCGGTGGCCACCCGGCACTTCGCCGCGCAGACCGCCGTCGTCACGGTGCTCGTCCTGGCGCTCGTGATGGTCGGCGGCGAACCGCAGGCCTCCGCCGGCCGGATCACCGAGACCCTGCTCGCTTGCGCGATCGTGCTGATCGTGGGCCACCTGCCGATGCCGGGGCAGCGCGGCGGGGGAGTGCGGGCCCGGCTGGCGGCGGCGGGCGGAGCGGCCGAGGCCTACCTCGCGCATGTCCTGCGGGAGGCCGAGGGGGCCGTCGCGCGGGGCGCCGAGCGCCCTGTCCTGCCGCAGGGCGAGCGTCGCGTTCGGCCTGTGCTCGACCGCTCCTTGCCCGCCGCATGGGACGCCCGCATCGAAGGCACCGCCGTACGGGACGCCCGTGGTGAAGGCACCGCCGCACGGGACGCCCGTGATGAAGGCACCGCCGGACGGGACACCCATGTCGACGGCACTGCCGTACGGGACGCCCGCATCGAAGGCACCGCCGACGACGACCCCCGCCCCCTGCGCTGGACCCTCCGTCGTGAGGCCTATCGCGCGCTCGCCGAGGCCCGTACCGCCATCGCCCTCGCCGCCGCCGAACTCCCCGCGCTCGCAAGGCACTCGGAGGGTGCCGAGGAGATCGCCGCCGTGCTCGAACGGCTCGTCGACACGACCACCGCGTGCGCCGTCCACCTCGACGACTCCGGACGGCTCACCGCCGGTGACCTGGACCGGCTCACCGAACTCCTCGACGAACTCGGGCGGCTTGACGAGGGGCACGGGCTGGTGGGTCTGCGGCGCTCCGAACTCCCGCTCGCCGGTTAGGAGTTCACCCACCCCACGGTGCTCCGTCGCGACCGCACCGCCTCACAGGCGCACCCACACCGGCGCGTGGTCGGACGCCGTCGCGTCCCGCCGCGCCGCCGGATCCGCGCCGACCGACGGCAGCCGCATCGCACCCTCGTGCGGCAGGCCCGTGCCCGCCTTCCGGACCCGGTGTATCAGGTGGTGGTCGCACAGGATGTGGTCGATCAGCTCACGGCGGCCGGCGTTGACGCGGGAGTAGCGCTCCTCGGCGGGGATCAGCGGGGCGGTGTCCCACAGGCGGCCCGCGTCGCCCTTGTCGGGCATCTTGTATCCGGAGGTGCCGATCTCGGAGCCGGGCGGGCCGAGCAGGATCTGGGTGGTCGCGGCCTGCACCTCGTCGTTCAGGTCACCGAGCACCATCACGTTCCGCTCGCGTCCGTCGCCGTCCAGCAGCTCGTCGGCCAGCGCCCTGAGGGCCGTCGCCTCCGCCGCCCGGCGGTACAGGGCGTACGCCCCGAAGCGGGCCCGCTCGCCCTCGTCGCGCGGCTGGAAGCGGCCGCCCGGGTACGACAGCAGCTTCGACTTGAGGTGGGCCACCGCCACCCGCAGCGGCCCGCGGTCCGTCTCCATCTCCACCGCCAGGAAACCGCGGCCCGACCCCGCCACCGTCGCGCCCTCGTCGTCGGCCTGGACCGGCCGCAGCTTCGGCGGGAACACGGTGGTGTCGGCCAGCACCTCGAAGGGGTTACGGGAGATCACGCCGACCCGGATGCCCCGGCCGTCCGGGTGCCGGGAGGTCGCGACGGTCCAGCCGCTGCCGAGCAGGTCGACCAGGTTTTGCAGGGCCTCCGGCTCGCCGACCTCCTGCACCGCCAGCAGCGTCGGATCGAGGCCGGTGACGGTGGCGGCGAGGGCGGCGAGCTTCGCGTCGTAGGCCGCCTTGTCCCGGGGGCCGAAGGGGCTGCCGGGACGGTACAGGTTCTCCAGGTTCCAGGTGCCGAGAAGCATGCCGGGCTCCCTTCAGAAGCCGGTTTGCATGAAAGGTGTCGTCGTCAGGCCGTCCGGGGCGTCAGGCCGTCCGGCCAGGCCCTGCCGTGAAAGGTGTCGTCGTCGGGCCGTCCGGTCAGGCCCTGCCGTGAGGCCAGCGTGCCCCGTCCGCACGGGCCGCGACAGAGCCCTGACGGGATGCGCGGTCCGGCTCACGCACCGCGCCCATCACGCCGTACGTTGGCGTGATGACCGACTCTCGCGCCGGCTCTCCCGACGGTTCCGCCGCCGGTTCTCCCGACCCTTCCGCCGCCGGCTCGACCGCCGGTGCACCCGCTGATCTCATCATCACCGGATGCACCGTCCTCGTGCACGACGATCAAGAGCGGATCGGGTTCGAGGAGGACGCCGCGATCGTCGTGCGGGACGGGGCCGTGGTGTCGGTGACGAGTGCCGACGCCGTACGGGAGCTGCCCGCCGCCGAGCGGATCGACGCCCGGGGCCAGGTCGCGATGCCCGGGCTCGTCAACTGCCACACCCACGCGCCCATGGTCACCCTGCGCGGGGCCGCCGAGGACCTGCCGACCGAGGAGTGGTTCAACGACGTCGTCTGGCCGGTCGAGTCCAACCTCACGGAGAAGGACGTGGAGTTGGGGGCGTGGCTGGCCTGTGCGGAGATGATCCGGGGCGGTGTCACCTGCTTCGCCGACCACTACTTCTCGATGGACGCCGTCGCAGCGGTCGTCGACGCGTGCGGAATGCGGGCGCACCTCGGGGAGGCATACTTCTCCTCGCAGGGCCCCCAAGGGCGGGAGCGGTCACTGGAGTTCGCCCTGCGGCACCGCGGCGGGGCCGGTGGCCGCATCACGACGGCCCTCGCCCCGCACGCCCCCTACACCGTCGACGACGCCGACCTCGCCGCGACCGCGTCGCTCGCCCACGCGCACGGACTCCCCGTCCACCTCCACGCCTCCGAGAACCGCGACCAGGCCGAGACGAGCCTCGCCCGGCACGGCGTCACCCCCGTCGAGGTGCTCCACCGCACCGGGATCCTCGACACGGACGTCCTGATCGCCCACGGCACCGGCATCCTCGACCGCGACCTGCCGCTCCTGTCACGTGCCGCCGGTCGTACGGCCGTCGCCACCGCACCGCGCGGCTACCTCAAGTTCGCCTGGCCCACCACCACGCCCGTGCGCGCCCTGCACGACATCGGCATCCCCGTCGGACTGGCCACGGACGGCGCCGCCTCGAACAACTCCCTCGACGTGTGGGACTCGATGGCGCTCACCGCGCTCGTCCAGAAGTCGACGACCGGAGATCCCCGCTGGCTGACAGCCCGGCAAGCGCTGCACCACGCAAGCCTCCAGAGTGCCCGCGCGGTCGGACTCGGTGACGTCGTCGGCCGCATCGCGCCCGGCCGGCGTGCCGACATCGTCCTGGTCGACCTCACCGGCCCGCACACCCAGCCCGTCCACGACCTCGCCGCCACCCTCGTCCACAGCGCCCGCTCCTCCGACGTCCGCACCACGATCGTCGACGGCCGCGTCCTGATGCGGGACCGTGTGCTGCTGACCGTCGATGTGGCCGCCGTCGTGGGGGAGTTGGCGGAGCGGATGCCCGCGCTGCTGGACCGGAGCCACGGCAGGCGGATCCAGGAGTACGACACCTGAGACCCGGATGCGAGGTGCCGGGCCGGCCGAGCCTGTCGGGCCTGTCGGGCCTGTCGGGCCTGACGTACCTGCTGTACCTGCTGTACCTGCTGTACCTGTCGGGCCTGCCGTGCCGAGGGGATTTCCCGCGAGAGATTTCCCGTGGCGGCGATGAGTTCCGTTCGTCCCCTCGGTCACCACTCCCGACGGACCGTCGCACAGGAGGGACCCCATGGCGCTTCCGGAGATCGCCTCGCGAGAGGAATGGCGCGCTGCCCGCGCGGAGTTGCTGGTCAGGGAGAAGGCGGCCACGCGCGCGAGGGACGCGCTCAACGCCGAGCGGCGCCGGCTGCCCATGGTCGAGATCGAGGAGGAGTACGTCTTCGAGGGCGGCGACGGCAAGGCCACCCTGCTCGACCTCTTCGAGGGACGCCACCAGCTGGTCGTCCACCACTTCATGTTCGCTCCCGGATGGGACGCCGGGTGCCGCAGCTGCGCCGCCTTCCTGGACCAGATCGGGCATCTCGCCCATCTGACGGCACGGGGGACGACGTTCGCCGCCGTGTCGAGGGCGCCGTACCCGAAGATCCTGCCGTTCAAGGCGCGGATGGGCTGGACCGTGCCCTGGTACTCGTCGTACGGCGGCCGCTTCAACCACGACTTCGAGGTCACCCAGGAGACCGGCGGGGAGCAGACCGAGCGGCCCGGGATCAGCTGCTTCCTCAGGGACGGGGACCGGGTCTTCCACACCTACTCGACCTATGAACGCGGTCTCGACGGGCTCGGCTCGACCACCAGCCTCCTCGACCTCACCGCACTCGGACGGCAGGAGGAATGGGAGGAACCCGCGGGCCGGGCTTCCGCTCTCGGAGCACCTGCCGGCTCTGTGCGCATCAGGTATCACGACGAGTACGACTTCTGACACGGAAAGTAGCAAAAGTGACCGCTGAGTAACCGAACTCTCACACTTCGCGCTGAACGCGTGTCAGCTACGTCTCAGTACGGCAACGCAACGAGGCGATCCGGCTCCGGAAGGCGTTAACTCCTACAAGCGCTCCACGGGTGAGCGCCACGCTTTCTGGAGGTGCAGGATGGTGAACGGGCGAACAGTGCTCGAACGCTTTCCCGCCGGTGGGCCGCGAGGATCGTGGCCCGCGGAGGAGTTCGCGCAGGCGAGGCGTCTCGAGGGACAGCCGGCCGAGGTCGTCATGGACCTCGCGTCCGACATGTTCCTGGTGATCGTCCGCAGTGGAGGGGCGGCCGACGCCGTCGCATGAGGTCAGCCCGCCTCCTCGGCGGGCACCTTTGCCCTGAACTGCTCGGCCTGGAGCGAGTACAGCTCCGCGTAGACACCACCGGAAGCCAGAAGCTCGTCGGGCGTGCCCGACTCCACCACCCGGCCCTGCTCCAGTACGTGCACCAGATCCGCGTGGCGCACGGACGCCAGCCGGTGGGTGATCAGGACGACCGTCTGACCGGTGCCTGCCAGAGCGCGGATCTTCTCGAAGACCTCCAGCTCGGCGCGTGCGTCCAGAGCGGCCGTCGGCTCGTCCACGATCAGGATGTGGCCGCTGCGGTAGGCGGCCCGGGCGATCCCGAGCCGCTGCCACTGTCCGCCGGACAGCTCGTGCCCACCGCTGAAGTTGCGGGCCAGCAGGGTGTCCAGGCCGCGCGGCAGATCATCGAGCACGTCCCCGGCCCCTGCCTCCGCGACCGCGCCGGCCACCCGCTCGTCGGTGAGCGGCACCGAGGAGCGGCCCACGGCCACGTTGACGCGGGCGGTGAACGGCCACCGCTTGAAGTCCTGGGCGACCATCGCGACCCGCTCGGCGAGCAGCCGCCGGTCCGCCCGCGCCGCGTCCACGTCGTCCCACAGGATCCGGCCCCGGTCGGGGGCGTACAGGCCGGCCAGCAGTTTGACCAGCGTGGTCTTGCCCGAGCCGTTCTCGCCGACCAGCGCGACGATCTTGCCGAGCGGCAGGGTGAGCGTCACGTCGTCGAGGGCGGGGCGGGTCGCGTCACCCGGGTAGGTGAAGGAGACGTTCTCGAAGCGGATCTCGCGCGGGTCGTCCGGCAGCGCGACCCCGCCCGCCGGGATCGCCCGCTCGGCCGCCTCCCGGTACAGCCGCTGGAGATCGCCGACGAACAGCGCGTCCTCGTGCAGCGAGTTCACCTCCATGACCAGCGTCTCCAGGCTCTGCGAGCCGGTGCGGATCGCGATCACCGCCGTACCGGCCACGGACAGGGCCATGGCGCCCGCCAGCAGCAGCCCGCCCAGCGTCGCGTACGTGGCCGCGGTGGCGAGGCCCGTCCAGGACGCCGCGATCAGTCCGGTGCGGGCCGCTAGCCGGGCCAGCCGGGCCTGCTCCGCCTCCGCCGTCTCCGCCATCGACCGGAAGTGCCGCAGCAGGAACGGGCCCACCCCGTGCACCCGGATCTCCGGCGCCGCCTCGGGCTCGATCAGCAGGGCGCCGAGCAGCCGGCTCGCCCGTACGTGCTGCACCCAGGCGTGGTACCACTCGTACCGCCTGCGCGCGATGGTCAGCGCGCTCCACGCGCTCGGGATCGTCATCGTGACCAGCAGCGGCAGCAGCGCCGGATGCAGCACGGTCAGGACGCCCGCCGCCGCGATCATCGAGATCGCCGCGTTGATCACCCGGGTGGCGCTCGGGATCATCCGGCGGGCCGAGCTCGCGCCGTACTGCGCGGTGTCCAGCAGCTTGTGGAAGGCGTGGTCCTCGATCGCGGCCAGTTCCACGGCCGCCGCCCGCTCCAGATACCGCTCGGTCGCCACCCGCTCGACCTTGGGTTCGAGCCGCCCGGTGGCGTACGTGGACGCGGCCCGCAGCAGTGCCCCCACCAGCATCACGGCACCCATGATGACCAGGGCGGGCACGGCCCCCCGCAGCCGGTCCTCCAGCGAGCCCCCGCCGATCAGCCGGCCCAGCACACTGTTGACGGCCAGCAGACTCACGGCCTGGGCCAGACCGCGGCCCACCTCGGCTGCCAGCACGGTCCGCGCGGCCTGCCGGTCGGCCTGCCAGGCCAGCCGGAGACTCGCCGACAGCAGCACCGGCAACCGGACGGCCATGGACCGGAACCCCAGCTCAAGGAACGCGTCGGAGTGCGAGTTCCACCCCATGTCGTACCGCAGCGGCCCGCCGAACAGCAGCCGCTCGGACTCGGAGACACCGGGTTGCCCGGAGCCACGCCGTTTTCCCACCACAGACCTCCCCCGATCGTGGACGGGGCAACTATGGCGGGGCGGGCGGGGCTGGGGCAGGGCGCAGAAGGTCAAGGGGCAAACACGCGGGGCGCACACCCACTGGCACGCGGGGCGCACACCCACTGGCACGCGGGGCGCACACCCACCTGAAGGGACGCGGGGTGGTGTCGTCTGCGGCTCCGCCGCGTGGGCGCGACCACCCCCACTCAGCCGCACTCGAAAGAACCCGAAAGACTGCTCAGTCGCACCCGAAAGGCGGCCCGGCCGACGGAGTCAACCCGCGGAGCTCACCGGCCGGGACCAGCTCGGCGTCGTCCCCGTCAGGCGGCACAACGCCAGGTACAACGGTATCGGCGGCGTGTAGGGCAGCGTCCCCTCGGGCCGATGCACGAGAGACGGCACCACCGGGGCGTCCGGAACAATCGCCCCGGTGGCGTAGTGGGCGGGCGCGGGCCAGTCGAGGGCGTAGTCGGAGTCGGCGGGCACGAGCCACCACCAGTGCGTGTCATCGGCGTACACGCACCCGACCCGCGGCAGCCGGGGCACCAGCTGCTGCCCCAGCAGGGCCGGCATCCCCACCGCGTCGCAGCCCAGCGGCACCGTCATGCCCTGCGGCACGGCGAGCCGGAACGGGGTGCCGGGCGCCCGCAGCCCGCGGCGAAGGCGGACCAGCGAGTCCAGAGTCAGCACCGGGCCGCCGGACCCGCTGCTCACGCCCATGCGCCCAGGCCCCCTGTGCCGTGATCGCGCGCGTGTCCCTCGGGCTCGGCCCGGTGATGCTCCTCGGCCTCGTCCCCCTGGCCGGAGCCCCCGGAGGGGACCGGCTTGGGCCGGGCACCCCAGCCCAGGTCGTTGCGCGGGCCGGTGTCCGCACGGGGCTGGTCCGCCTTGCGCGGCAGCTCCGCCCAGACCAGCAGCCCGGGGCCGTGCTCATGGGCGCCCCACGCGTGGCAGAGGGAGTCGACCAGGAGCAGTCCCCTCCCGTGCTCCTCTTCGCCGCGCTGCGGCGACGGGCGGGGTTCACCCGGCGCACAGCCCTCGTCGCGTACGGCTATCCGCACCAGGTCGTCGTTGTCGTGCAGCTCGCAGACCACACGGCTGCTCGCGGTGTGCACGATGGCGTTGGTGACGAGTTCGGAGACCACCAGGGCCGCCGAGTCGCAGATGTCCTCGCAGACCGACCAGTGGGTCAGTCTGGCCCTCGTCAGGCGTCTGGCCTGCGCCGGGGAGCCCGGGTGCGCGGCCAGCTCGAAACGGAACCGGCGCCGGGCGGCAGCCCTGTCGGGCCCCGCTCTCCCGGCGGCTCCGAGACCCTGGGGGCGGCCTTCGGCAGCGTTTGTTCCTAAGGGCGGGGACGGAATCACGCTTGCCACTATCGCCCCGTCGTGAACACTTGGCAAGTGTCACTCTGAAAAATGCAGAGTGCTATGTGACGTGGTGGGAGGCCATGGCACACTGCTCGCAACAGCATCTTGAGCGGCGCCAGTTGGGATCACCGGAGATCCGTACGCATCGGTATTCGTGCCGATGGTTGTATCCGTACAGATTTTCGATTAGGTCTTCGAATGGCGCCGCTGGGCTGTCAGCATGCAGACGGCTCGGCTTCAGTCGACTTCAGGTGAACCGGTCGACTTCGGTCGACTTCGATACGGGACTTCGTGGAGGTGGAGCGTGAGCGAACCGCGGTCCGCGCCGACGGTCGGCCAGGTCGTCCTCGGCCGGCGCCTGCTGGACCTGCGGGAACGCGCCGGGCTCAAGCGCGAGGAGGCCGCCCGTATCCTCCGGGTCGCCCCCGCCACCGTCCGCCGGATGGAGATGGCCGAGGTCGGCCTCAAGATCCCCTACCTCCAGCTGCTGCTGAAGGCCTACGGCGTCTCCGACCAGGAGGCCGAGGACTTCGTCCAGCTCGCCGAGGACGCCAACCGCCCCGGCTGGTGGCAGCGCTTTCACGACGTGCTGCCCGGCTGGTTCTCGATGCACGTCAGCCTGGAGGGCGCGGCCGCCCTCATCCGCGAGTACGAGCCGCACTTCGTGCCCGGTCTGCTCCAGACCGAGGACTACGCGCGTGGCGTGCTGCGCTCCGGTGCCATCGGACAGACCAGCCCCGAGGACATCGAGCGCCATGTCGCCCTGCGCATGGAACGTCAAGGACTGCTCACCCGTCCGGACGCGCCCCGGCTGTGGGTCGTCATGGACGAGACCGTGCTGCGCCGCCCCGTCGGCGGCCCGGAGGTGATGCGTGCCCAGATCGACAAACTGATCGAGGCAACGAAGCTGCCCAACGTGACGCTCCAGGTCGCCCCGTTCGCCAACGGGCCGCACCCCGGGACGTACGGGCCCTTCGTGCTCTTCCGATTCGCCGTGCCCGAACTTCCGGACATGGTCTACAGCGAGTACCTGACCGGCGCGGTCTATCTCGACGCGCGCGTGGAGGTGGCGACCCACCTCGAGGTCATGGACCGCATGGCGGCGCAGGCCGCTACAGCACATCGCACGAAGGAGTTCCTCCGGGACCTCCGCAAGGAGTTGTGAATGAACCGCATCACGCCGCGTCACTCCGTCTACAACGGCATGCCCGCAAGGGAGCTGGGGAGCGAGGGCTGGCACAAGCCGTGGAGCGGCGGCAACGGCGGCAACTGCCTGGAGGCGATGAAGCTCGCCGACGGCCGGATCGCCGTCCGCCAGTCCACCGACCCGGACGGACCCGCGCTGATCTACACCACCGACGAGATGACCGCCTTCATCGAGGGGGCCAAGGCGGGGGAGGCCGACTTCCTGCTCTCCTGACGTCGTTGTTCACTTGTTCCGTTGCTCCATTGCTGCATGTTCTTTTGCTCATGCTCTCTTGTTCAATTGCTCGGTAATCACTGACGGGTTGGGGTGCTGTGGCGGCACCTGGGCGTCTGCCGGCGGAAGTGCTCCGCACAGTGCCTCCAGGGCCGCCGCGTACGCGTGCTCGGAAGGGGTCGCGTATCCCACGACCAGGCCGTCGCGGGCCGGCATGCCCGCGTCCGGTCCGCCGGGCCCGTCCGGCCCGTCCGTCGCGTCGGGGTGGCGGAACTCCGCGAGTCCGTCCAGCGCGACGCCCTGCCAGGTCGCGGCCTTCACGGCGGACCGCTCAGTGCCGGGCGGCAGTCGCAGCACCGCGTGCAGGCCCGCCGCGACCCCGCTGACCTCGATGTGCGGCGCGCGTTCGGCCAGGGCGGCGACGAGCCGGTCCCGGCGGGCACGGTACCGCTGCCGCATCCGCCGCACATGACGGTCGTAGGACCCGGAGACGATGAGCTCGGCGAGGGCCAGCTGGTCGAGGACGCTCGCCCAGGCCTCCCGTTCGCCCTTGGCCGCGAGCACGTCACCGACGTACCGCTCGGGCAGCACCATCCATCCCAGCCGCACCGCGGGCGACAGGCTCTTGCTGACCGAGCCGATGAGGATCACCCGCTCGGGGTCGAGGCTCTGGAGGGCGCCGACGGGCCTGCGGTCGTAGCGGAACTCCCCGTCGTAGTCGTCCTCCAGGACCACCCCGCCCCGCGCGCGTGCCCAGTCGACCACCGCCGCCCGCCGCTCGGGGTGCAGCGGGCCGCCGGTGGGGAACTGGTGCGCGGGTGTGAGCAGGACCGCGCGCTCGCGCGTGAGCCGGTCGACCCGGGCGCCGTGTTCGTCGATCGGGAGCGGCACGGTGCGCACGCCCTCGGCGGCGAGCAGCTCGCGGTGGAAGGGCAGTCCGTATGCCTCCACGGCGAGGGGACCGCGCAGGACCTGCCTGCCTGAGCCTCTGCCCTTCTCGAGGCCTGCGCCTCCCCCGAACAGCAGCCGCAGGGCGTGTGCGAAGCCGGAGCAGACGACGATCCGGTCCGGCTCGGTCCGTACGCCACGCGCGCGTGCGAGGTATTCGGCGAGGGCCTCCCTCAGCTCGGGGCGCCCGGCCGGGTCACCGGGCCCGAAGACCTCGTTGGGCGCCTGCTGGAGGGCCCGGCGGTAGGAGGCGAGCCAGGCGGCTCGGGGGAAGGCGGAGACGTCGGGGGTGCCTTGGCGGAGGTCGTGGACTCGCGCGGCCGGGCGTGGGCGTGGGCTTGGATGTGGGCGTGGAGATGGCTGTCGGACCGGAACTCGGGTCGCGTTCGCCGTGGGCCTCTTCGGGCGTACGGCGGTGTGGGGCGGCCGGGTCTGTTCGGCGACCCGGGTCCCGGAGCCCTGGCGGGCGGTGAGCCAGCCCTCGGCGACGAGTTCGGCGTAGGCGTCGGCGACCGTGTTGCGGGCGACGCCCAGGTCGGCGGCGAGCGAGCGGTACGGCGGCAGCCGGGTGCCGGGGGCGAGCCTGCCGCTGCGGACGGCGTCCCGCAGCGCCCGGGCCAGCGCGGCCCGCTTGCTCCCCGGACCGGAGAGTTCCAGATGCAGGTCGGTGCCGCCTGTCCGCTCCCCGGAATTGACCCATGATTCTGCCATGGAAGTGCACCCTACAGCCGGTCTTTCTTGCTCGTAGGTTGGTCCCATGACGACGACGAACACGCACGTGACCGGTACGGCTCGACTGAACTTCGCGAAGGCGGCACCCAAGGTGTTCCGCGCTCTGATCGGCTTCGACGCGGCCGCTCGCGAGGGCCTCGACCCCGCCCTCGTCGAACTGATCCAGGTCCGCGCCTCCCACCTCAACCGCTGCGCGTACTGCCTGCACATGCACACCAACGACGCCCGCAAGGCCGGCGAGACCGAGGACCGCCTCCACATGGTCCCGGTCTGGCGGGAGGCCCGGCACTTCTTCACCGAGCAGGAACAGGCGGCCCTGGCCCTCACCGAGGCGGTCACGCTGGTGGCCGACGGAGGAGTCCCCGACGAGGTCTATGCCCGGGCAGCGGCACACTTCGACGAGCAGGAACTGGCCCACGTCCTGTCCCTGATCCTCGCGATCAACACCTGGAACCGGGTGGCGCTGTCGACGGCGAAGGTCGCGGGGACCGACGAGCGGGGCTGAGCGGCCTGCCCCTGGGCGTCCCCCGTTCCAGGACGGGACGCCCCCGTCCCTAGACGGTCATGGGGCGGTCGTACGGCCCGATCGGCGCCGGGAGCCGCGAACTCCCCGTCAGGTACCGGTCGACCGCCGCCGCGACCGCCCGTCCCTCCGCGATCGCCCACACGATCAACGACTGTCCCCGGGCGGCGTCCCCCGCGGCGAACACCCCCGCCGCACTCGTACGGAACTCCCCGTCGCGTGCGATCGTCCCGCGCGGCTCCAGTTCCAACCCCAGTTGCTCCACCAGCCCGTCGCCCCGGTCCGGCCCGGAGAACCCGAGCGCGAGGAGCACGAGGTCGGCCGGAAGCGTCCGCCCCGTCCCCTCCACGGGCCTGCGGGCCGCATCCACTCCGACGAGATGCAGCGACCGCACCCGCCCCTCGGCGTCCCCCTCGAAGCGGAGCGTCGACGCGGCGAACAACCGTGCGTCCGCGTCGGCCGCGGGCGCGGTCTCCAGCTCCCCGGCCTCCTCGTGCGCGGCCGACAGCCGGTAGATCCTCGGGTACGTGGGCCAGGGTTCGGCATCCTCGTCCCGCACACCCTCCGGCTGCGCGTAGATGTCCAACTGGGTCACGGAGGCGGCCCCTTCACGCACCGCCGTGCCCAGACAGTCCGCCCCCGTGTCACCCCCGCCCACGATGACGACATGCTTCCCGGCAGCCGACAGCGGGGAGACCTCAAGATCCCCCTCGCACACCCGGTTCGCCGCCGGCAGATACTCCATGGCCTGCCACACCCCGGCCAACTCCCGCCCCGGCACGTCCAGTTCACGCCATGCCGTGGCCCCCGTCGCGATCACCAGCGCGTCGTACCGTGCCCTGAGCTCCGCGGCCCCCACATCCCGCCCGACCGCCATGGACGTACGGAACTTCGTCCCCTCGGCCCGCATCTGCTCGATCCGCCGCTCCAGATGGTGCTTCTCCATCTTGAACGCGGGGATGCCGTACCGCATCAGGCCGCCCAGCCGGTCGTCCTTCTCGTAGACGGCGACCGTGTGCCCCGCCCGGGTCAACTGCTGGGCCGCGGCCAGTCCGGTCGGGCCCGACCCGATCACCGCGACGGTCCGCCCGGACAGCCGGTCCGGCGGCCGCGGCGGCGCGAACCCGAGCTCCCAGGCCCGGTCCGCGACGGCCACCTCGACGTTCTTTATGGTGACCGCCGGCTGGTTGATGGCGAGCACACAGCCCGCCTCGCACGGTGCCGGGCACAACCGCCCGGTGAACTCGGGGAAGTTGTTCGTCGCGTGCAGCCGGTCCGCGGCCTGCCGCCAGTCCTCCCGGGAGACGAGGTCGTTCCACTCCGGGATGAGATTCCCCAGCGGACAGGCCTCGTGGCAGAACGGGATCCCGCAGTCCATGCAGCGGTCCGCCTGCTTGCTGACGATGGGCAGCAGGGCCCCGGGGACGTACACCTCGTCCCAGTCCCGCACCCGCTCCTCCACCGGCCTGCGAGGCCAGTCCCGGCGAGGCGTGCTCATGAATCCCTTGGGATCGGCCATGGCCGTCTTCCTTGCTCGCGCTGGTGACGCCGACGCGTCCGACGCGGCCGTGCGTCATCGGGCGGCACGCTTGCGGAACTCCTTCCGGCCACGATACGACTCCCCGGCCTGGTGCGCAGAGTGCTGTCAGCTACGCAGGGACAGTGCTTTCCCGCACCTGCCGCGCGGTCCGTGCCTCTCAGGTGAGGGCCAGTACGTACGCCACCGCCGCCGCGCCCGAGGCGATCGCACGGACGTGGTTCCACATCGTCCACTCCCGCACGTACGTCGGCCAGTACGTCGCCGCCTCCGTGGTGCCTGGGGCCAGCCTCAGCAGGGCGTCGTTGCGGGGCACGTTCGCCACCATCGTCAGCCCGAACGAGCCGAACAGATAGAGCGCGCTGCCCACCAGCAGCTCCGCCGTCCCCTCGTCGGGCCACAGCACGAACGTCACCACCGCGATCACCGCGCACAGCACCGCGGAGCCCGCGAACAGAGCCATGAACGGCGGCCGCACCGCGTTCACGTTGATCGAGTTCATCGCGGCGACGCCCTGCGCGGGCGGCAACGCGGCGAGAGCCCGCATCACGAAGGTCGAGAACGCGCAGAACACCCCGGCCACCAGCCCGGTCCCGAGCACGCCCAGCACCACCAGCCAGAAGTAAGGCCCATCGATCATCACCACACCAGCTCCCGCCTCCGGCCGGGCTCCGGACCCGGCACCACCCGTCCCCACCAGTCAATCCCGTGCTCTCCCCACGAACCATGGCCTGTCCGCGCACTCCCATACGCAAGCGTCCAGGACGGGACGGGACGGGACGGATCGGGAGGGGGCGGGCGGAGAGCGGAGACGGCTGACCTGCCGGGCGCCGGGTGCCGCCGGGTGCCGGGTGCCGCCGGGTGCCGGGTGCCGCCGGGTGCCGGGTGCCGCCGGGTGCCGCCGGGTGCCGGGTGCCGCCGGGTGCCGCCGGGTGCCGGGTGCCGGGGGTCGGGGGTCTGGTGTCCGTCGTCGACTGGCGGCCCTCGCGTGATCGGCGTCCGCTCGCCGTGGTCGGTCAGCCCTCCAAGGTCCGGCTTCAGCCCGCCGCTTCCCGCGCCTCCGCCCCCGCAGCCCGCCACACCCTCAGCACCGCCTCCACACCCCCCGCGATCCGCCGCCGGGCCTCGTGCCGCGCCACCCCGCTCATCAACAACGTGTCATACGGCGTGTCCACGTGCCGTACGGAGGCCACCACCGCCGACACCACCGCACCCTCCGACAACGCCCGCCCCGCCGCACTCCTCCCCACCCGCCCGCTGCCCCGCGCCGACGCGTGCGAGGCGATGGCCGCGGCCCGCTCGTCCGGGCATCCGGGAAACAGCCGCCGAATCTCCGCGGCGAACGCCTCCGCGAACCGCACGTCCTCCACCGCCCGCCGCCGTGCGTCCCGCGCCCGACGCCGCCGCCGTGCCTCCGCGTCCGCCAGACACCGCTCCTCGGCCCGCGCCAGCCCGGCCTCCTCGACGAGCACACCCTGCCGCTCGTACCGCCCCTTTCGCCGGTTGAAGCGCACCACCACCGCCCACAGCGCACTCTCCTCCCGCGACCGCCGTGTGAGCGCCGTGTCCCCGCGCGGCAGGAAGACCAGATGCCCGAGGTCGGCGCAGTCAAGGCATCGAGGCGCCCCACCCTCCATGACGAGCAGCGCCAACGGCCCTCTCCGGCACTCCGCGCAGTGCCGTCTTCGCAGCGGCTGGACGACCAGAGGACCACCTCGGGCCGGGGGAGCAGCAGGGCTTGCCATGACGGGTTCATTCCCCTTCCACGGCCACGACCGACACCACCGGTTGACGCATCATGGCCCTGTGCGACTCGAAGCGATCACCTGGGAACGGCTCGGCGACCAACTGGCCGACCGGCTCCTCGACCTGAAGCCTGCCGACGGCAGCCCCTGGCCCCGCGTCGCTCTCGACGGCGCCCCCGCGGCCCGACCGGACGAGCTCGCCGAACGGATCGGCGAGGCCCTGCGCATACGCGGTCGCCCCTCGCTCGTCGTCGGCATGCAGGGCTTTCTGCGTCCCGCCTCGCTCCGTCTGGAATACGGCCACCACGACCTGGAGGCCTACTACAACGGCTGGTTCGACACCGCAGCCCTCTGGCGCGAGGTCTTCGGCCCTCTCGAACCCGGCGGAGACGGACGCGTCCTGCCCGACCTGTGGGACCCGGTCACCGACCGCGCCACCCGCAGCCCCTACGTGCAACTCCCGCCCGGTGGAGTCCTGTTGCTCCACGGCCCCCTCCTGCTGCGCCACTGGTTCCCCTTCGACCTGTCCGTCCACGTCCTCCTCTCCGCGGGCGCACTTCGCCGCCGTACCCCCGAGTCCGACCACTGGACCCTGCCCGCCCACGAGCGCTACGCCGAGGAGACCGACCCGGCCGGCACCGCGGACGTCCTCGTGCGCGCCGACGACCCTCGCCACCCGGCGTGGAGCGGCTGATCCTCCGCGGCTTCCTTGCCGCCGGGTTCCGGGTGCGAGCCCCCGGTGGCGCCGGGAGAATGTAGGGCGCCGGGACTTGCGGTGCCGTCCGCGCCGCGCCGGCCGTCCGGCACCCGGAGGTACCCATGACCACCGCCGGAGACATCATGCACCGGGGCGCACAGTGGATCCCGGCCCACGAGACCCTCGACCGCGCCGCGCAGCTGATGCGTGAACTCGGCGTCGGAGCCCTGCCCATCAGCGACGAGAACGAACGGCTGTGCGGCATCCTCACCGACCGCGACATCGTCATCGGCTGTGTGGCCGTCGGCCACGACCCGGCCCGGGTCACCGCGGGCGAGATGGCCCAGGGCACCCCGCGCTGGATCGACGCGAGTGCCGACGTCGGCGACGTCCTCCACGAGATGCGTGAACACCGGATCCGCAGGCTCCCCGTGATCGAGAACAAGCGCCTGGTCGGCATGATCAGCGAGGCCGACCTGGCCCGGCACCTGACGGACGAACAGATCGCCGACTGGGCCGGAAGCGTCTACGCCCCCTCCTCCACCACCCACTGACCGGCCGCGCGGACGGTCCTTCTCACAGCCTCCTCACAGCCAGCCGTTGCGCCGGAAGCCTCGGTAGAGCACCGCGCAGGCGGCGGCTATCACGCCCATGACCAGCGGATAACCGAACTTCCAGTGCAGCTCCGGCATGTGCTCGAAGTTCATCCCGTACACCCCGCAGACCATCGTCGGGACGGCGATCACCGCGGCCCACGCGGTGATCTTCCGCATGTCCTCGTTCTGTGCGACCGTCACCTGCGCGAGGTGCGCCTGGAGGATCGAGTTGAGCAGCTCGTCGAAGGCGGCGATCTGCTCCTTGGCCCGCAGCAGATGGTCGGAGACATCGCGGAAGTACGCCTGTATCTCCGGGGCGACGACCTGGATCGGCCGGGTCGACAACTCCTCGAGGGGACGGCCGAGCGGGGCGACCGCCCGCTTCAGCTCCAGCAGTTCACGCTTGAGCTGGTAGATCCGGCCCGGGTCGACCCGGGCGCCGCTCTCCGAGAACACCGCCGTCTCGACCAGGTCGATGTCCGACTGCACGGCGTCGGTGACGCTCAGGTAGTCGTCGACCACATGGTCCGCGATGGCGTGCAGCACCGCGGCCGGTCCCTTGGCGAGTTGCGCGGGGTCGGCCTCCAGCTCCTCGCGCAGCGGGCCCAGCGATCCATGACTGCCGTGCCGCACCGTGATCACGAAGTCCTCGCCGACGAACACCATGATCTCGCCGGTGTTGACCACCTCGCTCGTCGCCGTGAGCTCCTCGTGCTCCACGTAGCAGACCGTCTTGAACACCGCGAACAGTGTCTCGCCGTAGCGCTCCACCTTCGGCCGCTGATGGGCCTCGACCGCGTCCTCGACGGCCAGCGGATGCAGGTCGAAGAGGTCGGCGATGCCCTCGAACTCGTGGTCCGACGGTTCGTGCAGACCGAGCCAGACGAAGCCGTCACGGCTGTCGCGCACCCGCTCCACGGTGTCCACCAGATCACCGTCGACCGGGATCCGCGCCCCCTCCTTGTACGTCACGCAGTTGACGACCGAGGTGCCCAGCGGGGAACGGGCGTGGTGGCTCAGGTCGACACGCGGGCGCCGCCGGGCCAGCCGGGCCACCTTGCGCAGCCCGCCGACCCTGCCGAGGCCCGTGACCTTGCGCAGATTCCCTGCCATGGACATCTGGATCTCCTTGCGTGGATCTCCCCGTTCGACGCGTTGCTGCGCCCTGGCGAGCCAGTGTGCCAGCCCGACGTAAGCCGCGGGTGAGCCTGTGGAAAGGGGTCATTCCGGTTGGTTCCCGCCTGTGGACAACCGAACCGGCGCCCCCATCTCGTCGTGGCGGACGCGTCGTCCGTTCCGGACAAGCCCGGCAACTGGGATCATCTCCGCATGACACGAACCGACGGGTACCTCCTCGACAACCGGCAGGCGGAGGCGGCGGAGCGCTTCGACGCCTTCGCGACCCTCTTCGACCCCACGACCTTCCGGCACTTCGAAGGATTCGGCGTCGGGCCCGGCTGGCGCTGCTGGGAGGTCGGCGCCGGCGGCACCTCCGTGGTGTCCTGGCTGGCGAAGAAGGTCGGCCCGACCGGCAAGGTCGTAGCGACGGACATCGACACCACCCGGCTCGCTCCGGCGGCCCGCCCGCCCGTGGACGTCCGCGTCCACGACGTGAGCGCCGAGGAAGCACCCGGGGACGGCTTCGACCTGGTGCACGCCCGGCTCGTCCTCGTGCATGTGCCGGACCGCGCACGGGCGTTGCACTCCATGATCAAGTCCCTGCGCCCCGGCGGACGGCTCCTGCTGGAGGACGCCGACCCCGCTCTCCAGCCCCTGACCTGCCCCGACGAGTACGGCCCTGAGCAGCAGTTGGCGAACCGGCTGCGGCAGGGCTTCCGCTCGTTGCTCGCCGACCGCGGCGCCGACCTCTCCTACGGCCGCACCCTCCCGCGGCTGCTCCGCGAGGCCGGTCTGCGTCAGGTGACCGCCGACGCGTACTTCCCGCTCGCCTCACCGGCCTGTGCGGCCCTGGAGTCCGCCACGATCCGCCAGATCCGCGGCCAACTCGTCACGGCGGGACTGGCCACGGACGAGGACATCGACCAGCACCTCGCGAACGTGGCCACCGGGACGATGGATCTGGCCACGGCCCCGCTGATCTCGGCGTGGGGGCGCAAGGCGTAGCGGGGTGACGGCGGTAGGGGGCCGCCGTGGTCGGATGCTGGCGGGCGAGCGGGCGAGCGGGCGAGCGGGCGAGCGGGCGGCGGTCGGCGGCTGGCGGTGGTTCCGCGACCGCCGGCGTCAGCCCAGCCCCGGCGGTCGCCCGCCGACCCGCTCCACCGCCAGCGCCCCCGCCCGGCATCCCTGCGCCGCCGCTTCCTCCGGCCCGGCACCGGCCAGCAGGGCCGCGAGGAACGTCCCCGTGAACGCGTCCCCCGCCCCGGTGGTGTCCCGTGGGGTCGCCGACACCGCGGGCACGTGGGCGTGCACGGCACCGGACCGGGCGATCAGCGCGCCCTCGGCCCCCTGCTTGGTGACCACCAGCGGCACCTGGCGGCTCAGCTCGGCCGCCGCGGCCCCTGCGTCGGACAGCCCGGTGAGCAGACACGCCTCGTCCCGGCTCGGCAGCAGCACGTCCACCCCCTCGATCAGGGCGAGGAAGCGGTCCACGCCCAGTCCCTTCAGGAAGCCCGCCGACGCCGGATCCAGGCTCACCGGCACACCACGCGCGCGTGCCGACTCCAGGGCCACCGCCACCAGGGCGCGGCTCGACTCCGAGAACAGCAGATAGCCCGACAGGTGCAGCCGCCCCACACCGTCGAGCAGGGCATCCGACCAGTCGTCCGGTGCCAGCCGCAGCGACGCCCCGCTGTCCGTCAGGAGCGTGCGTTCGGCGCCCTCGCCCGCGTCCACCAGGCAGATCACCGTTCCGGTGGGCGCCTCGGGGTCGACGACGAGCCGTGGCCGCACTCCGCACGCAGCCAGCTCCCGCTCGTGCCACGCGACCGCCTCCGCGCCCACCCGCCCGAGCAGCCGCACCTCCGCAACGCCCCGGTACGCGGCCCAGCAGGCCACGTTGGCCCCGGCCCCGCCCGGCACCGTACGGATCGCGGCGGCCGTGTCGGTACCGGCGGCGAGCGGCCCCCGGTGCCGGGCCACGACATCCGTGATGACGTCACCGACGACCAGAAGGGCGCCGGCCGGGCCGGCCGTGGCCGACCCGGGCCCGTCCGTCGTCACACCCCGGCCCAGGCCGCCGCGATCCGCCCCGCCAGCCGCACGTTGCCGCGCACCGCCGCCAGGTTGGCGCTCAGGGAGGCGCCGTCGGTGTGGCGCACCAGGTAGTCCAGCAGGAACGGGGTGACCCCCTGCCCGGTGACACCGGCCTCCTCGCACGCGTGCAGCGCCTCCGCGAGCACACGCGCGTGCAGTTCGGGATCCAGCTGCTGCGCCTCCGGCACGGGATTGGCGACGATCAGCGAGGAGTCGGGCCCGTCGAGCGAGTCCTGGGCTCGCATCACGTCCGCCACCTGGGCCGGGGTGTCCAGCGTCCACTCCACGGGGTGCCCGGAGTCGGAGAGGTAGAAGCCCGGGAAGCGGCCCGTGCCGTAGCCGGCCACCGCGACGCCCAGGGTCTCCAGCCGCTGGAGGGTCGCCGGCACGTCCAGGATCGACTTCACGCCCGCGCACACCACGGTGATCCGCGTGCGCGCCAGCAGTCCGAGGTCGGCCGACTCGTCCTGAGTGATGGTCCACTGCCGGTGCACGCCGCCTAGGCCGCCCGTCGCGAACACCCGCACCCCGGCCAGTGCCGCCAGCTGTGCCGTCGCGGACACCGTGGTCGCCCCGCTTGCCCCGGTGGCCACCGCGAGCGGCAGATCGCGGTGGCCCAGCTTGCGGATCCCGTCCTCGTTGGCGACCCGCTCCAACTGCTCCTTGTCCAGGCCGACATGAGGCCGCCCGTCCAGTACGGCGATCGTCGCGGGTACGGCTCCTTCCTGCCGTACGACATCCTCCAGCTCGAGCGCCACCTGGAGATTGCGCGGACGCGGCAGCCCGTGCGCGATGATCGTGGACTCCAGGGCCACCACGGGTCGACGCGCGTCGATCGCCTCGCGCACCTCTTCGGACAACACCAGCACCACGGCTTGCCTCCTGTCGTTCGGTCTTCCCTCATCCATGGCGAGCGGCACGTCCGGTCAAACCCTTGCGGGTCGTGGCGGACGACACCAGCCTGGGGTGCATGACGGACAACTCGACACGTCTCGACCATGTCGTCCTCTGGGTGCGCGACCCGGTGGCGTCGGCCGACTTCTACGAGAAGACGCTGGGCATGGAACCCGTGAGGGTCACCGACTACGCGGCGGGGGCGGCGCCCTTCCCCTCCGTACGGCTCAATGACGAGACCGTCTTCGACCTCATGCCGCTCGCAGCGGCGGAGCGCATGGACATGGTCCCGGGGGCCGCGGAGAGTGCAGGACACCCCGTCAATCATGTGTGCCTGGCCCTGCCCGCCGACGATTTCGAGACACTCCGCGCCCGTCTGGAGGAACGGTCCGTGCCCGTCTCGGGGTTCTCCCACGACTCATTCGGCGCACGTGGACTGGCCAGGCGCAGCTTCTACTTCCGCGATCCGGACGGGAACGTCTTCGAAGCACGCCACTACGACTGACGGCGGGCCCTCGGCCCGGACGCGAGACGCGCTTCAGAACAGCGGCTCCGGGAGCACGCCCTCCAGCGCGAGCAGCTTCCGCTTGGTCTCCAGACCGCCGCCGAACCCGCCGATGCCGCCGTCGCTCTCGACGACACGGTGGCAGGGCACGACGACCGGCAGCGGATTGGAGCCCATGGCAACTCCGACGGCCTGCGCGGCACCGGGCTGACCGACCCGCCCGGCCAGATCGCCGTATCCGACGACCTGGCCGTAGGCCACACCGGAGGCCAGCTCGCGCAGCACCTGGCGGTTGAAGCCCGAGATCAGCGACCAGTCCAGGGGCAGCTCGAAGCCCTGCCGCTCGCCCGCGAAGTACGCCTCGACCTGGCGTATCGCCTCGGCCAGCAGCGGGGAGCCGGGCGCCTCGACGGGCTCTGAGCCCAGCCGGGACGCCAGCCGCTCCAGCGCCTTGTCGCGCACCGCGTCGGTGGCGTGGAAGACCACGTTGACCAGACCCTCCTCGGTCGTGGCCAGGAACAGAGGGCCGATGCCGGTAGCGACGACGGCCCACACGACTCGCTGCTCGTCCTGCCCATGGCTGTTCATGCGCCCACCGTACGGGCCGCCACCGACAATGCCCCGTGACCAGCGAGAACGGTCTCCTAGCCGGCCAGTGCGTCCCGCACCACGCCGGGCTCGTTGGTGATGATGCCGTCGACGCCGTACCCGGCCACCCGCCGCGCCGCCTCCGCCGTGTTCACCGTCCAGGCGGAGACCTCCAGCGGCCTGCCGTGCGGACCCGTGAAGGCGTGCACCGCGGAGACGTAGGCCGCGGAGAGGGCGGTGTACGACGGGTTGATCTGGTCGGTGAAGTCCGCGTACGCGGGCAGGTCGGCGACCGGGGGCTTCCCGAGACAGCCGGTCTTCACCCCGGGCATGAGCTCGTGGACGGTCCGCAGGGCGGCCACGCTGAAGCTCTGCACGACGAGCCGGTTCTCGTGCTGCCGGTCGAACCACCCCTCGTTGCTCAGGAGCTTGAGGGTCTGCCGCTCGATGCCCGGGTACAGCTCCGGGTTCTTGAGTTCGAGGAGCAGCTTCTGATGGTGAAGATCGACTCGGTGCAGGTACTGCCCGAGCGTCGGCACGCGCGCGCCCGCGTAGGAGGCACCGAACCAGCTGCCCGCGTCCAGGCGGCGGATCTCCGCCGCCGTGAAGTCCTTCACCTTCCAGGGGGCCCGGCCGGGGAAGACCTCCTCGACATCGGTGGTGCGCCGCAGGCTGTCGTCGTGGAGGACGACGAGTGCGCCGTCCCTGGTGCGCTGGACGTCGTTCTCGACCCAGACGGCGCCGAGCGCGGCAGCCTTGTCCACGGCGGCCAGGGTGTTCTCGGGGGCGTGGGCGGAGGCGCCCCGGTGGGCGATGACCTCCGGCGGTGTGCCGTCCTCGACGGCACGGACGTCGGTAGCGGGAAGCAGGAGGGCGGCGGTCCCCAGGAGCGCGGTGCTCAAGGCGGTCGCTGCGCGCGCGTGCATACGTACTCCTCGCGTCGAGCATCACGTACAGCACAACTGTGACAGCACCGCGTCAACGGCAACGGGGTGCAGAATGGACACATCTTCGACGGGACCCTTCCAACTCCGCTCACCGGTGCCGCACAAGTGGGGCAAGGGCGTGTTTCTTTGCCGGAAAATCGTTCGACCATTCCGGTGGGGGTCATACTCTCTGCCACGACCCCGACCGCCCGGGCGGTACTGGGAAGGGGTGGATTTCAGGAAATTCCAGGACGTAAGAGGGCGGGAGGGTTGCCGCGCATGCAAGGCACGGTCGACGGATTCAGCTATGGACTCGTCACACCGCTGGTGGCTTACCTCATGGCCTGCCTCGGCGGGGCCCTCGGCCTGCGTTGCACCACCAGATCCATGCTCGTCAGACGGTCCTGGCGCCCCGGCTGGCTGGCTCTCGGCTCGGCGGCGATCGGCTCCGGCATCTGGACCATGCACTTCGTGGCGATGATGGGCTTCCAGGTCCGGGAGGCGCCGATCCACTACGACCGGGCGATCACCTTCGCCAGTCTCGGCGTGGCCATCGTGATGGTGGGTGTCGGCGTCTTCATCGTCGGCTACCGGGGTGCGAGGGGAACGGCCCTGATGACGGGCGGCGCCATCACCGGCCTCGGCATCGCGTCCATGCACTACCTGGGCATGGCGGGCATGCGGCTGAACGGGCAGCTGGAGTACAACACGGCCACCGTGGCCGTCTCCGTGGTCATAGCCGTCGTCGCCGCGACGGCCGCCCTGTGGGCCGCCGGCCAGGTCAGGGGCTTCCTGTGGAGCGTGGGCGCGAGCCTCGTCATGGGCCTCGCGGTCACAGGCATGCACTACACGGGCATGGCCGCCCTCAGCGTGCATGTGCACAACACCAGTGCCCCGGTCGCGGGCGACTCCCCGGCCTCCCTGCTGGCGCCCATGATGATCGGCCCGCTCGCCTTCCTGCTGCTCGCGGGCGTCGTCGTGATGTTCGATCCGCTGATGGTCATGGGCAAGCCGGTATGGTCACCCGCCGAGAACAAGCCCGGCGTCCCGGCCCGGGAACTGGTCCACCACCCGCCCGCCCGCCGCTCCCCGCTCCACCCCCGCCGAGACACCCCGCACCACGAACCCCGCACACCCCAGAACCGCTGACCACCGGCGGGGCGCCACCCATGACCGGGGGCCACCGGTCCAGTCGTCGGCTACGCCGAGACCGGTGCAGGTGATCGCCCTGTGGTCGCAGACGCTCTGCTCCCAGAACCGCTCCCACCGACCCCGAAACCCCTGATCCGGCCGCGTTGTCAGTGGGGAGTCGTACGGTTGACTTCATGCGGCCCGTTTCCCACATCGAACGTACGGTGGCGCCCTTCGAGGTCGTCAGCCCCTACCAGCCCAGCGGCGACCAGCCGGCGGCCATCGCCGACCTGGCCCGGCGCATCGAGGCAGGTGAGAAGGACGTCGTCCTGCTCGGCGCGACCGGTACCGGAAAGTCCGCCACCACGGCGTGGATGATCGAGAAGCTCCAGCGCCCCACCCTCGTGATGGCCCCGAACAAGACCCTGGCCGCCCAGCTGGCCAACGAGTTCCGGGAGCTGCTGCCGAACAACGCGGTCGAGTACTTCGTCTCGTACTACGACTACTACCAGCCCGAGGCGTACGTCCCGCAGTCGGACACCTACATCGAGAAGGACTCCTCGATCAACGAGGAGGTCGAGCGCCTGCGCCACTCCGCGACCAACTCGCTGCTCACCCGCAGGGACGTCGTCGTGGTCGCCTCCGTCTCCTGCATCTACGGCCTCGGCACCCCCCAGGAGTACGTGGACCGCATGGTCCCCCTCCGGGTCGGCGACGAAGTCGACCGCGACCAGCTGCTGCGCCGCTTCGTCGACATCCAGTACACGCGCAACGACCTCGCCTTCACCCGCGGCACCTTCCGCGTCCGCGGCGACACCATCGAGATCTTCCCGGTCTACGAGGAGCTCGCCGTCCGCATCGAGATGTTCGGCGACGAGATCGAGGCCCTGTCCACCCTCCACCCGCTCACCGGCGAGATCATCAGCGACGACGAGCAGCTGTACGTCTTCCCGGCCTCCCACTACGTCGCCGGCCCCGAGCGCATGGAGCGGGCCGTCAACGACATCGAGAAGGAGCTGGGGGAGCGCCTCGCCGAGCTGGAGAAGCAGGGCAAGCTCCTGGAGGCCCAGCGCCTGCGGATGCGCACCACCTACGACCTGGAGATGCTCCGCCAGATCGGCTCCTGCTCCGGCGTGGAGAACTACTCGATGCACTTCGACGGCCGCCTGCCCGGCTCCCCGCCGAACACCCTGCTCGACTACTTCCCGGACGACTTCCTCCTCGTCATCGACGAGTCGCACGTGACCGTGCCCCAGATCGGCGCCATGTACGAGGGCGACGCCTCCCGCAAGCGCACCCTCGTCGACCACGGCTTCCGGCTCCCCTCGGCCCTGGACAACCGCCCGCTGAAATGGGAGGAGTTCACCGAGCGCATCGGCCAGACCGTCTACCTGTCGGCGACCCCCGGCAAGTACGAGCTCTCGCGCGGGGACGGCGTCGTCGAGCAGATCATCCGCCCGACCGGCCTGGTCGACCCGGAGGTCGTCGTCAAGCCCACCGAGGGCCAGATCGACGACCTGGTGCACGAGATCCGCACCCGCACCGAGAAGGACGAACGGGTCCTGGTCACCACGCTCACCAAGAAGATGGCCGAGGACCTCACCGACTACTTCCTGGAGCTCGGCATCCAGGTCCGCTATCTGCACAGCGACGTCGACACCCTGCGCCGGGTGGAGCTGCTGCGCGAGCTGCGCTCCGGCGAGTTCGACGTCCTGGTCGGCATCAACCTCCTCCGGGAGGGCCTCGACCTGCCCGAGGTCTCCCTGGTCGCGATCCTCGACGCCGACAAGGAGGGCTTCCTGCGTTCCGGCACCTCCCTGATCCAGACCATCGGCCGCGCGGCGCGCAATGTCTCCGGCCAGGTCCACATGTACGCCGACAAGATCACCCCGGCGATGGAGAAGGCCATCGACGAGACCAACCGCCGCCGGGAGAAGCAGGTCGCGTACAACCAGGAGCGGGGGATCGACCCCCAGCCGCTCCGCAAGAAGATCAACGACATCGTCGCGCAGATCGCCCGCGAGGACGTGGACACCGAGCAGCTGCTCGGCTCCGGTTACCGCCAGGGCAAGGACGACAAGGGAGCCAAGGCACCCGTGCCGGCCCTCGGCGGCAAGGCGGCGGGCACCAAGGGCGCCAAGGCCGCCAGGGGCAAGGCCGCCAAGGAGACCGTCCCCACCGACCGTCCCGCGGCCGAACTCACCGAGCAGATCGAGGAGATGACGGCCCGTATGCGGGCAGCCGCCGCCGACCTCCAGTTCGAGATCGCCGCCCGGCTGCGGGACGAGGTCTCCGAGATGAAGAAGGAGCTCCGGCAGATGAAGGAGGCGGGCCTGGCCTGACCTCATCGCACTGTGTTGCAAGACCGACACAAAGTGCGCTCCGGGGTGCGTCACCGTCCAGGGCCCTGCGTAGGGTGCTGGCAACCGCGGACGCCGCGGCAACAGGGGACATCGAGAGGGGTTCGGCGCGTGACCGTCAACATGACCAAGGGTCAGGCCATCAGCCTGCAGAAGAACGACGGAGGCAGCCTGACCGCGGTGCGCATGGGCCTCGGCTGGCAGGCGGCTCCCCGCCGCGGCCTGTTCGGCTCACGCACCCGCGAGGTCGACCTCGACGCGTCCGCCGTCCTGTTCGCGGACAAGCAGCCCGTCGACGTCGTCTTCTTCCGCCACCTGGTGAGCGACGACGGCTCGGTCAGGCACACCGGTGACAACCTCGTCGGCGGCGCCGGCCAGGGCGGGGACGACGAGTCGATCCTCGTCGACCTGGCCCGCGTCCCGGTCCACATCGACCAGATCGTCTTCACCGTGAACTCCTTCACGGGCCAGACCTTCCAGGAGGTGCAGAACGCGTTCTGCCGTCTGGTCGACGAGACCAACGGCCAGGAACTGGCCCGCTACACCCTTGCCGGCGGCGGCTCCTACACCGCCCAGATCATGGCGAAGGTGCACCGGACGGGCCCGGCCTGGACGATGACGGCCCTCGGCACCCCCACCAACGGCCGCACCTTCCAGGACCTGATGCCGGCGATCCTGCCGCACCTGTAGACGGCCGCCGAGCGGCACCCGATCGGACACCACGAACACACAGGGGGGCAGGGCGATGACGGCCGAGCTGGTGCGGGGGCAGAACCACCCGCTTTCTCAGGCCCGTCTCGAGATCCGGATCGCGGCCGGCACGCCGGTCGTGGCCGCTGCCACGCTCGGCGACGAGCAGGGCAGGGTGCCCGGCGCCGAATGGGTCGTCCATCCCGGCGCACCCACCCTGCCGGGTCTGGAGGTCTCCCGGCAGGCGGCCGCCGACCACCGGCTCGCGGTCGACCTGGGTGCCGTGCCGGAGGCCGTCCACCGGGTCCATGTGCTGCTCGCCCTGCCCGCGGTGGGCGGCCCCGTGAGCTTCGGCGCCGTGGCCGCCCCGTTCGTCGCGGTCACCGGCCTGGACGGCACCGAGCTCGTCAGCTACACCATCGTCGGCCTGGACGCCGAGTCGGCGGTCGTCGCGCTGGAGCTCTACCGCCGCCAGGGCGCCTGGAAGGTGCGCGCGGTGGGCCAGGGCTACGCGGGCGGCTTCGCCGAACTCCTCGGAGATCAAGGCCTTCTACAGCCCCACCATCTCGCGAACGGCATCCACGAGGCGGTGGCCCGCAGCCTGGCCCGCGCGGTGCCGATGCCACCGCCCCTCACGGCCGACGCCGACCGGCCCCGGCAGACGGCTACACCGGCACCTGGCCCGGAGCAGGGCTCGACCGCGGCCCAGGGCGCCCCCGGCGCCGTATCGCCGAAGCCGCCGCTGTCGCCGTACGACGCACCACCCCCCGGCACCCCGGCGCAACCCGTACCTCCCCACGGCGGCCCCGTCTCCGGCTCCCCGCAGCCGACGTCGCCCCATGGCGGGCCGGCCTCCGGCGGGCCCCAGCCGATGGTGCCGCACGGCAGCCCCGCCCCGGGAACGCCCCGGCCCGGCTCCCCCTACGGCCCGCCCCCCGCGGTCGGCGGGTCGCAGTCCGGATACGGCGACCAGGGAGCCTCGGAATACGGCGGCCAAGGGGCCTCGGACGCCTCCGCTGCCCAGCCACCCGCGCCCACCGCGGGCGGCCCGATCGACTACAGCCACCCGCGCCGCCAGAACGCCGCCCCGCCGCCGCCCCCGCCCACCGCACCCCCGGCCCAGCCCGGTCAGCCCGCGCCACCCGTCGCCGGGGACGCGACCGGGTGGTCCATGGACGAGCGGCTCTACAACCAGGTGTGGGGCATGTTCGAGGACCTGGCCCGCTCGACGGCGGCGTACCGCAGCGCCGTGGACTTCGCCGACTCGCGGATGGAGAAGGAACTCGACGCCGCCCTCGCCGACCCGCGCAGCCGGATCAGTGGACAGGGCGATGCCGCACGGGAGGCGACCCGTGCCAAGCAGGCCCAGCTCGTCGAACAGGCCCGCGCGGTGTACGACCGGGATCTGGACCAGCTCATGGCCGAGTCCGACGTGGTCGAGCCCGCCCTGCCGCCCGCGTACGCCCGCTGGGACAACCCGGTCTGGCACGGCTACCGGGTGCCCTTCGAGGTCCCCATGGCCGTGCGGCTGGGGGACCTGCATCTGCCCGAGTGCGCCGAGCTGCGCATCCCGATGCTGGTCCGGCTGCCGCTGGAGCGCGGTCTGTGGATCGACAGCGGGGCCGCCGAATCACTCGACGGCTCGTTCCTCGACGCCCACGAGCTGCACCGCCTCGCGATGGACACGGCCGTGGCGCTCGCGGCCCGGCTGATCGCCGTGCACCCCGCCGGTGACTTCACCCTGCACGTCATCGATCCGGCCGGCTCCGGTGCCCAGGCGCTCGCGCCGCTGGCGCGGGCCGGTGTGCTCGCCGGTCCGCCCGCAGTCGGCGCCGCTGGCGTAGCCGAGGTCCTCGCGCGGCTGACCCAGCGCGTCGACCTCGTCCAGATGGCGATCCGCGGCGGTGCGGCCGATTCCCTCCCGCCCGGAGCGGACGCCTCCGAGCAGCTCCTGATCGTCAACGACTTCCCGCACGGCTTCGACGACCGGGCGGTGACCCAGCTGCGCTACCTCGCGGACGAGGGCCCGTCTGTCGGCGTCCACCTGATGATGGTCGCGGACCGTGAGGAGGCCTCCGCCTATGGCCCCCTCCTGGACCCCCTGTGGCGCTCGCTGATGCGGCTGACCCCGGTGCCCGACGACCACCTCGCCGACCCCTGGGTCGGGCACGCCTGGACCTACGAGCCCATCCTCGTCCCGCCCGGCAGCCAGGTGCTCCAGCAGGTCCTGGGCCAGGTCGCAGCCGCCCGCACCAAGTACTCGTAAAGCCACCTTGACCTGCTTACTTGACTTTTATTTTGCCAATCGCTTTACCTTTCCTTGGTGATTGGGTACCGTTGACGGCACGGAGGGGAGTACTCCCTGTCGACTGCGGCGTACCCGTCAATACGGATCAGGCCTGATCCCGGGGCGTCGGCCCACCGTGGGTGGAAGAGACCTCCGGCAGCGCGACGACGCTGGTTACTTGCCGTTACGTATTGCCGGAGGAACTGTGGACGTTTCCGTGACCCTGTGGGTCCTGACCGTCGTGGGCCTCGCCGCCCTCATCGCGGTCGACTTCTTCATCGGCCGCAAGCCGCACGACGTGTCCATCAAGGAAGCGGGCATCTGGACCGTCGTCTGGATCGCCCTGGCCGGACTCTTCGGCCTCGGACTGCTGATCTTCGGCGGTGGTCAGGCCGGGGGAGAATTCTTCGCGGGCTTCATCACCGAGAAGTCCCTGAGCGTGGACAACCTCTTCGTCTTCGTCCTGATCATGGCGAAGTTCGCGGTGCCCTCGCAGTACCAGCAGCGGGTCCTGCTCGTCGGTGTCCTGATAGCCCTGGTGCTGCGCGCGATCTTCATCGCCGCAGGTGCCGCGATCCTCGCCAGCTTCGCCTGGGTGTTCTACATCTTCGGCGCGTTCCTCATCTGGACCGCCTGGAAGCTCATCCAGGAGGCCCGCGCCGACGACGAGGACGAGGAGTTCGAGGAGAACAAGCTGCTCAAGGCCGTTGAGCACCGGTTCGGTGTCGCCGACCGATACCACGGCACCAAGCTGTGGATCGAGGAGAACGGCAAGCGGGTCATGACCCCGATGCTGGTCGTGATGCTCGCCATCGGCACCACCGACGTGCTCTTCGCCCTCGACTCGATCCCGGCGATCTTCGGCCTGACCCAGGACCCGTACATCGTCTTCACGGCCAACGCGTTCGCCCTGATGGGTCTGCGCCAGCTGTACTTCCTCATAGGCGGCCTGCTGAAGAAGCTGGTCCACCTCAGCTACGGCCTGTCGATCATCCTCGGCTTCATCGGCGTCAAGCTGGTGCTGCACGCCCTGCACGAGTCCGGGGTCCATGTCCCCGAGATCAGCATTCCGGTCTCCCTCGGTGTGATCTGCTCGGTCCTGATCGTGACCACGCTCACCAGTCTCCGTGCCTCCAAGAAGCAGGCGGCGGCCGAGGCGGCGCGAGCGGAGAGCGAAGGCGCTCCGAAGGACAGCATCGAGGCCTGACCACGGTCGGCGTAGGAAGAACCACCACCGGGAGTGGTGCGCGGCGAATTGCCGGTCACCGCTCCCGGTGCTTGGTTGGTCCGGGAGCGCGTACCCCGGCCCGGGGACGCCGTGGCCGGCTGGAGACCCCCATGAAGTTCGTGCAGATCATCGGCTTCGCGACCGAGCGCCTTGAGGAGATGCAGCAGCTGATGGAGGAGGCGGGGCAGCGCAACGAGGGCCGGACGGGCGGCCCCACCCACCGCATGCTCCTGAGGGACCGCGACAAGCCCAACCACTACCTGGCGGTGCTCGAATTCGAGTCGTACGAGGAGGCCATGCGCAACAGCGACGACCCCGAGACGAGCAAACTGGCGGAGCAGCTGGGCGCGCTGAGCTTCGGCGAGCGTGTGTACACCAATTGCGACGTCCTGGATTCGGGCGAGCTCAAGTAGTGCGGACCCAACCGGTTCAACGCCCGTATGGTTCAACACCCACCGTTCAACCTCAAGTAGTGCATGCCCGGTTCGCCCCTGGGACGATCTCTTCATGATCGCTCGGTTCAGGCCGCTCATCACGCGCTGGACGTCCGTCGTGCCCGGGCTCGCGGTCGCCCTGCTGGTGTTCACCTGGGGTCGCGATCTGCCCGGCGTGGTCGTGGCGCTCGTGACCCTGGTGCTCGCGGGAGCCGTGCTGGCGGCCGTGCACCACGCCGAGGTGGTGGCCCACCGGGTCGGTGAACCCTTCGGCTCGCTCGTTCTCGCCGTCGCCGTCACCATCATCGAAGTCGCCCTGATCGTCACCCTGATGGCCGACGGCGGCGACAAGAGTTCCACCCTGGCCAGGGACACCGTGTTCGCGGCCGTGATGATCACCTGCAACGGCATCGTCGGCATCAGCCTCCTGGTGGCCTCACTGCGCCACGGCACTGCCGTCTTCAACCCCGAGGGCACCGGCGCCGCCCTCGCCACGGTCGCCACCCTGGCCACCCTCAGTCTGGTCCTGCCGACCTTCACGACCAGCAAGCCGGGCCCGGAGTTCTCCACCACGCAGCTGACCTTCGCCGCGCTGTCCTCGCTGGTGCTGTACGGCCTGTTCGTGGCGACCCAGACCGTGCGGCACCGCGACTACTTCCTCCCGATCACCCACCAGGGCGAGCTGATCACGGCCGACGACCACGCCGAGGTCCCCACCGCCCGTACCGCGCTGATCAGCCTCGGTCTGCTGGGGCTGGCCCTGATCGGGGTTGTCGGCCTCGCCAAGGGCGTCTCGCCGACCATCGAGTCCGGGGTGGCCAAGGCGGGCCTCCCACACGCCGTCGTCGGTGTGATCATCGCCCTGCTGGTGCTGCTCCCCGAGACGATCGCGGCCCTGCGCTCCGCGCGCCGCGACCGGGTGCAGACCAGTCTCAACCTCGCCCTCGGCTCCGCCATGGCCAGCATCGGCCTGACCATCCCCGCGGTCGCCCTGGCGTCCGTCTGGCTCTCCGGGCCGCTCGTCCTCGGCCTGGGCGCCACCCACATGGTGCTGCTGGCCCTGACCGTGGTGGTGAGCTCGCTGACCGTGGTCCCGGGCCGGGCCACCCCGCTCCAGGGCGGCGTCCACCTGGTGCTGTTCGCGGCCTATCTGGAGCTGGCGATCAATCCGTAGCGGCAACAGTGCGAAGCACCCGAGGCTGCGCAGCGCGAACTACCCGAAGTGGCCGGCATTTACGCGGGCGCGCGGGCGTGATCAGTAGGTGACGGTGATGCGCCGGGCGGGGCCGTCGACGCGGACGAGGCCGCCGTGGGGGATGACGAGTTGGGGATCGGTGTGGCCGTAGTCCACGTCGAAGACGATGGTGGTGTCGGGGGCATACACGCGCATGGCTTGCAGGACGGCCTCCCGCTGGTCGGCGGCGTAACGGTCCGCCTCCTCGGGGCTGCTGGGGCGCTCGAAGGACCAGGTCTTGGGGCGGCCCATCAGCAGGGCGGAGAAGCGTTGCAGCAGCCCGCGTTCGCCCATGTTGCGCAGCGTGCGGAAGACCTCGAGGTCGCTCGGCATCTCCTCGGAGGTCTCCAGGAGCAGCACGCCACCGTCGTACTCACTGAGATCGCGGGCGATCTCGCGGTCGGCCATCAGCAGCCAGCCGAGGATCTCCAGGCAGCCGCCCCAGGCGCGGCCCTCCACCACCCGGTCGGCGTTCACCCAGGTCCAGCCGTTGCCGGGGCGGGTCTCGGGTTCCGCGTCGAAGGTGGCGGGGTCGGCCCAGTCGCGGTTGACGTCGTTCCAGCGTGCCGCGGCGGTGAGTTCGTACGGGCCGGAGGTGAACAGGGCCGCCCGCAGGGAGTCGGCGGTCAGCGGATCCATGGCCACGGGCCGGCCGAGCGCGGTCATCACGGTCGCCCCGTGATAGCCGACGATGCCGGTGGCGTACAGGTACGCGAGCAGGTTGGTGTTGTCGCTCATCCCGAAGAACGGCTTGGGGTTCGCCCGGATCAACTCCCGGTCCAGGAACGGCAGCACGGTGATCTGGTCGTCACCGCCGATGGACGCCATGACCGCCTTGACGTCCGGGTCGGCGAAGGCCGCGTGGAGGTCGGCGGCGCGCTCCTGGGGCGTCGAGCCCATCCTGCGCGTCGTCGGGTACTCGACCGGCTCCAGCCCGTACTCCTTGCGCAGTCGCTCGAGCCCGAGTTCGAAGGGGCGCGGGAAGAGCCCAGGGAGGCCGGCGCCGGGGGAGACGACGGCGATCCGGTCGCCGGGTACGGGCTTGGAGGGGTACGAGAGCGTGGTCATGCCGGGAGGGTACGGGCGGCACCGCGCGCGTCGCACCGTGATAAACCGGGGACGAGCAGCCCACCCGCACCGGAGGAACCGTGCCCCGCACCCTGGCCAACGCCCCGATCATGATCCTCAACGGCCCCAACCTGAACCTGCTGGGGCAGCGGCAGCCGGAGATCTACGGCAAGGAGACGCTGACCGACGTCGAGGCCCTGTGCGCCGAGGCGGCGGCCGCGCACGGCGGCACGGTCGATTTCCGGCAGTCCAACCACGAGGGCGAACTGGTCGACTGGATCCACGAGGCACGGCTGAACCACTGCGGGATCGTCATCAACCCCGGCGCCTACTCGCACACTTCGGTCGCGATCCTGGACGCGCTCAACACCTGTGACGGGATGCCGGTGCTGGAGGTGCACATCTCCAACATCCACCGGCGCGAGGCCTTCCGGCACCACTCCTACGTCTCGCTGCGCGCGGACGGGGTCATCGCGGGGTGCGGGGTGCAGGGGTACGTCTTCGGCGTGGAGCGGGTCGCCGCGCTGGCGGGACCGGCACGGGCCGAGGCGTAGGACTGTAAGCGGGTCGAGGCGTAGGACTGTAAGAGGCGTCCGCCCTTGCGGGCGCCTCTTACACATGCCTACAGCCGCCTCGCTACAACATGCCTACAGCCGCCCCGCCTCCACGATCCGCCGCAGGAAGCGCTGCGTCCGCTCCTGTTGAGGCTCGCCGAAGATCTGTTCGGCGGTGCCGCGCTCGTGGACGACCCCCGAGTCCAGAAAACAAACCTGGTCGGCGACCTCCCGCGCGAAGCCCATCTCGTGGGTGGCCAGCACCATGGTCATGCCCTCGCCCTTGAGGTCGCGGACCACGTTCAGGACCTCGCCGACCAGCTCGGGGTCGAGCGCCGCGGTGATCTCGTCGAGGAGCAGTAGCCGGGGCCGTACGGCCAGGGCCCGCACGATCGCCACCCGCTGCTGCTGACCGCCGCTGAGCCGGTCCGGGTACTCGTCCGCCTTCCCGCCGAGCCCGAGCCGCTCCAGCAGCTCTCTGGCATGCTGCTCGGCCTCCGCGCGGGCCACGCCGTGCACCCGCCGCGGGGCCAGGGTGATGTTCTCCAGCACGGTCATGTGCGGGAAGAGGTTGTATGCCTGGAACACCACGCCGATACGGCGCCGTACCGCGTCCTGGTCGGCCCGCGGGTCGGTGATCTCCTCACCGTCCAGCCAGATCGCGCCGTCGTCGATCTCCTCCAGGAGGTTGGCGCAGCGCAACAGGGTCGACTTGCCGGAGCCGGAGGCGCCGATCAGGGCGGTCACCGTGTGCGGGGCGACCTCCAGGTCGACGTCCCGCAGTACGACCGAGTCGCCGAAGGTCTTGCGGACGGACTCCATCCGCAGCACCGGCGCGTCCGTGTCGCTCATGCGATCCCTCCCTGCGCCCGCCGTCGGTCCATCCGTGCCGTCACCCAGTCCGTGAAGCGCGTCATCGGGATGGTCAGCGCCACGAACACCAGGCCCGCGACGATGTACGGCGTGTAGTTGAGGCTCCGGCCGACGATGATGTCGGCGGCCCGTACGGCGTCGATCGCGCCGCCGATCGACACCAGACCGGTGTCCTTCTGGAGGGACACCAGGTCGTTCAGCAGGGGCGGCACCTGGCGGCGCACCGCCTGCGGCAGCACCACGTACCGCAGCGCCTGCCGGTTGGACAGTCCGAGCGAACGGGCCGCGGCGCGCTGCGAGGGGTGCACGGACTCGATGCCCGCGCGGAACACCTCGGCCACGTATGCCGAGTACGTCAGCGTGAGTGCCGTGCCGCCCAGCCACACCGGGTCGACCGTCACGCCCTGGAGCCGCAGTGCCGGGACGCCCAGGACGACGATCATCAGGTTGATGATGAGCGGGAGGCCGCGGAAGAAGTCCGTGTAGGCGGCGGCCAGGAAGCGCAGCGGGAAGAACACCGGGCCGCGCAGGGTGCGGGCGATGGCGATGAGCATGCCGAGGACCAGGACGGCCGCGCCGCAGATGAACAGCAGCCGGACGTTCAGCCACAGTCCTTCGAGGACCTTCGGGAACGCCTCGCGCGCGTACTGCCCGTTGAAGAACGTCTCCTTGGTGCGCGGCCAGCCCGGCGCGTTGACGACGACCAGGTAGAGGACGACGGCGGTGACCAGGGTCGAGACCGCGGCGATCGCCGTCGCGCGGCGGGAGCGGGCACGCTTGAACGCATCCCGCTCGATCCGCCGCTGCGACGGCGTGTAGGAGTCGCCACCGCTCTCCTGGCCGGTCTCGTCCTTCGTGAGCGTCACTTGAGGACCGGGGCGTCGACGGCGTCCGACAGCCACTGCTGCTCCAGCTCGGCGAGCGTGCCGTCCTTGCGGAGCGCGTCCACGGCGGCCGTCACGCAGGAGGTGAGGGAGCTGCCCTTGTCGAGCACGAGCCCGAACTGCTCGGGCGTGCCGCCCTGGTTCTCGAACTGCCCGACGATCGTGCCGTCCGTCACCTCGGCCGCGGTGATGTAGAAGGCGGTGGGCAGGTCGACGACGATGGCGTCCACCTGCTTGTTCTCCAGCGCGGACTTCGCCTGGTCGTTCTTGGCGTACGCGGCGGCCTCCTGCGTCGGCTTCACCACGTCCTGGATGTAGTTCAGGCTGGTCGTGCCGACCTGGGCGCCGAGCTTGAGGCCCTTCAGGTCCGCGATGCTCTTCGCCTTGGCGGCCTTCGTCCCCTTGAGCGCGATGACGGCCTGCCGCACGTCGTAGTAGCCGGACGAGAAGTCCACGGCCTTCTTGCGCTCGGCGCTGATCGACACCTGGTTGATGTCGAAGTCGAAGGTCTTCTCCCCGGGCGCGAAGGCCTTGTTGAAGGGGACGCTCTGCCAGACGACCGCGCTCCGGTCGTAGCCGAGCTGCTTGGCCACGGCGTAGGCGACGGCGGACTCGAAGCCCTTCCCGTTCGCCGGCTTGTCGTCCTTGAACCACGGCTCGTACGCGGGCTCGTCCGTCGCGACCGTCAGCTTGCCGGAGGCCTTCGTGGCCAGCTTGCCCTTGGCGCAGGCGTTACCGGTCGGCGCCGAGGCCTTGGCGCTCGCGTCGTCCTCGGGCTGCGGGGCGCAACCGACGGCGGTGGCGAGCAGGGCTATGGATGCCGCGGCGACGGCGCGGCGCAGGGCGCGAGGGGCAGGGTGCATGGCGGGAGAGTGACAGTCCACTGTCCCGTTTGTCGAGGTCACAACGGCAATTGTCCGCATATTGGGAACGGGTGTTGCATTTTTGTGAACAGTTTTCGGACAGGTTGCCTGGGCCGCCGGCCGAGGGCGGGGATCGAAAGACCGGCGGCCCTTACCGCGCAGGAGCCGTCATCCTGTGCGGGGCTGCCCCCAGTTGACTGCGCAACCACCTGTGCCGGGAGCGCGTGTGTGACACCGGCGTGTGCGAAGAGTTCACACGGGGCGCGCGCAACCTCCCTTGCGCGCACCGGCGTTCACCACCCCCGCGCGTGCAACCAGAAGGGTTTCACCACCCCCGCGCGTGCCACTCCGGCAGCTGCGGCCGCTCCGCGCCCAGGGTCGTGTCGTGGCCGTGGCCCGGGTACACCCAGGTCTCGTCCGGCAGCACGTCGAAGATCTTCGTCTCGACGTCGTGGATCAGACTGGCGAACGCCTCCGGGTCCTTGCGGGTGTTGCCCACGCCGCCCGGGAAGAGGCAGTCCCCGGTGAACACGTGCGGGTGCCCGTGCGGGTCGTCGTAGACGAGGGCGATCGAGCCCGGTGTGTGCCCGACCAGGTGGCGCGCGGTGAGTTCCACACGTCCCACCCGGATGACGTCCCCGTCGTCGACCGGGACGTCGGTGGGGACGGGGATGCCCTCGGCGTCCGCCCGCCCGGCGTACGTACGCGCGTGTGTCGCCGCGACGACCTCCGCGAGCGCCTGCCAGTGGTCGCCGTGCTGGTGCGTGGTGACGACGGACGCGATGCCGTCGGCGCCGATGGTGCCGAGCAGGGTCTCCGCCTCGTTGGCGGCGTCGATCAGGAGCTGCTCGTCGGTGGCCCGGCAGCGCAGCAGATAGGCGTTGTTGTTCATCGGGCCGACCGCGACCTTGGTGATCATCAGGTCCTTGAGCTCGTGCACGTCGGCGGGCCCGCCGACCGTCACCTGTCCGCTGTACGTCATGACGGCCAGCCTATAGCGGGGGCAGCACGGGGAGGGGGCCGCCGTGGACCGTCAGCGCGGAGCCGTCGCGGCGGCCCGCGAGCCAGCCGAGGAGGTCGGCGGCGGTGCCCTCGACGCTGACCTCCGGTGCGTCGGCGGCGCGACCGGTGCTCCACGCGTGCGTGCCGTCCGCCAGGCTCGTGGCCGGCACGTCGGGGTGGCCGGAGAAGCGCTCGGTGAGGAACACGATCTCCCGTTCCGTGAACTCCTCGGGCAGGTCCTCCAGCTCGTACCCGATCCCCAGGTCCACGTGGTGCAGTTCGACCTCGACCCACCTCCGGAACGGCACCCGGGCCGCCGCGTCGGTGACCCCGTTGCGCAGCTCGACCGTGCGCGACCAGTCCGCGGGCTCCGCCCCCGCCTCCTGGAAGCGGGCGCCGCTGTCGCGCAGGTCGGCGAGCTGGACGTCGAGGGGCCGGGGGGCGTCGCGCTCGATGTCGGCGTCGCGCGCCTCGGCCGAGGGGTACATGGGCCGACCCCGCAGCACGTTCACGAGAGCGTCGGCGTTGCGGGAGAGATGGGCGAGGACATGGCCGCGGCTCCAGCCCGGAAGCCGTGACGACTGCGTCACGGCCGCGTTGTCCATCTTGGCGGCTGCGGTCAGCAGCCGCTCGGTCGCACCACGTACAGACTCCAGGTCATGAGCGTGATCAGTCATGGTGCTGACCCTAGCCCCGCCACACCTTTGGGTGAAGGTGGTGAAGCTGTGCCGTAAATCGAATGCACGTGCTATATGGTCGGAAGCGGCGTCGGGCATGCTGGAAGGCCGGGGATTGTTGTTCCCCATCCGGGAATCCGACCGGCGTTGTCAGTGGCTCCCCCTAGTCTGAGAAAAGACGGGGGCCCCGCCCCTGTCACTCCTCTCAAGCCAAGAAAGGTGCGGACCGGCGTGGCCGACCGTCTCATCGTCCGTGGCGCGCGCGAGCACAACCTGAAGAACGTCTCGCTCGACCTGCCTCGCGACTCGCTCATCGTCTTCACGGGCCTGTCCGGGTCGGGCAAGTCCTCGCTGGCCTTCGACACCATCTTCGCCGAGGGCCAGCGGCGCTACGTGGAGTCGCTCTCCTCGTACGCCCGCCAGTTCCTCGGGCAGATGGACAAGCCCGACGTCGACTTCATCGAGGGCCTGTCGCCCGCGGTCTCCATCGACCAGAAGTCGACCTCGCGCAACCCGCGCTCGACGGTCGGCACCATCACCGAGGTCTACGACTACCTGCGGCTGCTCTTCGCGCGCATCGGCAAGCCGCACTGCCCCGAGTGCGGCCGCCCCATCTCGCGCCAGTCGCCGCAGGCCATCGTCGACCGGGTCCTGGAGCTGCCCGAGGGCAGCCGCTTCCAGGTGCTGTCGCCGCTGGTGCGGGAGCGCAAGGGAGAGTTCGTCGACCTCTTCGCCGACCTCCAGACCAAGGGTTACAGCCGGGCGCGGGTGGACGGTGAGACCGTCCAGCTCTCCAACCCGCCCACGCTGAAGAAGCAGGAGAAGCACACCATCGAGGTGGTCGTCGACCGTCTCACGGTGAAGGACTCCGCCAAGCGCCGCCTCACCGACTCCGTGGAGACCGCCCTCGGCCTGTCCGGCGGCATGGTCGTGCTCGACTTCGTCGACCTCCCCGAGGACGACCCCGAGCGCGAGCGGATGTTCTCGGAGCACCTGTACTGCCCGTACGACGACCTGTCCTTCGAGGAGCTGGAGCCCCGCTCCTTCTCCTTCAACTCGCCCTTCGGCGCCTGCCCCGAGTGCACCGGCATCGGCACCCGCATGGAGGTCGACCCGGAGCTGATCGTCCCCGACGAGGACAAGTCCCTCGACGAGGGCGCGATCCACCCCTGGTCGCACGGCCACACCAAGGACTACTTCGGCCGGCTCATCGGCGCCCTCGCGGACGCCCTGGGCTTCCGCACCGACATCCCCTTCGCGGGGCTGCCCCAGCGCGCCAGGAAGGCCCTGCTGTACGGCCACAAGACGCAGATCGAGGTCCGCTACCGCAACCGGTACGGCCGTGAGCGGGTCTACACGACCCCCTTCGAAGGCGCCGTGCCCTTCGTCAAGCGCCGGCACAGCGAGTCCGAGTCCGACGCCAGCCGGGAGCGCTTCGAGGGCTACATGCGCGAGGTGCCCTGCCCCACCTGTGAGGGCACCCGCCTCAAGCCGCTCGTCCTCGCGGTCACCGTCATGGGCAAGTCGATCGCCGAGGTCTCCGGCATGTCCATCAGCGACTGCGCGGACTTCCTGGGCGAGCTGAAGCTCAGCGCCCGTGACAAGAAGATCGCCGAGCGGGTCCTCAAGGAGGTCAACGAACGGCTGAAGTTCCTGGTCGACGTCGGCCTGGACTACCTCTCGCTGAACCGCGCGGCCGGCACCCTGTCCGGCGGCGAGGCCCAGCGCATCCGGCTGGCCACCCAGATCGGTTCCGGACTCGTCGGCGTCCTGTACGTCCTCGACGAGCCGTCCATCGGACTGCACCAGCGCGACAACCACCGTCTGATCGAGACCCTGGTCCGGCTGCGGGACATGGGCAACACGCTCATCGTCGTCGAGCACGACGAGGACACCATCAAGGTCGCCGACTGGATCGTCGACATCGGTCCCGGCGCGGGCGAGCACGGCGGCAAGGTCGTGCACAGCGGCTCCCTGAAGGAGCTCCTGGCCAACACCGAGTCGGAGACGGGCCAGTACCTGTCGGGCAGGAAGGCCATCCCGCTGCCCGACATCCGCCGGCCTCTCGACCCGTCCCGGCAGCTCACCGTGCACGGAGCCCGCGAGAACAACCTCCAGGACATCGACGTGTCCTTCCCGCTGGGCGTGTTCACCGCGGTCACCGGTGTCTCGGGCTCCGGCAAGTCGACCCTGGTCAACGACATCCTGTACACCCACCTGGCGCGCGAGCTCAACGGCGCCAGGAGCGTCCCGGGCCGGCACACGCGCGTGGACGGCGACGACCTCGTCGACAAGGTCGTGCACGTCGACCAGTCGCCCATCGGCCGCACCCCGCGGTCCAACCCGGCGACGTACACCGGCGTCTTCGACCACGTCCGCAAGCTGTTCGCCGAGACCACCGAGGCGAAGGTCCGCGGCTACCAGCCGGGCCGCTTCTCCTTCAACGTCAAGGGCGGCCGCTGCGAGAACTGCGCGGGCGACGGCACCATCAAGATCGAGATGAACTTCCTCCCGGACGTCTACGTCCCGTGCGAGGTCTGCCACGGCGCCCGGTACAACCGGGAGACCCTGGAGGTCCACTACAAGGGCAAGTCCATCGCCGACGTCCTGAACATGCCGATCGAGGAGGCCACGGACTTCTTCGACGCCGTCCCGGCGATCGCCCGCCACCTCAACACCCTCAAGGACGTCGGTCTCGGCTACGTCCGCCTCGGCCAGGCCGCGACCACCCTGTCCGGCGGTGAGGCCCAGCGCGTGAAGCTCGCCAGCGAGCTCCAGAAGCGTTCCACAGGCCGTACGGTCTACGTCCTGGACGAGCCGACCACCGGTCTGCACTTCGAGGACATCAGCAAGCTGCTGAAGGTCCTGTCCGGCCTGGTCGACAAGGGCAACACCGTCATCGTCATCGAGCACAACCTCGACGTGATCAAGACGGCCGACTGGATCGTCGACATGGGCCCCGAGGGCGGCGCGGGCGGCGGTCTGGTCGTCGCCGAGGGCACGCCCGAGGAGGTCGCCGGCGTACCGGCCAGCCACACCGGCAAGTTCCTGAGGGAGATCCTGAGCGCCGACCGGATCAGCGACGGGGCCGCGGTGAAGGCTCCGCGCAAGGCGCCGGCCCGGAAGACGACCGCGGCGAAGAAGGCGGTCGCCACCACGTCCACGCCCAAGACGACGGCGACGGCCAGGACGACCGCGGCCAAGAAGACAGCCGCGAAGAAGACGGCGACGGCCGGCGAGGCGGCGGCCGCCAAGAAGGCCACCCCCGCGAAGAAGGCGACCCGGGCCCGCAAGGCCTGAGTCGACGGACAGCCGCGGTCGGTACGGCCGGGGGCAGAGGCAAGAGGGCGGCGCCCCGCGGGATCTCCCCGCGGGGCGCCGCCCTCTTGCCTACAGCGCTCCCGCCTCTTCCGTCTACAGCGCGCCCACCTCGGAGGCGTACGGCGGCTCCGCGCCCGCTCGTGAGCAGGTGATCGCCGCCGCGCGGGCCGCGAAACGCAACAGCCGGGTCCAGTCGTCGACGCGCAGTGCGGCGAGCGCCGCAGGAGAGAGTGCGTCGAGGGCCGCCAGGCCGTGCAGCAGCGCCGCGTTCACGGTGTCGCCGGCACCGATCGTGTCCACGACGTCGACCTTCTCGCCCGGCACGGGAAGCGCCGACCCGTCCCGGGTGAACACGCTCAGCCCGTCACCGCCGTGGGTGATCACCACCGCCGAGGGGCCCGCTGCCAGCCATTCCTGGGGGGTGCCGCCGAGCCACAGCGCGTCCTCCTCGGAGAGCTTGAGCAGGGACACCGACGGCAGCCAGCTCTTGAACCGGGCCCGGTACGCGTCCGCGTCGGGGATCAGCCCGGCCCGGATGTTCGGGTCGAGCGCGGTGAACACGCCCTGTGCGGCGGCGGCCCGCAGCAGCTCCTCGTAGGCGCTCGCTCCCGGTTCCAGGACGAGCGAGCAGGTGCCGAAGGAGACCGCGCGGGTGCCGGAGGGCAGTGCGGTGGGTGCCGTGAACAGACGGTCGGCGGTGCCGTCGACGTAGAAGGAGTAGGCGGCCGAGCCGCCGTCGTCGATCGAGGCGACGGCGAGCGTGGTGGGTTCGGTCCCGCGCTGGACGTCGGACACGTCCACCCCCGCCTCCCGCAGTCCGTCGAGCAGGGCCTCGCCGAACGCGTCGAGCGAGACGCGGGAGCAGAACGCCGTGGGGGAGCCGAGCCGGCCGAGGGCCACGGCGGTGTTGTAGGGGCCGCCGCCGAGCGCGGGCTTGAGACTCGCGAGGGCGCCCCTGCCCTGCGGTACCAGATCGATCAGGGCCTCACCGGCGACGACGATCACGAGACGGTTCCTTTCGACTGCGAGGACTGGGAGCGTGGCGCAGGGCGGCCGTACTCCCCGGTCTCCGCACAGCCGCACGACGTGCGGTGCACGAAGGCACAGGGCAGACGCAGGGTACGGCTGGGGCGATCCGGGGCGGCGAGCCGGTCCAGGAGCAGGCGGACCGCTTCGGTGCCGATCTCCCTGCTGGGCTGGGCGATCGCGGTGAGCCGGGGGGCGAACAGGTCCGCCCAGGCGAAGTCGTCGAAGCAGCACAGCGCCAGGTCGTCCGGTACCGAGAGGCCGCGTTCGCGCAGGGTGCGCAGGGTGCCGATGGTCATCGTGTTGTTGGCGGTGACCAGGGCGGTGGGGGGTGTCGGGAGGGCGAGCAGGGCGGCGGTGGCCAGTTCCGCGCCGGCCGACTCGGAGTCGCCGTGGACGATCAGGTGGGGGTCGTAGGGCAGGCCGGAGGCGGTGAGGCCCTGCCGGTACCCGGCGATCCGTTCGGCGGTGGTGCTGAGCCCCGGCAGGCCGGCCACCAGACCGATGCGCCGGTGGCCGAGCCCGGCGAGGTGGGTGACCAGGTCGGCCGTCGGCCGGGTGCTCTCGGCACACACCTGATCGAAGCGCCGAGGGCCGCCCGACGGAGGGCCCGCGTCCCCCGGCCCGCCAAGGACGGCACCGGGCTCCTCACCGCCGGCGCCGACACCCGCATCCCCCGGCCGCCCCTCAACCCCGCCCGCTCCGTCCACCACCCGGTCCAGGAACACCGTCGGGACCTCGTGCCGCGTGAGGTAGGAGACGAGTTCACGAGGGTCCGCCGAAGGCGCGACGATCATGCCGTCCACGCGCCGTTCGTGCAGCAGCTGGACGACCTTGCGCTCGTGCTCGGGGTCGTCGTGCGGATCGGCGATGAGCAGGCTGTAGCCGTGTTCGAGGGCGCCCGCCTCCACGCCCTGGAGGATCTCCGTGAAGTACGGGTTGCTGATCGCCGAGACCGCGAGCCCGATGGAACGGGTGCGGGAGGTCACCAGGGAGCGGGCCAGGGTGTTGGGGGTGTACCCGAGTTCGTCCACCGCGTCGAGCACGGCCTGCCGGGTGTGGGGCAGAACCGGCCGGGTGCCGTTGAGGACGTGCGAGACGGTCGCCACCGACACGCCCGCAGTGCGTGCCACGTCGGCCATGGTCGGCATCGAGCCCCTCCCGGACAGGCGGCTTCCCGGATCGGGGGCCCCGGACGGTGTCCCCACGGCCGGGAACGTATCTCATCCAGCGGCGCACGTAAACGCTTACGCAAACGTTTACGTCGGGTCACCGGCTGAGTCCGGGTTGCCGGGGTTCGTATCACCGGCCCGAGGTCGTATCACCGGCCCAGGGCCGTATCGCCGGCCCAGGGCCGTATCACCGGCCCGAGGCCCGGGCCCTCACTCCCAGTCCCACCCGATCCCCACGACCCCCGACCGCACCCGCGGCTCGACGAGGTGGACCGAGTGGTGGTGGCCGGTGAGCGCCAGTTCCTGGCGGCTGCCGCGGGGCGCCGCGGGGGAGTGCTGGGTGAAGCGGTGGCAGCGCACCGGCAGCGCGTTCTCGTCGAACCGGACCTGGAGCGCGTACTGGCCGCCGGGCGAGCCGAAGCCGCGGACGTACTCGCGCGAGACCCCGCCCGTGCCGTCCTCGACGCGGTAGCGGAACAGGAAGGTGTCACCCGCCCGCAGCCGGGCGTCCAGGAGCAGCTCGGCCACCAGCACCCCGGTCTCGTGGTGCCGGCGCACCCGCCCCGTACGGCAGTTCTCCAGGGCGTGCACGGCCATGTGCTCCGGCGCGCATCCCGGATCGCCGTGGTGGACGGCCATGAAGCGGTCGACGCCCTCGCGGTGGGCCCGCACGATGTGGTGCGACTCGAGGCCGCGCAGCTCGCGACGGGGCCCTATGTCTATCCGCTCGTGGTGGCCGAGGGTGTGCAGCCCGCCGTCGTGCGGCGAGTCCAGCTCGTCCAGCAGCTGTCCGAGCACGTCCGAGGCAGCAAGGAGGGAGCGGTAGGAACGGGTCGCGGAACGCTCGGCGGCCGGCCGGTCGTCGTACTCGGCGAGCAGCCGGATCAGCGACTCCTCCGGCAGCTGAAGAATCTCCTCCAGCGCGCGGACGGCTCGTAGCGACTCGGGCCGCTGCGGGCGCCGGGCGCCCTGCTGCCAGTAACTCAGGCTGGTCACACCGACCTTGACCCCGTGGCGCGACAGATGGTGCTGGACGCGCTGGAGCGGCAGCCCCCGTGCGGCGATCGCGGCGCGCAGCGCGACATGGAAGGGGCCGCCTCGCAGGGCCGTGTCCAGTTCCGCGTCGACGACGGTCGCGACATCCGCGTGCTGTGTGGCGTGCGGCATGCAGGGGCCTTTCTGTACAGGTCCGGGCGGCTGGTCAGGCCGTTCCAAGGAGGGGTGTGCCGGGATCGTTGGGGCTGTGCCGGGGGAGGCTTCACATCCGTACGCCGCTGTTCCCGGTCCCGAGTTCCCCCGCATTGAAGCGTGTTGGACTGGTCCCGACAACACCTGCCGTCCAACGACCGTGCGCTCTCGGCCGGTTGGGGCACCGTTCCGGGTGGCCGGCGGCCCGGTCCGGACCGTCGGCGGGCCCTCCGCCCAGGCGCTCGAGGTCTCGCCGTCGCCGTCCGAGAGGGCCGTCGGCCGGACTGCGGGAGACCGGCCGGTCAGCCCCGAAGGATGTGAGCTCGCCCTCGTGACGAGTACCACGACGAGGAGACCATGTCCGCTCGCCCACGTGCGTCGGCCGCTGAGCGGGAGCACAGGGTTGTCCACAGGCTCGTCGGAGTGTCAGCCCTCGCCAGTAGGGTGTGAGACATGGCCGACCCCTCCAGCTACCGCCCCAAACCAGGGGAGATCCCGGACACCCCCGGGGTGTACAGGTTCCGCGACGAGCACCGCCGGGTGATCTACGTCGGAAAGGCGAAGAGCCTGCGCCAGCGCCTGGCGAACTACTTCCAGGACCTGGCGAGCCTGCACCCCCGCACCCGCACGATGGTGACCACCGCCGCGTCCGTGGAGTGGACGGTGGTGTCCACGGAGGTCGAGGCCCTCCAGCTGGAGTACTCCTGGATCAAGGAGTTCGACCCCCGGTTCAACGTCAAGTACCGCGACGACAAGAGCTACCCGTACCTCGCGGTGACGATGAACGAGGAGTTCCCCCGCGTGCAGGTGATGCGCGGCCAGAAACGCAAGGGCGTGCGCTACTTCGGGCCGTACGGACACGCGTGGGCGATCCGCGACACCGTCGACCTCCTGCTGCGTGTCTTCCCCGTCCGTACCTGCTCGGCCGGCGTCTTCAAGAACGCCGCCCGCACCGGACGCCCCTGCCTCCTCGGCTACATCGGCAAGTGCTCGGCGCCCTGCGTCGACCGCGTCTCGGCCGACGAGCACCGCGACCTGGCCGAGGACTTCTGCGACTTCATGGCCGGCCGCACCGGCACCTACATCCGCCGCCTGGAGCAGCAGATGGCGGACGCGGCCGAGGAGATGGAGTACGAGCGGGCGGCCCGGCTGCGCGACGACATCGGGGCCCTGAAGAAGGCCATGGAGAAGAGCGCGGTCGTGCTCGCCGACGCCACCGACGCCGACCTGATCGCGGTCGCCGAGGACGAGCTGGAAGCTGCCGTCCAGATCTTCCACGTCCGCGGCGGACGCGTACGCGGCCAGCGCGGCTGGGTCACCGACAAGGTCGAGGAGATCACCACCGGCGCCCTCGTCGAACACGCCCTCCAGCAGCTCTACGGCGAGGAGAAGGGCGACGCGGTCCCCAAGGAGGTCCTGGTCCCCGCCCTGCCAGAGCCGGTGGAGCCGGTCCAGGAGTGGCTCGCCGAGCGCCGCGGGTCGGGCGTCTCGCTGCGCATCCCGCAGCGCGGCGACAAGAAGGCCCTGATGGAGACCGTGCAGCGCAACGCCCAGCAGGCGCTCGTCCTCCACAAGACCAAGCGCGCCTCCGACCTCACCACGCGCTCGCGAGCCCTGGAGGAGATCGCCGAGGCCCTCGACCTGGACAGCGCCCCCCTCCGGATCGAGTGCTACGACATCTCCCACCTCCAGGGCGACGACGTGGTCGCCTCCATGGTCGTCTTCGAGGACGGCCTCCAGCGCAAGAGCGAGTACCGCCGCTTCCAAATCAAGGGATTCGCCGGGCAGGACGACGTGCGGTCCATGCACGAAGTGATCTCCCGCCGGTTCCGCCGCTACCTCGCCGAGAAGGAGAAGACCGGCGAGTGGGTCGACGACGCCTCGCAGGCGGCTTTCAAGGACGCCTCGGGCAAGGACGTCCCGACCGGCGCCCCGGACGCCCCTGACAGCGGCCTCAAGGACGACGACGGCCGCCCCAAGAAGTTCGCCTACCCGCCCCAGCTCGTCGTGGTCGACGGCGGCCGTCCCCAGGTCGCCGCGGCGAAGCGGGCACTGGACGAGCTCGGCATCGACGACATCGCCGTCTGCGGCCTCGCCAAGCGCCTGGAGGAGGTGTGGCTGCCCGACGACGAGGACCCGATCGTGCTGCCCCGCACCAGCGAAGGCCTGTACCTTCTCCAGCGGGTGCGTGACGAGGCCCACCGCTTCGCCATCACCTACCAGCGCACCAAGCGGGCCCAGCGCTTCCGGTCGAGCCCGCTCGACGACGTCCCCGGCCTCGGGGACACACGCAAGCAGGCCCTCCTGAAACATTTCGGGTCCTTGAAGAAACTACGATCCGCCACCATCGACCAGATCTGCGAGGTCCCCGGCATAGGCCGCAAGACGGCCGAGACGATCGCCGTGGCCCTCGCCCAGGCGGCCCCGGCCGCGCCCGCCGTCAACACGGCGACTGGAGAGATCATGGACGAAGAGGAACCCGGTACCACGGGTTCCGGTGGGGATCCCGTGTCGGCGGGCGCCCCGGACGAACGACGGGGGCAGGAGACATGAATGTGAACGAGCACGAAGAACCACAGCACCAGAGCGGAGACGACACCCAGGTGAGCACGGGCGCACCCCACGACACTTCCGGAGTCCCGGAGGCCGCCATCCCCGAGCTGGTGATCATCTCCGGCATGTCCGGCGCCGGCCGCTCCACCGCCGCCAAGTGTCTGGAGGACCTCGGCTGGTTCGTCGTCGACAACCTCCCGCCCGCGCTGATCCCCACCATGGTGGAGCTCGGCGCCCGCTCCCAGGGCAATGTGGCCCGGATCGCGGTGGTCGTCGACGTGCGCGGCCGGCGCTTCTTCGACAACCTCCGCGAGTCCCTCGCCGACCTGGAGTCCAAGCACGTCACCCGCCGGATCGTCTTCCTGGAGTCCTCCGACGAGGCCCTGGTGCGCCGCTTCGAGTCCGTGCGCCGCCCGCACCCCCTCCAGGGCGACGGCCGCATCGTCGACGGCATCGACGCCGAGCGTGAGCTGCTGCGCGAGCTGCGCGGCGACGCCGACCTGGTCATCGACACCTCCAGCCTCAACGTCCACGAGCTGCGCGCCAAGATGGACGCCCAGTTCGCCGGCGAGGAGGAGCCCGAGCTGCGGGCCACCGTCATGTCGTTCGGCTTCAAGTACGGCCTCCCGGTCGACGCCGACCTGGTCGCGGACATGCGGTTCCTGCCCAACCCGCACTGGGTCCCGGAGCTGCGGCCCTTCACCGGCCTCAACGAGGAGGTGTCGGCGTACGTCTTCAACCAGCCCGGCGCCAAGGAGTTCCTCGACCGCTACGCCGAGCTGCTGCGCCTGATCGCGGCCGGCTACCGCCGTGAGGGCAAGCGGTACGTGACGATCGCCATCGGCTGCACCGGCGGCAAGCACCGCTCGGTCGCCACCTCGGAGAAGCTCGCCGCGCGTCTCGCGGCCGAAGGCGTGGAGACGGTGGTCGTGCACCGGGACATGGGACGGGAATGACCGCACGCACTCCGCGGCTGAGCAGGCTGCGACGGGCGGTTCCCGAAGGCCGGGCGTCCCGGCCCGTCGAGACCCGCGGCGCGCGGCCCCGGCGGCGCGGTACCCAGCCCAAGGTGGTGGCGCTCGGCGGAGGCATGGGCCTGTCCGCCTCGCTCGCCGCTCTGCGCCGGATCACCGGCGATCTCACCGCCGTCGTCACCGTGGCCGACGACGGCGGCTCCAGCGGACGCCTGCGCGACGAGCTGGGGGTGCTGCCGCCCGGCGACCTGCGCAAGGCGCTGGCCGCGCTGTGCGGCGACGACGACTGGGGCCAGACCTGGGCCCGGGTCATCCAGCACCGCTTCCAGTCCAAGGGCGATCTGCACGAACACGCGGTCGGCAATCTGCTGATCGTCGCCCTGTGGGAGCAGCTCGGCGACCATGTCCAGGCTCTCGACCTGGTCGGCAGGCTGCTGGGCGCCCATGGCCGGGTGCTGCCCATGTCCGCGGTGCCCCTGGAGCTCCAGGCCCTGGTCAAGGGGCACGATCCGGAGCGGCCCGAGGACGTGGGGACCGTACGGGGGCAGGCGACGGTGGCCCTGACCCCGGGCGAGGTGCAGTCGGTGCACGTCGTGCCGCACGACCCGCCGGCGGTGCCCGAGGCGGTGGAGGCGGTCCGGGACGCGGACTGGGTGGTCCTCGGCCCCGGCTCGTGGTTCTCCTCGGTGATCCCGCACCTGCTCGTGCCCGAACTGCTGGACGCGCTCACCCAGACGAAGGCGCGCCGGGTACTCTCCCTGAACCTCGCACCGCAGCCGGGAGAAACCGATGGCTTCTCCCCGCAGCGTCATTTGGAGGTTTTGGGACGACACGCCCCTAAACTCGCCCTGGACGTGGTGCTGGCCGACCAGGCCGCCGTGCCCGACCGCGACTCCCTGACCGATGCCGCCGAGCGGTTCGGCGCCGCGGTCGAGCTGGCCCCGGTGGCCCGGCCCGACGGAACCCCGAGGCATGACCCGGAGCTGTTGGCCGCCGCGTACGACCGTATTTTTCGGATGCATGGAAGGATCGGCCCATGGCGATGACGGCAGCGGTGAAGGACGAGATCTCCCGGCTCCCCGTCACCCGTACCTGCTGCAGAAAGGCGGAGGTCTCCGCCATCCTGCGGTTCGCCGGCGGCCTCCACCTGGTGAGCGGGCGCATTGTGATCGAGGCCGAGCTGGACACCGCGATGGCGGCCCGCCGGCTCAAGCGGGACATCCTGGAGATCTTCGGCCACAGCTCGGAGCTGATCGTGATGGCCCCGGGCGGACTGCGCCGCGGCTCCCGGTACGTCGTGCGGGTCGTCGCCGGCGGTGACCAGCTGGCCCGGCAGACCGGCCTGGTCGACGGCCGGGGCCGGCCGATCCGGGGGCTGCCCCCGCAGGTCGTCTCCGGCGCCACCTGTGACGCCGAGGCCGCCTGGCGCGGGGCCTTCCTGGCGCACGGCTCGCTCACCGAGCCCGGCCGCTCGTCCTCCCTGGAGGTGACCTGCCCGGGCCCGGAGGCCGCGCTCGCGCTGGTCGGTGCCGCCCGCCGGCTCTCGATCGCCGCCAAGGCCCGCGAGGTCCGGGGGGTCGACCGGGTCGTCGTCCGCGACGGCGACGCGATCGGTGCGCTGCTCACCCGCCTCGGCGCCCACGAGTCGGTGCTCGCCTGGGAGGAGCGCCGGATGCGGCGCGAGGTGCGGGCCACGGCCAACCGGCTCGCCAACTTCGACGACGCCAACCTGCGCCGCTCGGCGCGCGCGGCCGTCGCCGCGGGGGCGCGGGTCCAGCGGGCCCTGGAGATCCTCGCCGACGACGTGCCCGAGCACCTCGCGGCCGCGGGGCGGCTGCGGATGGACCACAAGCAGGCCTCCCTGGAGGAGCTCGGGGCGCTCGCCGACCCTCCGCTGACCAAGGACGCCGTGGCGGGCCGTATCCGACGGCTGCTGGCGATGGCCGACAAGCGCGCCTCCGACCTGGGCATCCCGGGCACGGAGTCCAGCATCACCGAGGAGATGGCCGACAACCTCGTCGGCTGACGGACCTTCAGCACGCCGGTGCCTTCACCCACTTGAGTGAAGGCACCGGCGTTTGCGCATCCGTGAGGCGCCCTTGACTCGATCATGAAGTGTCATGAGCCTGGCATCTGTTCGCCGCTGTGGCGGACCACCGCAAGGGGGGCTCATGAGACGTAGAGCGAGACCGATCCTCGCTGTTGGCGCACTTCTCCTCGGCGGCGCGGGCCTCGTGCCCGTCGCCCAGGCCGCGGAGAACGCCGCTTCTCCTGATCCGAACGAAGTCAAGGTCTTCCGGGCCGAGGTGACCAGCGCGCAGGTACCCCTGCTGCTGGCGGCCGGCCAGGACGGCCACGAACTGAGCGAGCAGGTGCCCGCGAAGGGCACCGCGACCGTCGAGGTCTACCTCACCGACCAGGAGGCGGAGAAGCTCGAGGAGAAGGGTGTCGAGCTCACCGAGCACACCCTGACCGCCAAGGCCGAGGCGCGGGTCGAGAAGGCCGCCGAGGGCGTGTTCCGGCCGTACAGCGGCAGCGGCGGGCTCAAGGAGGAACTCCTCGCCACGGCCCGGGCCAACCCCTCGCTCACCAAGCTCGTCTCCATCGGCAAGACCGTGAACGGCCAGGACATCCTCGCGCTCAAGCTGACCAGGGACGCGAAGAAGTCCAAGGACGGCGCCAAGCCCTCCGTCCTCTACATGTCCAACCAGCACGCGCGCGAGTGGATCACGCCGGAGATGACCCGGCGGCTGCTGCACTACTACGTGGACGGCTACAGGACCGACAAGCGACTGAAGAAGATCGTCGACTCCACCGAGCTGTGGTTCGTCCTGTCGGCCAACCCCGACGGCTACGACTACACCTTCAAGAGCGCCGACAACCGTCTGTGGCGCAAGAACCTGCACGACAACAACGGCGACGGCGTCATCGGCGTCGGCGACGGCGTCGACCTCAACCGCAACTTCTCCTACAAGTGGGGCTACGACAACGAGGGTTCCTCGCCCAACCCCACCAGTGAGACCTACCGCGGCACGGCCCCGGGCTCCGAGCCCGAGACCAAGGCGCTGGACGCCTTCGAGAAGCGCATCGGCTTCACCTACGGCATCAACTACCACTCCGCCGCCGAACTCCTCCTCTACGGGGTCGGCTGGCAGGTGGCCACCGACACGCCCGACGACATCATGTACAAGGCGCTCGCCGGCACCCCGGACAACTCGGCGATCCCCGGCTACCGGCCGCAGGTCTCCTCGGAGCTGTACACCACCAACGGCGAGGCGGACGGCCACGCGTCGAACGTCAACGGCCTGGCGATGTTCACCCCCGAGATGTCGACCTGCCAGACCGCCTCGGACCTCGACCCGAACGACCAGTGGAACGCGGCCGACTGCCAGTCGGTGTTCAACTTCCCGGACGACGAGAAGCTGATCCAGCAGGAGTTCCACAAGAACATCCCGTTCGCGCTCTCCGTCGCCGAGTCCGCCGCCAAGCCGGACCAGCCGAAGTCCTCGCTCGGCCTCAAGGCCGCCGACTTCACCCCGAAGCCGTTCACCACGTCCTACGCGCGCGGCGCCGACCAGGAGGTCTCCGTCGTCGTCCGCAGGTCCGTGCGGGACAAGGAGCTCAAGTACCGTGTCAACGGCGGCCGTACGCACGACCGGGACCTCAGGGCCTGGAAGGGCGGTGAGACCTACGGAGGCGAGGACAACCTCTACTACGACGAGTACCGGGCCAAGGTCGAGGACGCCAGGCCGGGCGACAAGGTCGAGGTCTGGTTCACCGGCCGGGACAAGAGCGGGAAGTCCACCTCCAGCACGCACTTCACGTACACGGTCGCGCAGCGGCCCCGCGCGGACGTGCTGGTGGTCGCCGAGGAGGGCGCGACCGCCACACAGGCGCAGACGTACGTCGACGCGCTCAAGGCGGCCGGCCGTCAGGCGATCGTCTGGAACGTCGGCACCCAGGGCGCGCCCGACGCGCTCGGCGTACTGGACCACTTCAAGTCGGTCGTGCACTACACGGGCGCGACCGTCCCGGGCAACGCCACCCAGCTCCAGCTGCGCGCCTTCCTCAACGAGGGCGGCAAGCTGATCGAGGCGGGCGAGCGGGCCGGCGGCAGCGTCGACCTGGGCGGCGGCACGCTGTCCAACGACTTCAGCCAGTACTACCTGGGCGCCTACACCCGTACGACCCTGCCGAACGCCACCGCCTTCCAGGGCACCGGCAAGCTCGCCGGCCCCTCCGGGACGCTCGGCGCCGCGCCCGGCAACCCGCTGGACGCGGCCGGCTCCTTCAGCGTCACCTCGGACAACCTGCCGGCGGCGACCTTCCCGCAGTTCGCGAGCGCGGGAGCGGGCAGCTACCCCGGCACGCCCAACCCGTACGGGCCGTACGAGGGCTCCTCCATGGCGGCCGTCACGCACAGCGACTACGCCTGGAACCGTCTGACCCGCACCGTCGACCTCACCCAGGTGACCGCCGCGCAGGCGCCCACGCTGCGCACCCGGATGCTGTGGGACACCGAGGAGGGCTACGACCACGCCGTCCTGGAGGCGCACACCGCCGGGGCCGACGACTGGACCACCCTCCCCGAGAAGAACGGCGCGACCAGCAACGCGGTGCCCGCCGAGTGCGAGGCCGGGTTCTTCATCGCGGCCCACCCCGCGCTCAAGCGGTACCTGACGCAGACCGCCGCCGGCTGCACGCCCACCGGGACCAGCGGCCAGTGGAACAGCTTCACCGGGGCCTCGGCCGGCTGGCAGGAGGTCTCCTTCGACCTCTCCGCCTACGCGGGCAAGAAGGTCGAGGTGTCCTTCAGCTACATCACCGACCCCGGCTCCGGCGGTCGCGGTGTGCTGCTCGACAACACCTCCGTGGTCGTCGGCGGGCAGGCCGTCGAGACCGAGGGCTTCGAGACCTCGCTCGGCGCCTGGAGCGTGCCCGGACCGCCCGCGGGCAGCCCCGCGGTCGTCAAGGACTGGGGCCGGGCCGGAGAGCTGTTCCGGACGTACGGCGCGGTCACCACGGACGACACCGTGCTGCTGGGCTTCGGCCTGGAGCACGTCACCGCGGCGGCCGACCGCACGGCCCTGATCCGCAAGGCACTCGCGGCCGTCGGAGGGTGAACCCGTGGTGACCCGGCGTAGCCCTTCCGGGTGACCGCAGTTTTCGATCCGGGGCGGTCCGTACCCCTACTGACGGGTACGGACCGCCTGCCCTTTTATGCGGCATCTCGATGTCACCCCGAAAGCCTCAGGGAGGTAGGGTCGGGAGTGGTCGGGGACATCCCATACAGCTCGCCGGTCTCGAAACCGGCGTACCAACGAGGAGATCGGTTCGTGACGATCCGCGTAGGCATCAACGGCTTTGGCCGCATCGGTCGTAACTACTTCCGCGCGCTGCTGGAGCAGGGTGCTGACATCGAGATCGTGGCTGTCAACGACCTGGGTGACACCGCGACCACCGCGCACCTGCTGAAGTACGACACCATCCTGGGCCGCCTCAAGGCCGAGGTGTCGCACACCGCCGACACGATCACTGTCGACGGTCACACCATCAAGGTGCTGTCCGAGCGCAACCCGGCCGACATTCCGTGGGGCGAGCTGGGCGTCGACATCGTCGTCGAGTCCACCGGCATCTTCACGAAGAAGGCCGACGCCGAGAAGCACATCGCGGGCGGCGCCAAGAAGGTCCTCATCTCGGCTCCGGCCAAGGACGAGGACATCACCATCGTGATGGGCGTCAACGAGAACAAGTACGACGCGGCCAACCACCACGTCATCTCCAACGCCTCCTGCACCACCAACTGTGTGGCGCCGATGGCCAAGGTCCTCGACGAGAACTTCGGCATCGTCAAGGGTCTGATGACCACGGTCCACGCGTACACGAACGACCAGCGCATCCTGGACTTCCCGCACTCGGACCTGCGCCGTGCCCGCGCCGCCGCGGAGAACATCATCCCGACCACCACGGGTGCCGCCAAGGCCACCGCGCTGGTCCTCCCGCAGCTCAAGGGCAAGCTCGACGGCATCGCGATGCGCGTCCCGGTCCCCACCGGTTCCGCCACCGACCTGGTCGTGGAGCTGGAGCGCGAGGTCACCAAGGACGAGGTCAACGCCGCGTTCAAGAAGGCCTCCGAGGGCGAGCTCCAGGGCTACCTGTCGTACACGGAGGACCCGATCGTGTCCTCCGACATCGTCAGTGACCCGTCGTCCTGCACCTTCGACTCCTCCCTGACCATGGTCCAGGAGGGCAAGTCCGTGAAGATCCTCGGCTGGTACGACAACGAGTGGGGTTACTCCAACCGCCTCGTCGACCTCACGGTCTTCGTCGGCAACCAGCTCTGATCCACAGAGCAGGCAGGAACCTCCGTGAGTCAACAGGGCCCGGGCGGCGCAGGGACGCGCCGTCCGGGCCCTGACTCACGTGCAGAACCGCCCTCGTACGATCAGAGCACCCTCACCAGGAGTTCCCTCATGAAGACGATCGACGAACTCATCGCCGAAGGCGTGGACGGCAAGCGGGTCTTCGTCCGCGCCGACCTCAACGTGCCGCTCGCCGACGGCCTCATCACCGACGACGGCCGCATCCGTGCCGTCCTGCCCACCGTCAAGTCCCTCGTGGAGGCGGGCGCCAAGGTGGTCGTGGCGTCGCACCTCGGCCGCCCCAAGGGCGCGCCGGACCCGGCCTTCTCCCTGCTTCCCGCCGCCGAGCGGCTCGGCGAACTGCTGGGCGCCCCCGTGGCCTTCGCCCAGGACACCGTGGGCCCCGCGGCCCACGACGCCGTGAACGGCCTCGAGCCCGGCCAGGTCGCCGTGATCGAGAACCTGCGCTTCAACGCGGGCGAGACCTCCAAGGACGACACCGAGCGCGGCGAGTTCGCGGACCAGCTGGCCGCCCTCGCGGACGTCTACGTCGGCGACGGCTTCGGCGCGGTGCACCGCAAGCACGCCTCGGTCTTCGACCTGCCGGCCCGGCTGCCGCACTACGCCGGCTACCTCATCGCCACCGAGGTCGGCGTCCTGAAGAAGCTCACCGACGACGTCAAGCGGCCCTACGTGGTCGTGCTCGGCGGCGCCAAGGTCTCCGACAAGCTCGCCGTCATCGACGAGCTGCTCGGCAAGGCCGACCGCATCCTCATCGGCGGCGGCATGGCCTTCACCTTCCTCAAGGCCAAGGGCCACGAGGTCGGCGCCTCCCTGCTCCAGGAGGACCAGATCCCGGCGGTCCTGGAGTACATCGAGCGCGCCGAGAAGACCGGCGTCGAGCTGGTTCTGCCGGTCGACGCCGTGGTCGCCCCGGCCTTCCCGGACCTGAAGACCAAGGCCCCGGCCGACGCCACCACCGTCGCCGCGGACGCCATCCCGGCCGACCGGATGGGCCTGGACATCGGTCCGGCCTCCGGCAAGCTGTACGCCTCGAAGATCACCGACGCCGCCACCGTCTTCTGGAACGGCCCGATGGGCGTCTTCGAGCACCCGGAGTTCGCCGAGGGCACCAAGGCGGTCGCCCAGGCCCTCCTCGACTCCCAGGCCTTCACGGTCGTCGGCGGTGGCGACTCCGCCGCGGCCGTCCGCATCCTGGGCTTCGACGAGAACGCGTTCGGACACATCTCGACCGGTGGCGGCGCCTCCCTCGAATACCTCGAGGGCAAGACGCTCCCCGGCCTCGCCGCACTGGAGGACTGACCCCGCATGACCACTCGCACGCCGATCATGGCGGGTAACTGGAAGATGAACCTCAACCACCTCGAGGCCATCGCGCACGTCCAGAAGCTCGCCTTCGCCCTCGCGGACAAGGACTACGAGGCCGTCGAGGTCGCCGTCCTGCCGCCCTTCACCGACCTGCGCTCCGTGCAGACCCTGGTGGACGGCGACAAGCTCAAGATCAAGTACGGCGCCCAGGACCTCTCGGCGCACGACTCCGGCGCCTACACCGGTGAGATCTCCGGCTCGATGCTGGCCAAGCTGAAGTGCACGTACGTGGCGATCGGCCACTCCGAGCGCCGTCAGTACCACGCCGAGACCGACGAGATCGTCAACGCCAAGGTCAAGGCCGCCTACAAGCACGGCCTCACCCCGATCCTGTGCGTAGGCGAGGAGCTGGAGGTCCGCGAGGCGGGCAACCACGTCTCCCACACCCTCGCCCAGGTCGAGGGCGGTCTGAAGGACCTCCCGGCCGAGCAGGCCGAGTCCGTCGTCATCGCCTACGAGCCCGTCTGGGCCATCGGCACCGGCAAGGTCTGCGGCGCCGAGGACGCCCAGGAGGTCTGCGCCGCCATCCGCGGCAAGATCGCCGAGCTGTACACCCAGGAGCTGGCCGACCAGGTCCGCATCCAGTACGGCGGCTCCGTCAAGGCCGGCAACGTCGCCGAGATCATGGCGCAGGCCGACATCGACGGCGCCCTGGTCGGCGGTGCCTCCCTGGACGCCGATGAGTTCGTCAAGATCGTGCGCTTCCGGGACCAGTGAGTAGGCCTTAGCGGCGATCCGTCGTACTCTTGCGGGGGCATGGCCCTGACGGCCGTGCCCCCGTCGTTCATCCGAATCCGAGAGAGTTGGTCCAGCCGTGGTTTTGGGGTTCTCGATCGCCCTGATCGTCTTCAGCGGGCTGCTGATGCTGCTGGTGCTGATGCACAAGGGGAAGGGCGGCGGCCTCTCCGACATGTTCGGTGGCGGCATGCAGTCGTCCGTCGGTGGCTCCTCGGTCGCCGAGCGCAACCTCGACCGCATCACCGTGGTGATCGGTCTGCTGTGGTTCGCGTGCATCATCGTCCTCGGTCTCCTCATGAAGACGAACAGCTGAGCGGCCAGGCCACACACAGCACGTACATTCCGCACGTAAGGCCCCATGTTCGGTACGCGCACCTGAGCGCGGCCTATCATGGGGCTTGCGTCTAGGTGTGGGGGCTGTAACTCCAACCACTGGACGCGCGTTGGGCCTTACGTAGACTGAGGCGCTCGCAACGAAGCGACAACGCCGACTCGCTTCGCGGCACCATCACGCAGGGAGTTACGACCGTGGCAAGTGGCAACGCGATCCGAGGTAGCCGGGTCGGGGCGGGGCCGATGGGCGAGGCCGAGCGGGGCGAGTCCGCGCCCCGGCTGCGCATCTCCTTCTGGTGCTCCAACGGGCATGAGACGCAGCCCAGCTTCGCGAGCGACGCGCAGGTCCCCGATACCTGGGACTGCCCGCGCTGCGGCTTTCCCGCCGGACAGGACCGGGACAACCCGCCGGACCCGCCGCGCACCGAGCCGTACAAGACGCATCTCGCGTACGTACGGGAGCGGCGCAGCGACGCGGACGGCGAGGCGATCCTCGCCGAGGCGCTCGCCAAGCTGCGGGGCGAGATCTAGGAGTCGAGTGCCGGCCGGACACCGAGGGGTGTCTGGCCGGAGGTGTTTCACGGCTTGAGCCGTTCCACGGCCCGGCCTGTCCGTCGCTTTCGCCGTCTCGCTGATACCCGTGCTCCGTGCGCACGTATCTGTGGGTGCGGTCGGCGCCGCAGCCGTCACGGCTGGCGTCCCGCGTTGATCAACTACGTTGGCACAGCTGGGACAGGCACGAAAGAAGGCTGAAGTCGGACATGAACGCAGGCGGCCGTAGCAGGCTCAACCGGACGCCCGAGTGGACCGCGCTGACCGAGCACCGCGAGGCGCTCGGCGAGGTGCGGCTCAGGGAACTGTTCGCCGCCGACCCGGGGCGCGGTACCGGGTACACCCTGCGGGTCGGGGACCTGTACGTCGACTACTCCAAGCACCTGGTCACCGACGAGACCCTGCGGCTGCTGCGCGAACTCGCCTCCGCCACCGACGTGTTCGGCCTGCGGGACGCCATGTTCCGCGGCGAGCGGATCAACACCACCGAGGACCGGGCCGTTCTGCACACCGCACTGCGCGCCCCGCGCGACGCGGTGATCGAGGTCGACGGCGAGAACGTCGTGCCCCGCGTGCACGCCGTCCTCGACAAGATGAGCGACTTCGCGCACCGGGTCCGCTCCGGGGGGTGGACCGGCCACACCGGCAAGCGGATCAGGAACGTCGTCAACATCGGCATCGGCGGCTCCGACCTCGGCCCCGCGATGGCCTACGAGGTGCTGCGCGGCTTCACCGACCGCGACCTCACCGTCCGCTTCGTGTCCAACGTCGACGGCGCCGACCTGCACGAGGCGACCCGTGACCTGGACGCGGCCGAGACGTTGTTCGTCATCGCCTCCAAGACCTTCACCACCATCGAGACGATCACCAACGCCACCTCGGCCCGCTCCTGGCTGCTCGGCGAGCTGAAGGCCGGTCAGGAGGCCGTCGCACAGCACTTCGTGGCGCTGTCGACCAACGCCGGCAAGGTGTCGGACTTCGGCATCGACACGGCCAACATGTTCGAGTTCTGGGACTGGGTCGGCGGCCGCTACTCCTACGACTCGGCGATCGGCCTGTCGCTGATGATCGCCATCGGCCCGGACCGCTTCCGGGAGATGCTCGACGGCTTCCGGCTCGTCGACGAGCACTTCAGGAACGCCCCTGCCGAGTCCAACGTCCCGCTGCTGCTGGGTCTGTTGGGCATCTGGTACGGCAACTTCCATGACGCCCAGTCGCACGCGGTGCTGCCGTACAGCCACTACCTCTCCAAGTTCACCGCGTACCTGCAACAGCTCGACATGGAGTCCAACGGCAAGTACGTGGGCCGGGACGGGCAGGCCGTCGAGTGGCAGACCGGGCCGGTGGTGTGGGGCACGCCCGGTACCAACGGGCAGCACGCCTACTACCAGCTCATCCACCAGGGGACCAAGGTGATCCCGGCGGACTTCATCGGCTTCGCCCGCCCGGTGGACGAGCTGAGCGACGAACTCGCAGCGCAGCACGACCTGTTGATGGCAAACTTCTTCGCCCAGACCCAGGCGCTGGCCTTCGGCAAGGCACCGGACGAGGTCCGCGCGGAGGGTGTGCCCGAGGAACTGGTCCCGCACAGGACGTTCCGGGGCAACCACCCGACCACGACGATCCTGGCCCGTGAGCTGACTCCGTCGGTCCTCGGCCAGCTCATCGCCCTGTACGAGCACAAGGTGTTCGTCCAGGGCGCGGTCTGGAACATCGACTCCTTCGACCAGTGGGGCGTCGAACTCGGCAAGGTCCTGGCCAAGCGGCTGGAACCGGCGCTCACCGAGGACGCGGACGTACCGGACCTGGACGCGTCGACCAAGGCGCTGGTGGCTGCGTACCGAGAGCTGCGGGGGCGGCAGTGAGCCGGTCCGAACAGAACTGCTGTGCGTTTTCTGTGCCCGTGCTCTAGGGTCACGCTGAACCTGGGGAGACGAGAGGTACGGATGAGGCATGGGGGGCGGGTCGCCGTGGCATTCACGGCGGCCCTTCTGGGGTTGGTGCTCGCGGGATGCAGTCCGCGGGTCGCCGCTCCCACGGAGACATACAGCAGTCTTGCGACGGTTCCGGAGAAGCTCGGCTCCGACGGCACGACGATCACCGTAGGGAATGCACACGCACCGGTGACGGTGCACCTCTACGAGGACCCGCGGTGCCCCTACTGCGAGGAGTTCGAGACCACCGGGGGCGGTCCGGAGCTGCGGGATGCGATCCTGCGGGGCCAGGTGAAGGCCGAGTACACCCTGGCGTCCTTCCTGGACGGCAAGCTCGGTGGCAGCGGCTCCAAGAAGGCGGTCAACGCCCTGCGGGCGGCGCTCGCGCTGGGCAGGTTCGCGGAGTACCACGAAGTGCTGTACGCCAACCAGCCCGAGGAGTCCGAGGACGGCTTCACCGACGACCGGCTGCTCGAACTCGCCGTGCAGGTCGAAGGGTTGAGGGGCCGGACCTTCGAGACCGCGATACGGGACATGAAGTACGAGACCTTCGTGAAGGCGTCCGAGAAGGCCTACGAGAGCGCTGGTGACAGCCCGCACAAGGGCCCGGGCACGCCGACCGCAGTGATCAACAGGGTACGGATCCCGGCCGACTACAGCGGCGTGCTCTACGACGCCACGGCGTTCTCGAACCTGCTCCAGCTGATCCGTAGATCGCCGGAGGAGTGGGAGGGGTACGAGTTCCCCGAAGTGCCGACGCCGCCGAGCCTCTCCTGAAAGAGACCCGGCGGCGAAGGGCGGGAACTACGGCGTGGCCGGGGGGTACAGCGACCTCGGCAGCTGGGACGCCGCTGCCGAGTCCAGCAGCCACAGGGTGCGGGCCCGGCCGCGTGCCCCCGCCGCCGGTGCCTGGATCTCGCCCGCGCCGGACAGGGCGATCGCCGCTGCCTGTGCCTTGTCCTCGCCGGCCGCGAGCAGCCAGACCTCGCGGGCCGCGCGGATCGCGGGCAGGGTCAGCGTCACCCGGGTCGGCGGCGGCTTCGGGGCGCCGTGCACCCCGACGACCGTGCGCTCGGTCTCCCGCACCGCGGGCAGCTCCGGGAACAGGGACGCCACATGCGTGTCCGGGCCGACGCCCAGCATCAGGACGTCGAAGGTGGGGACGGCGCCGTGGTTCTCCGGACCGGCCGCGCGGGCCAGCTCCTCGGCGTAGGCCGCGGCCGCGGCCTCGACGTCGTCGCCGTGCGGGCCGTCCGACGCGGGCATGGTGTGCACGCGCTTCGGGTCCAGCGGGACGGCGTCCAGCAGGGCCTCGCGGGCCTGCGTGTCGTTGCGCTCCGGGTCGCCCTCGGGCAGGAAGCGCTCGTCGCCCCACCACAGGTCGAGCCGGCCCCAGTCGACGGCGTCCCGGGCGGGCGCCGCGGCCAGGGCGGCCAGCAGGCCGTTGCCGTTGCGACCGCCCGTGAGGACCACCGACGCCGAGCCCCGGGAGGCCTGCGCGTCCACGATCTTCGTGATCAGACGGGCCGCGGCGGCCTGGGCCATCAGCTCCTTGTCGTGGTGCACGACGAGCTGCGGAGTGCTCACTTCGCCCCCTTCCCGGACAGGCCGGAGGGGACCGGCTTCAGCGCCGGCGGCTTCGCCGCTGCCGGTGCGGGAGCTTGCGCAGGAGCCTCGCCGTCGGCCGGTTCTCCTTTGGCCGACGGTCCCTCCGGGGCACCCTCGACGTCCGGGGCACCCTTGACGTCCGAGGCAGCCTCGGCGTCCGGGGAGGTCTCCCGGGAGGCCGCAACCGGCTGCTCCGAGTCCTCCGACCTCTCCAGCTCCTCCGGCTGCTCCGGCTTCCCCGCAGTGTCCGCCTGCCCGTTCGACACGTTCAGCCGGTGCACCCCGAACCGCAGGGCGGAGGCGTAGGTGTCGTCCGGGTCCAGCCTGCGCAGCTCCTCCGCGATCAGCTCGGCCGTGTCCCGGCGCTTGAGCGCCACCGCACGGTCGGGCTGGCCGTCGATGGACAGCGTGGCCAGGGAGCCGTCGGCCCGGTCCAGGGTGATCGGACCGTTGCTGGTCTCCATGCGGACCGCGGTCAGCCCGGGCCCGGAGGACAGCGAACGCCGTACCGGCACCTCGAGACGGTCGGCGAGCCACATGGCGAGCAGCTCGCAGCTCGGGTTGAACTCCTCGCCCTCCACCTCGACCGCCTTGACCTCGACGCTGACCTGGTCCAGGGCCGCCGCCAGCATCGAGCGCCAGGGCGTGATCCGGGTCCAGGACAGGTCGGTGTCGCCGGGCTTGTAGGTCCCGGCGCGGGCCGTCAGCTCACGCACCGGCTGTTCGGAGGAGTAGGTGTCGGTGACCCGGCGCTGGGCGAGCGCGCCGAGCGGGTCCCCGGCCGGGTCGAGCGGGGCGTCCACCGGCCACCACACGACGACCGGGGCGTCCGGCAGCAGCAGCGGCAGGACGACCGACTGGGCGTGGTCGGCCACCTCGCCGTACAGCCGCAGCACCACCGTCTCGCCGGTGCCCGCGTCCGCTCCGACGCGGACCTCGGCGTCGAGGCGGGACTGGGTGCGGTCACGGGGGCTCCGCGACACCCGCTTGATGACCACCAGCGTGCGCGAGGGGTGCTCGCGGGACGCGTCGTTGGCGGCCTTCAGGGCGTCGTAGGCGTTCTCCTCGTCCGTCACGATGACGAGCGTGAGCACCATGCCCACGGCCGGCGTGCCGATGGCCCGGCGTCCCTTGACCAGCGCCTTGTTGATCTTGCTGGCGGTGGTGTCCGTGAGGTCTGTCTTCATGGCCGGCGCCAGCTCCGTCCCTCTCGTGCGAGCATTTCGTCCGCCTCGACCGGGCCCCAGGTCCCCGAGGGGTACTGGGCGGGCCTGCCGTGCTTGTCCCAGTACTCCTCGATCGGGTCGAGGATCTTCCAGGACAGCTCGACCTCCTCCGTGCGGGGGAAGAGGTTGGAGTCGCCGAGCAGCACGTCGAGGATCAGTCGCTCGTACGCCTCGGGCGAGGACTCCGTGAACGACTCGCCGTAGGCGAAGTCCATGGACACGTCCCGGATCTCCATCGAGGTGCCCGGCACCTTGGAGCCGAAGCGGACGGTGACGCCCTCGTCGGGCTGGACGCGGATGACGATCGCGTTGGAGCCGAGCTCCTCGGTGGCCGTCGTGTCGAAGGGGGAGTGCGGGGCCCGCTGGAAGACCACCGCGATCTCGGTGACCCGGCGGCCGAGCCGCTTGCCGGTGCGCAGGTAGAACGGCACCCCGGCCCAGCGGCGGTTGTCGATCTCCACCTTGATGGCCGCGTAGGTGTCGGTCTTGGAGTTGGGGTCGATGCCCTCCTCCTGGAGGTAGCCGACCGCCTTCTCACCGCCCTGCCAGCCCTCCGCGTACTGTCCGCGCACGGTGTCCCGGCCCAGGTCCTTCGGCAGCTTCACCGCGCCGAGCACCTTGGTCTTCTCGGCGGCCAGCGCGTCCGCGTCGAAGGAGGCGGGCTCCTCCATGGCGGTCAGCGCCATCAGCTGGAGCAGGTGGTTCTGGATGACGTCACGGGCGGCGCCGATGCCGTCGTAGTAGCCGGCCCGGCCCCCGATGCCGATGTCCTCGGCCATCGTGATCTGCACGTGGTCCACGAAGGACCGGTTCCAGATCGGCTCGAACATCGTGTTGGCGAAGCGCAGCGCCAGGATGTTCTGGACGGTCTCCTTGCCCAGGTAGTGGTCGATCCGGAAGACCTGGTCCGGGGCGAAGACCTCTTCGACGGTCGTGTTGAGGTCCTCGGCCGACTTGAGGTCGTGGCCGAAGGGCTTCTCGATGACCGCGCGGCGCCAGGAGCCGTTCGACTGGTCCGCCAGCCGGTGCTTCTTCAGCTGCTGGATGACCACAGGGAAGGCGGACGGTGGCACGGACAGGTAGAAGGCGAAGTTGCCGCCGGTGCCCTGAGCCTTGTCGAGTTCCTCGATGGTGTCGCGCAGCCGCTCGAACGACTCGTCGTCGTCGAAGGTGCCCTGGACGAAGCGCATCCCCTGGATGAGCTGCTGCCAGACCTCCTCGCGGAACGGCGTGCGGGCGTGTTCCTTGACGGCGTCGTGGACGACCTCGGCGAAGTCCTCGTGCTCCCAGTCCCGCCGGGCGAAGCCGACCAGCGAGAAGCCCGGCGGCAGCAGACCCCGGTTCGCGAGGTCGTACACGGCGGGCATGAGCTTCTTTCGTGACAAATCGCCCGTGACGCCGAAGATGACCAGGCCCGACGGCCCCGCGATACGCGGGAGCCGTCGGTCGGCGGGGTCACGCAGCGGATTGCTGCTCGACAAGATCTAGCCCTCCGAGGGTGCGAGGCGCTGGAGCTCCGCCTCGGTCGACTTGAGCAGGTCGTTCCAGGACGCCTCGAACTTCTCGACGCCCTCGTCCTCCAGCAGCTGCACGACCTCGTCGTACGAGATCCCGAGCTTCTCGACCGCGTCGAGCTCGGCACGGGCCTGCTCGTACGTGCCGGCGATGGCGTTGCCGCGGATCTCGCCCTGCTCCTCGGTGGCGAACAGGGTCGCCTCCGGCATGGTGTTCACCGTGTTCGGCGCGACCAGTTCCTCGACGTACATGGTCTTCTTGTACGCCGGGTCCTTGACGCCGGTGGAGGCCCACAGCGGACGCTGCTTGTTCGCGCCGGCCTTCTCCAGCTTCGCCCAGCGCTCGCCCGAGAAGACCTCCTCGTACGCCTGGTAGGCCAGACGGGCGTTGGCGACACCGGCCTTGCCGCGGGCGGCCTTGGCCTCGTCGGTGCCGAGCGCGTCGAGGCGCTTGTCGATCTCGGTGTCCACGCGGGACACGAAGAAGGACGCCACGGAGTGGATCTGCGACAGGTCCAGGCCCCGCTCCTTGGCCTTCTCCAGGCCGACCAGGAACGCCTCCATGACCTCGCGGTAGCGCTCCAGGGAGAAGATCAGCGTGACGTTGACGCTGATCCCGAGGCCGATGACGTCGCTGATCGCCGGGATGCCCGCACGGGTGGCCGGGATCTTGATGAGGGTGTTGGGACGGTCGACGAGCCAGGCCAGCTGCTTGGCCTCGGCGACGGTCGCCTTCTCGTTGTGCGCCAGACGCGGGTCGACCTCGATCGACACCCGGCCGTCCTGGCCGCCGGTGGCGTCGAAGACCGGGCGCAGGATGTCGGCGGCGTCGCGGACGTCCGCCGTGGTGATCATGCGGATGGCCTCTTCGACCGTGACCTTGCGGAACGCCAGGTCGGAGACCTGCGGGTCGTAACCGTCGCCCTCGGAGATCGCCTTCTGGAAGATCGAGGGGTTGGTGGTGACGCCCACGACGTGCTGCTGGTCGATCAGCTCGGCGAGGTTGCCGGACGTGATCCGCTTGCGCGACAGGTCGTCCAGCCAGATCGCCACGCCTTCCTCGGAGAGGCGCTTGAGTGCGTCTGTCATGGAATTACATCTCCTACGTGTCGTATACGGGCGTCAGCGCTGGGCGGCTGCGAGAGATTCCCGCGCCTTGGCGGCCACGTTCTCCGCAGTGAAACCGAACTCCTGGAAGAGGAGCTTGCCGTCCGCGGAAGCACCGAAGTGCTCCAGGGAAACGATGCGGCCGGCGTCTCCGACGTACTTGTGCCACGTGAGACCGATCCCGGCCTCGACCGCGACACGGGCCTTCACGGACGGGGGCAGGACGCTGTCCCGGTACCCCTGGTCCTGCTCCTCGAACCACTCGACGGACGGCATCGAGACGACCCGCGTCGGCACACCGGAGGCCTCCAGCTGCTCGCGCGCCTCGACCGCGACGTGCACCTCGGAACCGGTGGCGATGAGGATGGCCTCGGGGGCGCCGCCGGACGCCTCGAACAGGACGTAACCGCCCTTGACCGCGTCCTCGTTGGGCTCGTACGTCGGCACGCCCTGACGGGTCAGCGCGAGGCCGTGCGGGGCACCCTTGCCGAACTCCTTGGTGTACCGCTTGAGGATCTCGCGCCAGGCGATCGCCGTCTCGTTGGCGTCCGCGGGGCGGACCACGTTGAGACCGGGGATCGCGCGCAGGGAGGCCAGGTGCTCGACCGGCTGGTGCGTCGGGCCGTCCTCGCCGAGACCGATGGAGTCGTGCGTCCACACGTACGTCACCGGCAGGTGCATCAACGCCGAGAGCCGGACGGCGTTGCGCATGTAGTCGGAGAAGACGAGGAACGTGCCGCCGTAGACACGGGTGTTGCCGTGCAGCGCGATGCCGTTCATCTCCGCGGCCATGGAGTGCTCGCGGATGCCGAAGTGGATGGTGCGGCCGTACGGGTCCGCCTCCGGCAGCGGGTTGTCCGCCGGGAGGAACGAACTGTTCTTGTCGATCGTGGTGTTGTTCGAGCCGGCGAGGTCGGCGGAGCCGCCCCACAGCTCGGGGACCACGGCACCGAGGGCCTGGAGCACCTTGCCGGACGCGGCACGCGTGGCGACACCCTTGCCGGGCTCGAACACCGGGATCGCGGACTCCCAGTCCTTGGGCAGCTCACCCGCGGCGATGCGGTCGAACTCGGCCGCGCGCTCGGGGTTGTTGCTCCGCCACTCCTGGAAGGACTTCTCCCACTCTGCCTTCGCCTGACGGCCGCGCTCCAGCGCCCCGCGGGTGTGCTCGATGACCTCGTCGGCGACCTCGAAGCTCTTCTCCGGGTCGAAGCCGAGGACGCGCTTGGTGGCGGCCACCTCGTCGTCGCCGAGCGCCGAGCCGTGCGCGGCCTCGGTGTTCTGGGCGTTCGGGGCCGGCCAGGCGATGATCGAGCGCATCGCGATGAAGGACGGCCGGTCGGTGACCGCCTTGGCCTTCTCGATGGCCTCGAAGATCGCGACCGGGTCCAGGTCGCCGTTGGCCTGCGGCTCGACGCGCTGGGTGTGCCAGCCGTACGCCTCGTACCGCTTGACGGTGTCCTCGGAGACGGCCGTCTCGGTGTCGCCCTCGATCGAGATGTGGTTGTCGTCCCACAGCAGGATGAGGTTGCCGAGCTTCTGGTGGCCGGCCATCGAGGACGCCTCGGCGGAGATGCCCTCCTGGAGGCAGCCGTCACCGGCGATGGCGAACACGAAGTGATCGAAGGGGGAGGTGCCCTCGGCGGCCTCCGGGTCGAACAGACCGCGCTCGTAGCGGGCGGCCATCGCCATGCCCACCGCGTTGGCCACACCCTGGCCGAGCGGGCCGGTGGTGGTCTCGACGCCCTTGGTGTGGCCGTACTCCGGGTGGCCCGGGGTCTTCGAGCCCCAGGTGCGGAAGGCCTTCAGGTCGTCCAGCTCCAGGCCGAAACCGGCCAGGTAGAGCTGGGTGTAGAGCGTCAGGGACGAATGGCCGGCGGACAGCACGAAGCGGTCGCGCCCGACCCAGTCCGGGTCGGCCGGGTCGTGCCGCATCACCTTCTGGAAGAGGGTGTAGGCGGCCGGGGCCAGGCTCATCGCCGTACCGGGATGGCCGTTGCCGACCTTCTGTACGGCGTCGGCGGCCAGGACGCGGGCGGTGTCGACGGCCCGCTGGTCCAACTCGGTCCACTCGAGGTCTGTGGTGGTCGGCTTGGTGCTCACCCTGGGTCAGGGCTCCTCTCCACATGTCACGCATGTCGAATGCCGGTGCACGGGACGCCCGGTCTTTGTCGAGCCTACCCCCGCAAGTACGTGCGTTTTTTAGACTGCCGGGCCCTGCGGGGATCCGCCTCCCGACCGGGCCGTACCGCGTTCGGCAAGTGAATACGCAGCCGCTCGTACGAGTGCTCAACCGAGTGACGCCGAGCTCTTCCGGGGGCGTCCTCGGACACGAGCCGACCCCCGCGAATGTCGGGGTATGGGCAACGTCTACAGTGGCGTGGTACGCGCGAGCCTTTACCGCGACTTCACACGGCCGAGGCTTGCTGGGATGTCTCTGTAGGGGTGTGCGTGACGGCCGTCGAATCCCGTCCAGCCGGTGTGCTGGGGGAGAGCAAGAGCTCGATCCACCGGCCGTTCGGGGCCCGTGTCAAGGCATTCGTGGCGCTGACCAAGCCCAGGATCATCGAGCTGCTGCTGATCACCACCGTTCCGGTGATGTTCCTGGCGCAGCAGGGCGTGCCGGACCTGAAGCTGGTCCTGTTGACCTGCCTCGGCGGCTATCTGTCCGCGGGCGGCGCCAACGCGCTCAACATGTACATCGACCGCGACATCGACGCGCTGATGGACCGCACCTCGCAGCGTCCGCTGGTGACCGGCATGGTGTCGCCGCGCGAGTGCCTGGCCTTCGGCATCACGCTGGCGGTCGTGTCGACGCTGCTGTTCGGTCTGACCGTCAACTGGCTGTCCGCCTGGCTGTCACTCGGAGCGCTGCTCTTCTACGTCGTCGTCTACACGATGATCCTCAAGCGGCGTACCTCGCAGAACATCGTGTGGGGCGGTATCGCCGGCTGTCTGCCGGTGCTGATCGGCTGGTCCTCGGTCACGAACTCCATGTCGTGGGCGCCGGTCGTCCTCTTCCTGGTCATGTTCTTCTGGACGCCGCCGCACTACTGGCCGCTGTCCATGAAGGTCCGTGAGGACTACGCGCGCGTGGGCGTGCCGATGCTGCCGGTGGTCGCCTCGAACAAGGTCGTCGCCAAGCAGATCGTCATCTACAGCTGGGTGATGGTCGGGGTCTCGCTGCTGCTCACCCCGCTCGGCTACACGGGCTGGTTCTACACGGCGGTCGCGCTGCTCGCGGGCGGCTTCTGGCTGTGGGAGGCGCACGGTCTCCAGAACCGCGCCAAGGCCGAGGTGACGGGCGTGAAGCTCAAGGAGATGCGGCTGTTCCACTGGTCGATCACCTATGTGTCGATCCTGTTCCTCGCGGTCGCGGTGGACCCCTTCCTGCGCTAGGCGTTCCTGAGGCGAGGGTCACGTCGCCCCCCTCCCTACCGATCGGTAGCATCCTGGTCATGGCAGACACCACGCAGCAGGTTGACGCGAAGGCCGAGCGCAGGGTCGCCCGGCTCGCCCAGCAGATCAGCGCCTTCTCCAAGGAGCACGGCGGCGCCGAGGGCCAGCTGGCCTACATCGGCGAGCGCGGCACCCGGATCGTCCTCGTCGGCGAGGACGGCGGCTGGGGCGACCTGGTGGCCCCCTCCTACGAGATCGCCGAGAAGGCCGTCGAGAAGGCCGGCATCACCGTCCACGAGAACTTCGACGGCGAGTTCGCGGCCAAGGTCCAGACCGGCCCGTACGAGTGGACCCGCATGGCGGGCATCCAGGTCGGCGGCCCGAGCAACGGCTGACCGAACGCGCCGCGAAGGGGGGCGGGGCCGCTCGACGTGCGGCTCCGCCAGGTGAGCGCGATCAGTCACGACGGACTCGTGTCGCCCTGTGGCTGCGCCCCCGCTGGGCAGGTCTCCGGCCACGGACTTCCCGGCCACGCGCCAGAGAGCGCGACCACACACCACCGAACCCGAAGAGGCCGCGCGGATCAGGACGCAGCCCCCCAACGGCCGTGAGTCGAACGGCTCGGCCCGCGGAGCGTTTCGCACGGGGTGTGTGAGGCCAACACCTCGTGAGTGGTTCACCCGTTAGGACGTGTAGTCAGCCCACACGGTCCGTCCACGGGAGTCCGGATGATCGAAACGCCGTCCCTCGTGGACCAGTACTGCCACGGCGTCCTGAGAACGGAGCTGGGACTCGGCACCTTCGAGGCCCAGCTGGCCCGCACCGAGGGCCCGCCCGCGCCGGGAACCACGCTGTTCGACACCCAGACGGGTTTCGCCGTACGACGCTGGTGCCCGCCCCTGCTCGGCCTGGAACCGCACTGCCCGCCCGCCCGCTACCTGGCCCGGCGCCGTGAACTCGGCGTCCTGGAAGCGGGCCGCAGGCTGCTCAGGGGCAGCGGCATCACGACCTATCTGATCGACACCGGACTGCCCGGCGACCTCACCGGACCCACCGAGCTGGCCTCCACCGCCGCCGCCGACACCCGCGAGATCGTCCGCCTGGAGCTCCTCGCCGAACAGGTCGCCGACACCTCCGGCACCGTCGAGTCCTTCCTCGCCAACCTCGCCGAGTCCGTGCACGGCGCCGCCGCGAACGCGGTCGCCTTCACCTCGGTGGCGGGCGTACGGCACGGCCTCGCGCTGGCCCCCGAACCGCCGGGGCCCGGCGAGGTGCGGGGCGCCGCGGGCCGCTGGCTGGCCGGGCGCCGGGTGGGCGGCGAGCTCTCCGACCCCGTGCTGCTACGGCACCTGCTGTGGATCGCGGTCGCCTCCGGGCTGCCCCTCCAACTGCACGCCGGACTCGGCGAACCCGGCCTGCGCATCGACCGCACCGACCCGGTCCTGCTCACCGACTTCGTCCGGGCCACCGCGGGCCTCGGCACCGACCTCGTCCTGCTGCACAGCTACCCCTACCACCGGCACGCCGCCCATCTCGCCGGGGTCTTCCCGCATGTGTACGCCGACTCGGGCGCCGCCCTCGTGCGCACCGGCGCCCGCGCGGCGACGGTCCTCGCGGAGATCCTGGAGCTGGCCCCCTTCGGCAAGATCGTCTTCTCCAGCGGGGCCCACAGCCTGCCCGAACTGCACGTGGTGGGCGCCCGGCTGTTCCGCGAGGCGCTGGCCCGGGTGCTGGGCGGCTGGGTCGCGGAGGGCTCCTGGTCGCTGGCGGACGCACAGCGGGTGGCGGGACTGATCGCGGCGGGGAACGCGCGCAGGGTGTACGCCCTGGAGTGACGTGCGGGGGTGTACGGGGCGTCGAGGGCTGTACAGGATGGCCCCATGCAGCAGACCGACGCGTTACTGGACCGCTTCCGCACCGCCCTCGCCCCGCTCGACCCCGTCGCCGTCTGGGCCCACGGCTCGCTGGCGGGCGGCGACTACCAGGAGGGCCGCAGCGACCTCGACCTGATCGCCGTACTGCCCGCGCTCCCGCCCCGCACGGTGTGGCGGCTGGCGAAGCTGCACGCGCGGCTGCGGGCCGAGCCACTGGCCGGGCAGCTGCACTGCACGTATCTGACGCCCTCGGCCGACCCCGGCCGCCGCCATCTCACCTGGGCGCACGAGGAGCTGTTCAAGCGGCCCGTCACCGCGGTCACCCGGCGGGAGCTGCACGACTTCGGGCGGGTGCTGCACGGCAAGCCGCCGGCGGACCTGCTGCCGCCGGTGACGGACCGCGAACTCGCCGACTTCGTGGTCCGCGACCAGCGCGACTTCTGGCGCCCCGCCGTCGACAAGGCCCCGCTGTGGACCCGGGACGTGTGGGTGGACCTGGGTCTGGTGACCTTCGCCCGCGCGAGCGTGACCCTGCGCGAGGGCCGGCTGATCTCGAAGAGGGAGGCGCTGGAGCTGCTGCCCGGGCTCGGGGCGCCGGTGGCGGTCGTCGAGGACATCCGGGGGCGCCGCTACGGCGATCCCCGGCCCGCGGTCGAGAACAGGGCCGAGCTGACCCGGGCCTACTTGGGCCCGGCGATCGACGAGCTGGTGGCGGCGTACGGCTGAGCCGGGACCTCGGGCAGCTCGGGGCGCTCGCGCAGCGCCAGCAGCACGCGCAGGACCGCGATCCACACCAGGGCCGAGCCGAGCATGTGCAGGCCGACCAGGAACTCGGGCAGGTCGGTGAAGTACTGGACGTACCCGATGACGCCCTGGGAGAGCAGGACCAGGAAGAGGTCGCGGGTGCGGTGCAGGGGGTCCTTGGGGGCGTCGACCGCCTTGAGGATGAACCACAGGGCGAACGTCAGCGACACCACGATCCAGGCGAGGACCGCGTGCGCCTTGGCCACCGTCTCCCAGTCCAGCGGCATCCGCTCGACCTCGCTGGAGTCGCCGGCGTGCGGCCCGGCACCCGTGACGACCGTGCCGACCAGGATCAGGAGCGCGGCGGCGGCGACCATGAACCAGACCAGCTGCTGCACCGGCTTGCCGACCAGCGGACGGGGAGCCGAGTCGCCCTCACGGGTGCGCTGCCACATGACGGCGGCGACGGTGATCAGGGCCGTCGTCGCGACGAAGTGCGCCGCGACGGTGTACGGGTTCAGACCGACGAGCACGACGATGCCGCCGAGGATCGCGTTGCTCATCACGATCCAGAACTGCGCCCAGCCCAGCCGGGTCAGACTCCGCCGGTACGGCTTCTCGGAGCGCGCGGCGATGATGGCCCAGCCGACGGCCGCGCACAGCACATAGGTGAGCATCCGGTTGCCGAACTCGATGGCACCGTGGAAGCCCATCGCGCTGGTCGTGGTCAGCGAGTCGTCCGTGCACTTCGGCCAGGTCGGGCACCCGAGCCCCGACCCGGTCAGCCGCACCGCGCCACCGGTGACCACGATGACCACCGCCATGACGAGCGCGGAGAGCGCTGCTCGCTGGACCGTCCGGGGGGTGGGGGTCCAGCGGGCAGCGATGAAGGCGAGGGGGTTGCGGACGGCCGCTCGGGCGTCGGCGCGGGTCAGGTTCGGCACGCCTTCCATCGTAGGGGGCCGCTTGTGCATGCGTTCACGAGGGTTGCGGAACGCGGGCCGGACCGCCGTGTGTCCAGCCCGTTCCCCGCGACACGGCAGTGAACGTCACGACCCCACGGGGGCGGAGGCCGAGCGAGCGGGCGGGGGTTGCGCGCCGTCCCACAGGGTGATGCTGATGCGCCGGGCGCGGTCACGGAAGGCGGTGGCCCGCCCGGGGTCCGCCGTACAGTCGGCCAGCCGCTCGTAGACGGTCACCAGGCACGGGTGGTCCTCTCCCAGCCGAGCCCGGAAGATCTCCTCGGCCTTGGTGAGCACCGATGCCGCCTCCTCGCGCCTGCCCAGAGTGATCAGCACGGGCGCGAGGCGCGACAGGGTCTTGGCCCGGTAGTGGTGATCCTCGCCGTAGCGCTTGCGGTAGATCTCCTCCGCCTCGCGCAGCGTCCGCTGAGCCTCCTGAGGCCGGCCCAGCGCGAGCTGGAGGGAACCGAGCTTGTTCAGGCAGGCCGCGTACTTGTGGGCCTCCGCCATGCGTCTTTGGTGGTGGAGGGCGAGGACGGGACCGAGCAGTTCCTCGGCGGACGACAGCTTGGCACGTGCTGCGCGACGGCAGTCCCGCCGGCGTATCGGATGCAGGGTTGAACGGGCGCGGACCAGCAGTTCCTCGCCCTGGCGCCGGTGCACGTCCGCCAGGAACTTGGCGACCTGCGAGGTCTCGAAGTCCTCCTGACCGCGGAACGCGCGGAACACGGCCAGCGCCTCGGTCAGCGCTGCCTCGGCGGTGACCAGGTCGCCGCGGTCCTGGGCGACGATTCCGACGTCACGGCGGAGCATCGCCCGGAAGAGGCTGTGTTCCTTCGGCTCCTGACTGCCGCAGAAGGGGATGTGGAGCGCGGCGCGTTCGTACGAGTCGAGCGCTGCCGACAGGCGCCCGGCATTGCGGTGGATCATGCCCACTTCCTGTTCGGCCACTGCCCAGTCCAGGCTCGCCGCCGTGTCCGTTCCCCGGCTCGCGAAGATCTTCACGGCCCGCTGCGCGGCCTCCAGAGCCTCGTCGAACCGAATGCGTTCGCGCAGGATGCCGGCCATCTGGCGGTGGCACTGCGCCTCGAGTTCCAGGAACGCCGCGTCGCCCGAGTGCTTGCGGCACTCCTCCAGTGCCTTGCGGCACTCGGACTCCGCGGCGTCGAGGTGAGCCAGCAAATAGTGCTGACGTGCGACGGCCAGCAGGGCCGTCGCACGCCCCAGGGCACCCCGGCCGTCAGGGTCGGGCCGCAGTCCGCGCAGCTCCGCCTCACGCTCGAAGAAGGTCAGGGCACGCACCCAGTTGCAGCGCCCTTCCTGGTAGACCCCCACCCGGTGCAGGAGCCGTATCAGCGCGTCGGAGTCCTGTGCCGCTCCGCTCTCGCCGTCTGCCTCGTCGGCGGCGGGCCACACGGCTTCCGTGATGACCGTGTCCGCGTGCGGCATCAGACGCTCGCAGGCGTACCGGGAGTCGATCTGTTCGGGGGAGGCGGGGAAGGCCGCCTCGATCAGCCGCACCGCCGACTGCGACCACTCCAGCCTGGCGGCCAGGTCCATGCGGCTGCGGATGAACTGTCGCACGCGAGGATGAATGCCGTAGGTCTCCCGGCCGGTGCGGCCGTCGCCGTTGCGGGTCAGCAGGGAGTGGTCGACGAGCCGCAGGACCATGCGATTGAACGCGCGTTCGTTTTCCATGGCGTGACGCAGGCCGACCGGGAGCATGGCGCTGTGCTCGAAGAGCGTGGCGCGGGGAACGTCCTCGGACGCCAGGTAGGAGCAGAGCCGGAGCAGGTCCTCGGCTTCCGGCGCGTTCTGGCGGATGCGTTCGACGGCCAGGACCAGTGTCTCGAAACCGGTCTCGATGGAGGGCTCGGGCAGTTGCCGCAGATACTCCTCGACGGTGATCTCCTCGCGGTCGATGTAGGCACCGGCCGTCTCCAGATCGAGTGGCACCCAGCCGACCTGGCTTCCCAGCACGGTCAGCTGCTGGTCGTCGTGATCCGTTGTGGGCGTGCCGATGCGGCGACGCAGGAACGCCAGACCGTCGTCCGGCCCGAGTCCCGGTACCTCGATGGGCTCGGCGCAGAGCGGGGACCAGCCTTCGCGCAGCTGGGTGGTGATCAGTACTTCGCCCTCCCCGTCCGGGGGGAGCAGCGGCGCCAGCTCCTGCGTGCCGTCGCCCCGCGCCCCCGGACGGTCGCTCTCACGCTGGACGTTGTCGTAGACCAGCAACCAGCCCGGGTTGTCGCGCAGCCAGCCCCACAGGCCCGACAGGACCACGTTCTCACTCACGTGCCCCGGGACCCGTACGCAGGCGGCGAGTTCCAGCAGTTCGACCCGTAGCCGCGCCGGGCTGGAGGCGGACAGCCACCAGGTCAGGGTGTGCGTGTCGAGGTGGCGACGGGCGTAGGCCACCGCCAGTTGGGTCTTGCCGACGCCCCCCGTGCCGTGCAGCACGCAGGCGCGTACGCCGGTGGCGGGAAGTTCGCCGTCGGGCACCGGCGGACACAGCTGTGCTTCGATGCGCTTCAGTTCCCGCTGCCGGCCCGTGAAGTACCGGGTGAACGGGGGCAGGTTGGGTGGGGGGACATACGGTTGGCTGGATAATTCCTGAGGTCGTGCGCGCCTTCCCACCGAATGCCGGGTGACGAATGCCGAGGCGCCGCCGAGCAGGCCCGTCACGGTGACGACGGCCCAGAAGGCCGGCCCCTGGGTGTGATCGGCGACGATGGGCAGGACGCAGGCGCCCGCACCCGTGGCGGTGTACAGACCCGCGAGGAGCCGCCTGCGTCCGGAACCGCTTCTCTCGCCGGTCCTGAATGCAGTCATGGTGGACCACCCCCGTCCGCTAATTCCCCCTGACTGCGCGGTTGTTCGAGCTACTTCGCGCAGTATGGTGGGTTTTCCCCGAGTGCCGAGTGGCAACCCTGTGCTTCCCCCTGCGTTTACCGGAATGTGTGGCTACGATCTGCGCTTCCCGGGTTCGGTTATCGGAGGCGTGGCGTGGATGAAGAGGAAAGCGGTCGGACGGACGGTCCCCGGCTCCATGTGGGCCTGGTGCACTGGTCGTTCCCCCCGTGCGTGGGCGGGGTCGAGACCCACCTGTGGGACTACTCGAGGCTGCTTGCGGGGCATGGCGTCGACGTGACGGTTTTCACCGGAACGCCGGATCCGGCTATTCCGCGACACGCCGGGATCAGAGTTCTCTACCACTCCGGCCTGGACCTGTCCCCGGCCCCCCGCACACCTCCCGGCGAACCGACGCTGACCGATTGGTTCAGGAAGGAGTTGAGCCCTGATCCGGCTCGGGGCAGAGCGGGCGCGAGGCTGGTGCACGGGCACAACCTGCACCACTTCTCGGACGGCCCGGCGCGGGCGCTCGGCGGCCTTCGGCAGGAACTGAACCTGCGACTGCACCACACTTACCACAGTGTCTGGCGCGAGGGCTCCGTGAATCCCGCCGCCGAGGCGTGCCGGAACTGGGACCGGCATTACGCGGTCTCCGACTTCCTGCGGAGGGAGTGCGTCCGACGGATCGGGATCGTCCCGGAGCGCCGTTATCTGGGGGTGGACACGAAGACGTACCAGGAGGTTCCGGTGTCCGGTGGGCGCCAGGTGCCCGGGCGAGTGCTCCTGCCCGCGCGGCTGATTCCCAACAAAGGCGCACGGTTGGCCGTCCGGGCGGTCGAGCACATCATCAACAACCGCACGACGTCGGTGAAGCCGCACCTGGTGCTCACCGACACGAAGAACACGGTCGACTTCCATCATGAAAAGGACGGTTTCCGCGAGGAATTGCAGAAACTGATCGCGAAATTGGAGATCGAGAGACATGTCGATTTCGTGGAAGCGCGGGTCGACGAGATGCGGGAGCTTTATGAAGCCGCCTCGGTGGTGATCTATCCGTCGGTCTTCGACGAACCCATGGGGCTCGCTCCGCTGGAGGCGATGTGTGCTGCCAGACCCGTCGTGGTGACCCGTATGGGTGGTCTCGACGAGGGTGTGGAGTACGACGGGGAGATCGGTTATCTCGTCCCCGACAGAAGCGTGGACAAGCTGGCCGACCGCATCGCCCTGCTGATCGACAGCCCCGAGCACGCGCAACAGGTGGGTATCAGAGCCCGCGAGCACGTCATGGCACATTTCGACCTGGAGCGTCACTATGTGCTGCCGATGATCAAGGAGTACCGCGCTCAACTCGCCGAGGACCCCGGCGCCGACGCTGGGGGCACCTCGCCGCTGTAGACCAGGTGGGTCACGGCGGCGACCCGCTCCGTCCGCCGCAGCCTGCGCAGTGACACCAGGATGCCCAGCCAGGCACCCGCGCACCCCACCACGCTGAGGACGTCGACAGCGATCGGCAGCGCGCCGGCCCAGACGAGTTCGGCCGTCAGGAAGAGAACCGGGAACAGGCATGAGGTGAGCACGTTCACCTCGGCCTCGGTGTTGTCCACCGCCAGGGTCGGGGAATCGAGCCGCAACCGGCGCTTGCAGTACTCGAAGGCGAACAGCCCTCGGTTCTCCCGGTGCCCTCCGCCGTGGATCACCACCGCACCATGAGGGGTCGGAGCGGGGTCACGCAGGTAGTAGTCGAGTTGGGGATGAGTGCGCAGGCAGTCGTCCAGAGCCTGCCGACCGCAGATGGCCTCCACCCGCCTGCGCAGGTCGGGGGCGTCGAGCGGGGCGAAGCGAGGGACCAGTTCGAGGAGGCCGACCAGCCAGAAGGAGAGCTCACGGAACAGGTACCCGGCAATGAAGCTGAGGGACAGGAAGTTGAGCCCCACCACGACGGCCAGCGGAGTCGAGAGGTCCTTGGTCTGCACCACCATGAAGGACCACAGGTCGCCGGTGTGCCGTAGGTGGAGGAGGGCGATGACCCCGGTCGTGACGATGCACAGCCCCGGAGCCAGGACACTGGAGGCGATGACTGCCGAGTAGAAGGAGAACTTGGAGACCATCGCCGTGGCGTCCGGGCCCATGCCGGTCACGCCCCCGTGCTGTCGACGGTCCAGTCGGGCGGCAGGCCCCGGACGACGACCGGTGCGTCGGACCCGGCCACGCCCACGCCCACCGAGAACTCCCGTCCGGCGAGCCGCAGTCCCTCCACCCGCAGAGGTCCGAACGGCGTCGGTCGGATGTGCAGCACACGACGGGAGACGTCAGGCGCCAGCCCGAGCAGGGCCGACAGCACCGCCACCCCGGACGCCGCGGACCAGCCCTGGGGCCGACAGGCCGCCGGATAGGCGAGCGGAGCCGGAGAACCCTCACCGCGGCTGTCGCCGCCGTACAACTCGGGCATCCGGTAGTCGAAGTGGGCCGCCGCCTCCAGCAGGCCCTCCGCCAGCGCGGACGCCTCAGCCGCGCAGCCCGCCGCGCACAGACCCTGGACGGCGATCGCCGTGTCGTGGGTCCACACCGAACCTCCGTGATAGCTCAGCGGGTTGAAACCGCGCAGCAGGGCCGACCTGCTGCGCAGCCCCCAGCCGGAGTTCAGTTCGGGGGCGGCCAGCCAGGCCGCGACATCGCGGCATCCGGACTCGTCCAGGATGCCGGTGGACAGCAACTGGCCCATGTTGGAGGCCGGTCCGCTGACGGGCTCCAGTCCGCGGCCGACGGCGATCGCCACATACCGGGATGCCGGACCGTCCGGCGAGGGCAGCCAGAAGGTGTCGGCGAACCGTTTGCGCAGGGCCTGGGCCCAGGAGGTCAGCCGTTGTGCTTCCTGCTGCCGACCGTGGGACGCCATCAGTCCGGCCAGGCCGACGGCCGCCTGATAGGCGTACCCCTGCACCTCGCACAGCGCCAGCGGTGGTTCGATACGGCGGCCTGCCGCGTCGCGGACCGCGTCCTCGCTGTCCTTCCAGGACTGGTGGCGCAGGCCTCCTGGGCGGGGGTAGTAGCGCAGGAGACCGTCCTCGTCGCGGTTGGTGGTCTCCTCCACCCATTGCATCCCACGCTCTGCATAGGGCAGCAGCGCGTCCACGTCGGCGTCCGGGAGGCCCCAGTGCCAGGCCTCCACCAGCAGGGTCACGAACAGTGGCGTGGCGTCGACCGAGCCGTAGTAGTGGGAGGGCAGCCGCAGGCCGTTGCCGTGGTCGGCCTCCGCCGGGCGCAGTTCGTGGAGGATGCGGCCCGGTGCCTCCTCGCGGAACACGTCGTGGGCCGAGCCCTGGCGGCGGGCCAGCGCCCAGAGCGTGCCGCGCGCCAGGTCGGTGCCGAGCGGCAGCAGCATGCGGGCCGACCAGATGGAGTCCCGGCCGAAGAGCGTCAGATACCAGGGGCAGCCCGCCGCGATGAACTGGTCCTCGACGCCGTCGCGGGCGGTGCCCTCCGGGTCGGCCAGACGCAGGGCACGCAGGTCGGCCAGTCCTCGGCGGACTAGCGCCGACAACCGGCGGTCGCCGTGCACGACGGGCTCCGACCAGGGCGGGGGAGACGCGGGGGCGCGTGGATGGCCGGGCGGGTCGGGGACCGTGCCGCCCGACACGGTCAGCCGGATCTGCCGGCTCTCGCCGGGGCGCAGCAGTACCCGTGGCCAGGTGAGGGTGCCGCCCTCGGGGCCGTCGGTGACCTCGGGAGCCGGGCCCGACTCCGTGACGCGGACGTGTGCGCGGCCCGCCCGGGAACGCCAGTCGAGTCCGGGCGGATCGAGAACGGCGGTGCTGCGCACGGTCGTGCCGGTCAGCCCCCGCTTCACGTCCGCGATGTCCGCCAGGTCGGTCGCCAGAGCCAGTTCCACATGTAATCGCCGCGCGACGGTGCCGACGTTGCGCAGGAGGAGACTCTCCCCGGCACCCGCGGTACGCACCCGCTCGATGATCACGGTCGGGTCGTTGGTGCGGTCGTGCGGGTAGCGGTGCACCGAGGTGAACCTGACCTGCCCGGGACCGAGGGGCTGAACGCCGATGGGCTCCGGTTCCCGGCCGTCGACCAGCAGGCACGCCGTGTGCAGCAGTCTGCGGTCGTGGCCGTAGAACCCCTCCGCGCGGAGACCGCGCAGCTGTCCGTCCCGCGGCGATGCCGCGAAGGCCGGGGCTGCGACGCAGATCACCACGTCGTGGAGAAGTGGTTGCAGAGCACGCACACTGGGGGAATCCGCGGACTCGTACACGGGACGTCTCTTCCCGCTGCACCCGAACGTCACTCACATGGCGGACGTCATCGGCTCATTCCCAGCGGAAGAACCGCCCCGCCGCGGCCAGCCCCACGACGCCCCACGCCGCGAGGATCCCCAGATCGCCCCACGGCACCCCGGCCCCGTGCAGCAGTACGTCCCGCAGGCCGTCCGAGAGGGCCGTGATCGGCAGCAGGCTCAGGATGTCCTGCGTGGTCTGGGAGAACCGGTCGAGCGGGACCATGACCCCGCCGCTGACCAGCAGGAGCAGGAAGACCAGGTTGGCGGCGGCCAGGGTGGCCTCCGCCTTCAGGGTGCCGGCCATCAGGAGGCCGAGGCCCGAGAAGGCCGCCGTGCCGAGGAGCAGGAGCAGGGCCACGGACAGCGGGTCGCCGTGCGGGGACCAGCCCAGGGCGAGGGCGATCGCCGTGAGCAACACCACTTGCAGGATCTCCGTCACCAGGACCGACGCGGTCTTCGCCGTCATCAGGGCCCAGCGAGGGAGGGGGGAGCTGGCCAGGCGCTTCAGGACGCCGTACCGGCGCTCGAAGCCCGTGGCGATCGCCTGGCCGGTGAAGGCCGTGGACATGACCGCGAGGGCGAGGACGCCGGGAGCAAGGAAGTCCACCGCCTTGGCCTGGCCCGTGTCGATGATGTCCACCGAGCTGAACAGGACCAGCACCAGGGCCGGGATCACCACCGTCAGCAGGAGCTGCTCACCGTTGCGCAGGAGCATCTTCGTCTCCAGCGCCGCCTGGGTCGCGATCATGCGTCCCAGGGGGGCCGCGCCCGGCTGGGGGGCGTAGGTGCCGGTGGCCGTCATGCGCGCAGTTCCTTGCCTGTCAGTTCCAGGAAGACGTCTTCCAGGGTGTGCCGTTCCACCGAGATCTTCTCCGGCATGACGCCGTGCTGGGCGCACCAGGACGTGACCGTGGCCAGGAGCTGGGGGTCGACCTTGCCGATGACCCGGTAGGAGCCGGGCGTCAGCTCCGCCGCCGTGCAGTCGGCGGGGAGGGCCTTCAGGAGGGACCCGACGTCGAGGCCGGGACGGCCCATGAAGCGCAGGGTGTTCTCGGCGCCGCCGCGGCACAGTTCCTCCGGCGTGCCCTGGGCGATGACCCGGCCGCCGTCGACGATCGCCACGTCGTCGGCGAGCTGCTCGGCCTCGTCCATGTAGTGCGTGGTGAGGATGACCGAGACGCCGTCCGACCGCAGGTCCCGGATCAGGTCCCAGGTGGCCCTGCGGGCCTGCGGGTCGAGGCCGGCCGTCGGCTCGTCCAGGAACACCAGTTCCGGGCGGCCCACCACGGCCATGGCGAGCGCGAGACGCTGCTGCTGGCCGCCGGACAGCCTGCGGTACGTCGTCCGGCCGCAGCTGTCCAGACCCAGGCGCTCGATCAGCGCGTCCACGTCCAGCGGGTGCGCGTGCAGTCTCGCCACGTGCCGCAGCATCTCGTCGGCGCGGGCGCCCGAGTACACGCCTCCGGACTGGAGCATCACGCCGATCCTCGGGTGCAGCTCACGTGCCTGTCGCACCGGGTCGAGGCCCAGGACGCGTACCGTGCCGGAGTCCGGCTTCCGGTAGCCCTCGCAGGTCTCGACCGTGGTCGTCTTGCCCGCCCCGTTGGGCCCGAGTACGGCGGTCACGCCCGCCCGGGCCACCAGATCGAGGCCGTCCACGGCGGTCTTCGTGCCGTACCGCTTCACCAGGGCGTGGACCTGGACCACGGGCTCACTTCGCATGGGCCCGAGTCTAGGTTCGCGGCCCGCGCGTCAGTCGGCCGGGTGCGAGATCTCCACCGTCGGAGGACTCATGGGTGCCCGCCGGTCGCCCGCGCCGCCTAGAACTCCTCGCGTGAGCGGTGCAACGGCAGCCAGCGTTCGGCGTAGGCCACCGCGTCGGCGACCGGGAACAGCCGGGTCTCGGCCGCGCCCACCCTTCCCCTTGCGACGACGCCGGTGTCCCGCTCGAAGTCGTACCCCAGTTCGTCGAAGCGGTCCGAGGTGATCGAGACCTCCGTGACGACCTCCCAGCCGGCCGGTCCGGGGCGGCCGACGTTCACCAGGGGGCCCGGGACGCGGTACTCGGCGAGGTGGAAGCTGGTGCAGGTGTCGTAGCCGGCGCCGAGGAGCAGCACGCGCGCGTGGAGGTCCTCCAGGCGGGCCAGCGGGCTGCGCTCGCCGAGCCGGCAGTCGGCGGCGTGGCCGTCCAGGACGGCATGCGCGCGGGGGCCGAGTGCCGCGAACGAGGTCTGGGGGTGGGCGCTCCGGAGGGCGCCGGGCCAGGTGCGCACGGTCTCCGGGATCACGCCGACCCCGCGCGAGGGCGTGACGAGGGGGTCGTAGGCGGGCATGGTTGCGCGGACGGTGTCCCACCAGTCCTCGGGGACCGGCGGGTTGCTCCACACCGCCGGGTCCGAGAGGTCGCCGGTCTGGGTGGGGACCACGAGGGTGCCGTCCGGACCGAGGACGTCGAGGAGAGCCTGGACCACCGCGACCTGGCCGCCGCAGACCCAGCCGAGAGCGCTCAGGGAGGAGTGCACGAGGAGGGTCTCGCCGCTTCTGACACCCAGCTCGCGCAGCTGCCCGGCGAGGGTGTCGCGGGTGACAAGCGGGCCGGTGGGAGGTGGTGTCGGCATGGTTCGGGAGTGTCCCTGACAGAACTGCCGGACGCCACCGGTTTGATCGATCAAAGATCGTTTTCGCAGGTCAAGTTAGGGATGCCTAAGTGACGCAGGGCACCGTCCGGCGGGCCGGGGGCGGCTTGCCCGGTCCTGAGGAATTACGCAACAATGGCGTTGTGAAAAACGTCGGCGAGGTTCGGGAGACCCCCACGGGGGCCCCTCAGGAGGAGCTCGCGACCGGTGAGCGGTCCACCCGCAACCGCGTCGCGCGATCCATCCTGGACCACGGCCCGTCGACCGTCACCGAGCTGGCCGGCCGGCTGGGGCTCACCCCCGCCGCGGTACGGCGCCATCTGGACGCCCTCGTGGCCGACGAGGTCGTCGAGGCCCGGGAGCAGCGGGTGTACGGCGCGCGGACGCGCGGGCGCCCCGCCAAGGTCTTCGCTCTCACCGACTGCGGCCGGGACGCCTTCGACCAGTCCTACGACAAGCTCGCCGCGGACGCCCTGCGCTGGATCCAGGAGCGGTTCGGCGGGGACGAGGCGGTCGTCGCCTTCGCCCGCGCCAGGATCGCCGCGCAGGCCGAGGAGTACCGCAAGGCCGTCGAGACCGCCGCCCCCGAGGAGCGCACCGAAGCCCTGGCCAAGGCCCTGAGCGCGGACGGGTACGCTGCAACGGCGCGGAGCGCACCGGTCGGCGAGCAGCTCTGCCAGCACCACTGCCCGGTGGCCCATGTCGCGGAGAAGTTCCCGCAGCTGTGCGACGCAGAGACGGAGATCTTCTCCCAGCTCCTCGGCACGCACGTCCAGCGACTGGCGACCATCGCGCACGGCGACGGCGTCTGCACGACGTTCATCCCCAAGATTTCCCACACCCCTGATATCGCATCTGCAAGTACGGCCGGGAGGAACCCCGCATGACTCTCCCCACGGAGACTGCTCACCCTGAACTCGAGGGCCTGGGCAAGTACGAATACGGCTGGGCCGACTCCGACACGGCCGGCGCTTCCGCGCGGCGCGGTATCAACGAAGACGTCGTGCGCGACATCTCCGCGAAGAAGAACGAGCCGGAGTGGATGACCAAGCTCCGCCTCAAGGGGCTGCGCCTGTTCGACAAGAAGCCCATGCCGAACTGGGGCTCCGACCTCTCCGGCATCGACTTCGACAACATCAAGTACTTCGTGCGCTCCACGGAGAAGCAGGCGGAGTCCTGGGAGGACCTGCCCGAGGACATCAAGAACACGTACGACAAGCTCGGCATCCCCGAGGCGGAGAAGCAGCGCCTCGTCGCCGGTGTCGCGGCCCAGTACGAGTCCGAGGTCGTCTACCACCAGATCCGTGAAGACCTGGAGGAGCAGGGCGTCATCTTCCTCGACACCGACACCGCCCTCAAGGAGCACCCGGAGCTCTTCAAGGAGTACTTCGGCACCGTCATCCCGGTCGGCGACAACAAGTTCGCGTCGCTGAACACCGCGGTGTGGTCCGGCGGTTCCTTCATCTACGTGCCGAAGGGCGTGCACGTCGAGATCCCGCTCCAGGCCTACTTCCGGATCAACACCGAGAACATGGGCCAGTTCGAGCGGACGCTGATCATCGTCGACGAGGACGCCTACGTCCACTACGTCGAGGGCTGTACGGCGCCGATCTACAAGTCGGACTCCCTGCACTCCGCGGTCGTCGAGATCATCGTGAAGAAGGGCGCCCGCTGCCGCTACACGACCATCCAGAACTGGTCGAACAACGTCTACAACCTGGTCACCAAGCGCGCCGTGGCGTACGAGGGCGCGACCATGGAGTGGATCGACGGCAACATCGGCTCCAAGGTCACCATGAAGTACCCGGCCGTCTACCTGATGGGCGAGCACGCCAAGGGCGAGACCCTGTCCATCGCCTTCGCGGGCGAGGGCCAGCACCAGGACGCCGGCTCCAAGATGGTCCACATGGCGCCGAACACGTCGTCCAACATCGTGTCGAAGTCCGTCGCGCGCGGTGGCGGCCGTACCTCCTACCGCGGTCTCGTCGAGATCGGCGAGGGTGCGGCCGGATCCAAGTCGAACGTGCTGTGCGACGCGCTGCTCGTCGACACCATCTCCCGCTCCGACACGTACCCCTACGTGGACGTCCGCGAGGACGACGTGTCCATGGGCCACGAGGCGACCGTCTCCAAGGTCTCCGAGGACCAGCTCTTCTACCTGATGAGCCGCGGTCTCTCCGAGTTCGAGGCGATGGCCATGATCGTGCGCGGCTTCGTCGAGCCCATCGCGAAGGAGCTGCCGATGGAGTACGCGCTGGAACTCAACCGGCTGATCGAGCTCCAGATGGAGGGTGCGGTCGGTTAACACCGGCCCGTGTCCCCGTCGTAAGTCTTACAAGCGTCAGGAAGAGAGCACACCGACAGCCATGGCTGAGGCCCAGAACATCCCGGTGGGATCCACCACCGCCGGCTCGATCGCGGTGGCCGCCGAGTCGACCGTCGCCACGCGCATGAGCGCGCCCCCGTCCTTCGACGTGCAGGACTTCCCCGTCCCGCACGGCCGCGAGGAGGAGTGGCGGTTCACCCCGCTGGAGCGGCTGCGCGGGCTGCACGACGGCACCGCGGTCGCCACCGGCGCCGGCGTGACGGTGGACGTGCAGGCCCCCGAGGGCGTCGTCGTCGAGACCGTCGGCCGTGACGACGCGCGCCTCGGCAGGGCGGGCACCCCGGTGGACCGCGTCGCCGCCCAGGCGTACTCGTCCTTCGAGAAGGCCGGCGTGGTCACCGTCCCCAAGGAGACGGTCCTCACCGAGCCGATCCGGATCGCCGTGCACGGCGAGGGCGGTACCCGCTTCGGGCACCAGGTGATCGAACTGGGTGCCTTCGCCGAGGCCGTCGTGGTCATCGACCACACCGGTGACGCCGTGCTCGCCACCAACGTCGACTACGTGCTCGGCGACGGCGCCAAGCTCACCGTCGTCTCCGTCCAGGACTGGGACGACAAGGCCGTGCACGTGGCCCAGCACAACGCCCTCATCGGGCGGGACGCGAGCTTCAAGTCGGTCGTGGTGACCTTCGGCGGCGACCTGGTACGCCTGCACCCGCGCGTCTCCTACGCCGGCACCGGCGGTGAAGCCGAGCTGTTCGGGATCTACTTCACCGACCGGGGCCAGCACCAGGAGCACCGCCTCCTGGTCGACCACAACACCCCGCACTGCAAGTCCAACGTCGTCTACAAGGGCGCGCTCCAGGGCGACGACGCGCACGCGGTGTGGATCGGTGACGTGCTCATCGAGGCCAAGGCCGAGGGCACCGACACCTACGAGATGAACCGCAACCTCGTCCTCACCGACGGCGCCCGGGTCGACTCCGTGCCCAACCTGGAGATCGAGACCGGCGAGATCGTCGGCGCCGGCCACGCGAGCGCGACCGGCCGCTTCGACGACGAGCAGCTCTTCTACCTGATGGCCCGTGGCATCCCGGCCGACGAGGCCCGCCGCCTCGTGGTCCGCGGCTTCTTCGCCGAGCTGGTCCAGCAGATCGGTGTCGACGACATCGAAGAGCGCCTTCTCGTGAAGATCGACGAGGAGCTGGAGGCCACCGTCTGATGGCCTACGTACGCGCCTGCGGGCTGAGCGAGCTGGAGGAGGACACCCCGAAGCGGGTGGAACTCGACGGCACGCCGGTCTCCCTCGTGCAGACCGAGGGGGAGGTGTTCGCGATCCACGACATCTGCTCCCACGCGAACGTCTCGCTCTCCGAGGGCGAGGTGGAGGACTGCCAGATCGAGTGCTGGCTGCACGGCTCCAGCTTCGACCTGCGCACCGGCAAGCCGTCCGGCCTTCCCGCGACGCGCCCCGTCCCCGTATACCCCGTAAAGATCGAAGGGGACGACGTGCTCGTCTCCCTCAACCAGGAGTCCTGAGGCAATCCATGGCAACGCTTGAAATCCGCGACCTGCACGTCACCGTCGAGGCCGACAACGCCACGAAGGAGATCCTCAAGGGCGTCGACCTGACCGTGAAGCAGGGCGAGACGCACGCCATCATGGGCCCCAACGGCTCCGGCAAGTCGACGCTCGCCTACTCCCTCGCCGGTCACCCGAAGTACACCATCACCGGCGGCACCGTCACCCTCGACGGCGAGGACGTCCTGGAGATGGAGGTCGACGAGCGCGCCCGCGCGGGCCTGTTCCTGGCGATGCAGTACCCCGTCGAGGTCCCCGGCGTCTCGGTCTCCAACTTCCTGCGCACCTCGGCCACCGCCGTCCGCGGCGAGGCCCCCAAGCTGCGCACCTGGGTGAAGGAGGTCAAGGAGGCCATGGAGCGCCTCCACATGGACCCCTCCTTCGCCGAGCGCAACGTCAACGAGGGCTTCTCCGGCGGTGAGAAGAAGCGCCACGAGATCCTCCAGCTGGAGCTCCTCAAGCCGAAGATCGCGATCCTCGACGAGACCGACTCCGGCCTCGACGTCGACGCGCTGCGGGTCGTCTCCGAGGGCGTCAACCGGGTCCGTGAGACCGGTGAGGTCGGCACCCTGCTGATCACGCACTACACGCGCATCCTGCGCTACATCAAGCCCGACTTCGTCCACGTCTTCTCCGGCGGCCGGATCGTCGAGTCCGGCGGCGCCGAGCTCGCCGACAAGCTGGAGAACGAGGGTTACGAGGCTTACACGAAGGGTGGCGTATCCGCGTGACACAGCTGCCGGGCCTCCTCGACACCGAGGCGATCCGCAAGGACTTCCCCATCCTGGACCGCCAGGTCCACGACGGCCGGAAGCTCGTGTACCTGGACAACGCGGCGACCTCGCAGAAGCCGCGCCAGGTGCTGGACGCCCTGAGCGAGTACTACGAGCGCTACAACGCCAACGTCCACCGCGGTGTGCATGTGCTCGCCGAGGAGGCCACGGCGCTGTACGAGGGAGCGCGCGACAAGGTCGCCTCCTTCATCAACGCGCCCTCGCGCGACGAGGTGATCTTCACCAAGAACGCCTCCGAGTCGCTCAACCTCGTGGCGAACATGCTGGGCTGGGCCGACGAGCCCTACCGCGTGGACTCCGAGACCGAGATCGTCATCACCGAGATGGAGCACCACTCCAACATCGTGCCGTGGCAGCTGCTCGCGCAGCGCACGGGCGCGAAGCTGAAGTGGTTCGGGCTGACCGACGACGGCCGCCTCGACCTGTCCAACATCGAGGAGGTCATCACAGAGAAGACGAAGATCGTCTCCTTCGTGCTGGTCTCCAACATCCTGGGCACGGTCAACCCGGTCGAGGCGATCGTCCGCCGCGCGCAGGAGGTCGGTGCGCTCGTCTGCGTCGACGCCTCGCAGGCCGCGCCGCACATGCCGCTGGACGTCCAGGCCCTCCAGGCCGACTTCGTGGCCTTCACCGGCCACAAGATGTGCGGCCCGACCGGCATCGGTGTGCTGTGGGGACGGCAGGAACTCCTGGAGGACCTGCCCCCGTTCCTCGGCGGCGGCGAGATGATCGAGACCGTGTCGATGCACTCGTCGACCTACGCCCCCGCCCCGCACAAGTTCGAGGCGGGCACCCCGCCGATCGCGCAGGCGGTCGGGCTGGGCGCGGCGATCGACTACCTCGACTCGATCGGCATGGACAGGATCCTCGCCCATGAGCATGCGCTGACCGAGTACGCGGTCCAGCGGCTCGCCGAGGTCCCCGACCTCAGGATCATCGGCCCGACCACGGCCGAGGACCGGGGCGCGGCGATCTCCTTCACGCTCGGCGACATCCACCCCCACGACGTGGGCCAGGTCCTCGACGAGGAGGGCATCGCGGTCCGGGTCGGCCACCACTGCGCGCGGCCGGTCTGCCTGCGGTACGGAATTCCTGCGACCACGCGAGCGTCGTTCTATCTGTACTCCACGCCCGCCGAGATCGACGCACTGGTCGAGGGGCTGGAGCACGTACGGAACTTCTTCGGCTGAGGGGCGTGCTGAAACCGTGAAGCTGGACTCGATGTACCAGGAAGTCATCCTGGACCACTACAAGCACCCGCACGGGCGTGGTCTGAGGGACGGCGACGCCGAGGTGCACCACGTGAACCCGACGTGCGGCGACGAGATCACCCTCCGCGTGAAGTACGACGGCACGCGGATCGAGGACGTCTCGTACGAGGGCCAGGGCTGCTCGATCAGCCAGGCCTCGGCCTCCGTCCTGAACGATCTGCTGGTCGGCAAGGACCTCGCCGAGGCGCAGCGGATCCAGGAGACCTTCCTGGAGCTGATGCAGTCCAAGGGGAAGATCGAGCCCGACGACGCGATGGAGGAGGTGCTGGAGGACGCGGTCGCGTTCTCCGGTGTCTCCAAGTACCCGGCCCGGGTCAAGTGCGCCCTCCTCAGCTGGATGGCGTGGAAGGACGCGACGGCCCAGGCGCTGGACGCCGGCGCCGACGCCGAAAGGAAGACGGCATGAGCGAGACCGTTGAAATGAAGCCGGCCTCCGAGGAGGAGGTCCGCGAGGCGCTGTACGACGTCGTCGACCCCGAGCTGGGCATCGACGTGGTCAACCTCGGCCTGATCTACGGCATCCACATCGACGACGCGAACATCGCGACCCTCGACATGACCCTGACCTCGGCGGCCTGTCCGCTGACGGACGTCATCGAGGACCAGGCCAAGTCCGCCACGGACGGCCTCGTCAGCGAACTCCGCATCAACTGGGTGTGGATGCCGCCGTGGGGCCCGGACAAGATCACGGACGACGGACGCGAGCAGCTGCGGGCGCTCGGGTTCAACGTCTGAGGCTCTTCGGCTGTGACGAAAGCGGCGGCACCCTCGGGTGCCGCCGCTTTCGTGTGCTCACGCGCGGCTCAGGCCAGCCCGCCCACCGGCTGGAACGACGAGTCCGCCACGAACTGGGAGCTGTACTCGAAGCGTTGCAGGCGGACCACGAAGTTCTGGTGGCGCAGGAAGTAGCCCGGGTAGTTGACCGACTCCAGCATCTTCGCGCCGGGTGCGGCCGTCGAGTCCCGAGAGCAGAACGTGGCGTCCTGCTTGAACAGGGACGAGCCGTCGTTGCGTTCGGCCCGCAGGACGAAGCTGCGGTGGCGCAGGTACGCACCGTCGTGTGTGACGAACGAGTAGCACGAGGCGTTCGCCAGGCCCTTGACCTGTTTGAACGTGGCGTCCTCACGGGCCTGTTCGCCGCTGACCTGGTCCAGGCCGACATGGTCGGAGTCCACATGCCAGTAGCGGTCGGGGTAGTTGACCGAGCGGAACGAGCCGTAGACCGCCGCGGGCTTCGGCTTCGCCGGACTGCCCTTGGAGGGCGTGGACTTGGGCGGCTTCGGGGTGGTCGTGACCGCGACGGTCGGACCGGTGCCCTGTTGCCGGGGGCCCGCGGGACTCGGGGACACCGACGAGAGGTCGCTGTCGCCCTCCGGGGGGAGGGTCGTCGCGGGCTGCGAGGAGAAGGAGATCAGACCGGATCCCCCGTCCCGCGCGGATTTCGACCGGACATCGTCCTTGTTGTCGGTCGCGGCTATCGCCGCCACACAGGCGACGACGGTGGTCACCGCCAGCGCACCGGCGAGATACAGCCGCCTGGTGCCGGGAGTGCGGGAGGTGTCCAGTGTCCAGCCGTTCTCCCAGGGGCGGTCCTGAGGCGGCCGGGACTTGTCTTCGGGCATGCGCGGTTCCTCCGGCACGGCGCGGTGTGCGACGGCCGCTGCTGTGGTGGCGCGGTAGGTGAAGGGTGAACCACGTGTGGTTCCGGAGGGAACATTAGTGGTTACCGGGGGTTGTGAGCAGCCTTTTGAAGCGGCTGATTTCCACATTCACGCATCAGCGGACCGCAAGATTTCCGCAATCGTCGTTATGTACGCTTGTACGCATGGGATATCTGCTCCTCGCCGGAGCCATCGCAGCCGAGGTCGGAGCGACCACGGCCATGAAGTACACCGAAGGATTCAGCCGGTTGGGGCCCTCGCTGCTGACCGTGCTCGGCTACGTCCTCTCCTTCGCGCTGCTCGCGCAGACCCTGAAAACGGTGTCGGTCGGCACCGCCTACGCGATCTGGGCCGGAGCGGGCACCGCGACCATCGCCGCCATCGGGATGTTCTTCCTCGGAGAGAGCATGACGGTCACCAAAGCCGCCGGGATCGCGCTGATCATCGTCGGGGTCGTGGTGCTGAACCTGGGCGGGGCGCACTGATGGCGCGCCGGTACGACCCCGAGCGACGGCAGCGGATCATCGACGCGGCCATCCGGGTCGTGGGGCAGAAAGGCCTCGCGGGGCTCAGCCACCGCAGTGCCGCCGCCGAGGCCGATGTGCCGCTCGGCTCGACGACGTACCACTTCAAGAGCCTCGACGAGCTGATGGTCGCCGCGCTGCGCCAGGCCAGCGAGGGCTTCGCCAAGGCGGTCGCCGCACACGGGGCGCTGGACGGCCCCGGCGGCGACCTGGCAGCCGACCTCGCCCGCGTCCTCGGCGAGTGGCTCGGCGGCGACCGCACCGGCGTCGAGCTGGAGTACGAGCTCTACCTCGCCGCGCTGCGCCGGCCCGCCCTGCGCCCCGTCGCCGCCGAGTGGGCCGATGACCTCGCCGCCCGCCTCGCCCACCGCACGGACCCGGTCACGGCACGCGCCCTGGTCGCGCTGACCGACGGGATCTGCCTCCAGGTGCTGCTGACGGGGGTGCCGTACGACGAGGGGTACGCGCGGGAGATGCTGGCGCGCGTGATCCCCTGATCCCGACTCCTGGTTCCTGCGCCGGTGTCCGTGAACTCTTCGCCGTCCATCGGGCAACAGGGGGTGTCACACACCGACGAACCAGGGGGAGCCTTGTGAGTGGACCACCGTCGTCCACGGCACGGACGGAGGACGACGCGGAGGTCGTCGCCCAGTCGCTGGACCAACCGGAGCTGTTCGCCCGGCTCTACGACCGCTACGCGCCGGACATCCACCGGTACGCCGCCCGCCGCCTCGGCGACGGCGCGGCCGACGACATCACGGCCGACACCTTCCTCGTCGCGTTCCGGATCCGCTCCCGCTACGACCTCACACGTCCCAACGCCCGCCCCTGGCTGTACGGCATCGCCGGCAACCTGATCGGCAAGCAGCGCCGCTCCGAGGTGCGGGCGCTCAGGGCGCTGGCCCGCACCGGCGAGGATCCGGTCGCCGCGTCCTGGAGCGAGTCGTGGGTCGAGGCCACCGACAGCAGGATCGCCGCGCAGGGCCCGCTCGCCGGCGCCCTCGCCGCGCTGTCGGCCGGGGACCGGCACGTCCTGCTGCTCGTCGCCTGGGCCGACCTCACCTACCAGGAGGTCTCCGAGGCACTGGGCATCCCGGTCGGTACCGTGCGCTCCCGGCTCAACCGGGCGCGCCGCAAGGTGAGGACGGCGCTGGGCGCCGATCCCGCATTCGTGAGCGACGCGGCGGAGGTGGCGTAGCGATGGACGAGATGACCGAGGTGCGCACACTGCGCGCCGACGCGCCGACGGCGGACCGTGCGCGGCTCGCGCCCGGGCGGGCACGGCTGCTGGACGCGGCCCGCGCGGGACAGCGGCGGCGGGAGCTGTGGCGGCGCCGGGAGTTCGTGATCGTGGCGGTCGTGGCCGCCGTGACCGCCGTGGCCGTGACCGCGGCCCTGCTGGTGGGCGGCGACAGCGCAGGCCACAAGGTACGGCCCGCGAACGGACCGACCCTGGACCTGAGGGGGATGAGCGCCGCCCAGCTCCTGAACCGGGCCGCCGACACCCTGGAGACCGAACCCGACGGTCCGGTGCCGACGGCCCGGCAGTGGATCTACCGCAGGGCGATCCAGGAGCACCAGGACGGGACGCTCCCCGACTCGATGGTGCCGCAGGCCTACGTCGACGAGTCCTGGATCCGGTACGACGGCACCGCGCTCGCCTCCATGGAGTTCGACGGAAAAACCACCCGGATGAACACCATCAAGATGCACCTCGAGAACGGCGGGGAGGGCGACGACCGTTCGGCGCGTGAGATGTACCGGGTGCTGTCGGCGCTGCCGTCCGGCGGCGAGCAGACGCTGAAGGTGCTGCGCGAGAAGAACGCCATCGAGGACGGCAGGGGGGTGCCGCAGGCGGAGAACGACTACATCGAGATCAGCGTCCTGCTGGACGCCTACGTCATGCCCTCCAAGGGGCTGGCCTCGCTGTACCGCGCCCTCGCGACCCTGCCGGGCGGGAAGGTCACCGACCACCTCGTCGAGACGAAGGCCGGGACCCGGGCGATCGCCCTGAGCTACGACCGCGACGACGACCCGAGGACCGGTGAGCCGACCCAGGACCAGTGGCTGATCGACCCGCAGACGTACCGGATCATCGGTATGCGCCTGCTGACGGCCGGCGAGGTCGTGGGCGGCTCGTCACTGTCCGGGACAGCCGTGGTGGACCGGGCCGGGGTACGGGGGCCGGTCGACACGGGGCCTGACGGGGACTGACGGAGAAAGAGGGTCACGGCGGCCCGCACCACGTGGGGAGTGCGGGCCGCCCGCGTTCCCCGTCATGTGGGGGAGCGTGGGCCGCCGGCCTTCCCCGGCACGCGGGGAATGCGGGCCGCCCGCGTTCCCCGTGGCCACGCCCGTACCGCTCGGCCTCTGAGACGGCCCGCGCGCGGGTTCGCCTCGCACGCCCCCCGGCGGTTAGGTTTCCCTCATGACCGACACGACTGCTCCGCGTATCACCGGCGCCATCGCCGCAGGCCTCGCCACCGTCGCCGCCGACGGCACCGTTCTCGACACCTGGTTCCCCGCTCCCGAGCTCACCGCCGAGCCGGGTCCCTCCGGCACCGAGCGGCTGTCCGCCGAGCGGGCCGTGGAACTGCTCGGCGAAGGCGCCACGAAGGCGATCGGTCCGGACGCCCGCCGTGGCGTCGAGGTGGTCGCGGTCCGTACGGTCATCGCCTCCCTGGAGGAGAAGCCGCTCGACACGCACGACGCCTACCTGCGTCTGCACCTGCTCTCGCACCGCCTGGTCCAGCCGCACGGCCAGAGCCTGGACGGCATCTTCGGGCTGCTCCCCAACGTCGCCTGGACCTCTCTCGGCCCGGTCGCCGTCGACGACGTCGAGAAGGTGCGCCTGAACGCCCGCGCCGAGGGCCTGCACCTCGCCGTCACGAGCGTCGACAAGTTCCCGCGCATGACGGACTACGTGGCCCCCAAGGGCGTCCGCATCGCCGACGCCGACCGGGTCCGGCTCGGCGCCCACCTCGCGGCCGGCACCACCGTGATGCACGAGGGCTTCGTCAACTTCAACGCCGGCACGCTCGGCACGTCGATGGTCGAGGGCCGCATCTCCGCCGGTGTCGTGGTCGGCGACGGCTCGGACATCGGCGGCGGCGCCTCCACCATGGGCACGCTCTCCGGCGGCGGCAACGTCCGCATCACCATCGGCGAGCGCTGCCTGATCGGGGCCGAGGCGGGCGTCGGCATCGCGCTCGGCGACGAGTGCGTCGTCGAGGCTGGTCTCTACGTCACCGCGGGCACCCGGGTCACCATGCCCGACGGCCAGATCGTCAAGGCCCGCGAGCTGAACGGCGCCTCGAACATCCTCTTCCGCCGCAACTCGGTCACCGGCACGGTGGAGGCCCGCCCGAACAACGCGGTCTGGGGCGGCCTGAACGACATCCTGCACAGCCACAACTGAGCGCTTTCACCCGAAGTCGCCGTAGAGGTTCCGCCTCTACGGCGACTTTTTTCATGGGTGTGGCATAGCGGGGGCACCCCGCGCGCGTCACAAGGGGCGGAGGGCCGCGCACCGGCGCCGCCGGGGGAAGAGAAGGTGACGATGAATGCCGAAGGGCTGGAGAGTTTCCGGGACTTCGTGGACGGCAGGTCGTCCGCCCTGCTGAAGACCGCCGTGCTGCTGTGCGGCGGGGACCGGCACGCCGGTGAGGACCTGCTCCAGAACGCTCTGGTCCGGGCGGCCGGACGCTGGCAGAAGATCGACGAACCCGAGGCCTACGTACGGCAGGTCCTCTACCGCCAGCAGGTCAGCCGCTGGCGGCTGAAGTGGCCGCGCCGGGAGGTCAGCGTCGCCGAGCCGCCCGAACCGGCGGCCCCCGGCGGCACCCCGGCCGACACCGCCGCCGCCACCGAACTGCGCCTCGTGATGCGCCAGGCCCTGTCCCGGCTCACCGCACGTCAGCGCACCGTGCTGGTGCTGCGCTACTTCGAGGACCTGCCCGAGGCCGACGTGGCCCGGCTGCTCGGCTGCTCGGTCGGCACCGTGCGGTCCACCGCCCACCGCTCGCTGGCCCGGCTGCGCTCGCTCGCACCCGAACTGGCAGCCCTCGGGCCCGCCGACGCCGAGCGGTCCGCGTCCCGTGACTACTCGCCCGTGGAGGTGCGTCCGTGAACGTCGACGACATCGTGCGCGACGCCCTGCGCGAGCAGGCCGCCGAACAGCCCCCGGCTGCGGCGGGGTTCGCCGACCGGGTGCTGGCCGTCCGGCGCCGCCGTCGCACCCGCAGGATCGCCCTGGCCGCCGCGGCCGCGGTGGCCGTGATCGCCGTAGGGGTGACGGTGCCGCTGATGGACTCCGGCAAGGACGACGTCCGCCCCTCGGGCGGCGGCGGTGGGATCGTGGTGGAGAAGAGGACGAAGGCCCACCCCGACCAGTCGCCGCCCCGCGAGGAGATCTCCGCCGGGGGCACCACCCTGGCCGGGTACTACATCCCGGAGACGGTGAAGAAGACTTCGGAGACAGCTGTCTACCAGCGCACCTACCACCTGCTGAACCCGCGCACCGGCAGGTACGCGAAGGCCGCGGACTGGTCCTGGGTGGCGGTCGCCCGAGGTGGCAGGACGGCCGCCGTCCTCGAACAGGAGCTGCCCGCCTCCCGGATCGGCCTCCTCGACCTGACCACCGGCAAGGTCGAGCGGTGGATCCCGGTCGACCACGGGGTCGGCGGGCTCGCCTTCTCCCGCGACGGCCGCAAGCTGGTCGCGACGACCTACTCCGTCAACCCCGACCTGCGGGTCAAGGTGAACGGCTCCGACGGCTGGGACCAGTCCCAGCCGTCCGGCCGCACCGGGTTCTACCTCTTCGACGTGGCCTCAGGGAAGGGCGACTGGACCGAGGTCAAGCTCGCGAGCAGCTCCGACGATCCCAGGGGCGCCGGCTTCCTCAACAGCCGCCAGGACTTCGCCCTCACCGACGACGGCAGGCACGTCTGGGCCGGCAACCCCATGGGGGCCATCGGCAAGGAGTTCTGGGACCTGAAGGGCGCCAAGGTACCCACTCCCGCCGACGACAAGTACCTGGAGTGGTACGTCGACGCGGGCAAGTCGCCGGACGGCAGGCTCGTGGCCGGTGCCTTCGCGGGTCAGAAGTGGCATACCTCCTCGTTCATCCTCGACGCCAAGACCGGTGTGCACACCGAGGTGCGAGGCCAGCAGCTGCTCGCCTGGGTGGGCAACAAGCAGCTCATCGCCTGGGACATCGGCAAGAACGACAAGAACGAGTTCCACCAGCGGCTCGTTTTGGTCACCCTCGGCAGCGACAAGGAGGTCCCGTTGAGCGGCTTCCGCGAGGGCAACGACGGCGACGCCGGACGCTGGGAGCCGCTCTTCGCCCAGCCCTGATCATCGCCCCTCCCCTGATCGTCCTGATCAGGGGATCAGGCGGCCACGAACCGTTCGTACTCCGCCAGCAGCCCGTCGGCCGTCTCCCGGTCGGCGGGCCGCAGCGGGGCACGGACCGGGCCCCCGGGCAGACCGAGCGCGTTGAGGAGGGCCTTGGCAGTGACCGTGCCGGGAAGGCCCGCCGCCATCATCGCCTCGATCAGCCCGGTGGCCCTCTGTTGGAGGCGGGCGGACACGGGGGTGTCGCCCGCCTCGAACAGGTCGATGATCGCCCGCAGCCGCTCCGGGACCACGTTGGCCACCGTGCTGACGTACCCCGTCGCGCCCACCGCGTACAGCGCGAGGATCTGCTCGTCGCAGCCCGCGTAGTACGCCAGCTCCGTGCGGTGCAGGACCTTCTGGGTGCCGAGGAGGTCGTAGGAGCAGTCCTTGACCGCGACGATCCGGGGGTGCCCGGCGAGCCGGATCATGGTCTCCGGTTCGATGCGGGTGCCGGTGCGGGCCGGGATGTCGTACAGCATCACGGGCAGCCCCGAGGCGTCCGCGATCTCCCGGAAGTGTGCCTCCAGCGCGTCCTGCGGCGGCCTGCTGTAGTACGGGCTGACCACCAGCACCCCGTCCGCGCCCGCCTTCTCGGCCGCCAGGGCCAGCTCGACGGTGTGCCGGGTGTCGGAGGTGCCCACGCCCGCCACCACCGGCACCCCCGCGCCCACCGCCTCCCGGACCGCCGTCACCAGAGCCGACTTCTCCGCGTCCGAGGTCGTCGGGGACTCGCCCGTCGTGCCGGACAGGACGAGCCCGTCGCAGCCGTGGGAGACCAGGTGCGCGGCCAGCCGCTGGGCGCCGTCGAGATCGAGCGCGCCTTCCTCGGTGAAGGGGGTGACCATGGCGCACAGGGCGCGGCCGAAGGGAGGAGGCGTAGTCGTCATGGGGACAGTCTCGGCGCGCCGACAGTGAAGCTCCACTTAATTCTTCTGCGAGGTATGCGTAAGCAGAGCTTCACACCGGGGTCCTAGGCCCTATGTCCAATTCGCGCCTCATGGGTCACCATGGCGAGACAGGACCCCTGTGTGTGGGAGGCGTCATGAAGCTCGGCAAAGCACTGGCCACGGGAGTCGCCGAGGAGCGGCCGCAGATCCGGGACGAGGAACTCGACCTTCCCGAGGAGATCGAGGAACTGAAGGCTCCCGAAGAGGTACCGGCGGCCCGATGAGGCTGCGGCTTCCGGAGGAACGCCCCGCGGAGCCGCCGACCGGATACAAGATCGCCCACCCGGTGCTGTCCCAGGACGGCACCCGGGCCGGGTTCACCGGTGTGTCGCTCGGCGGCGCGCTGCCGTACGGCGTCCTGGCCGACGCGTCCTGTGTCTACGGACTGCGGCACCGGGCGCCCCACCGCCGCTGCGACTGCGGCTTCCACTGCGTGCACGACCGCGCGGCCGCCGAGGCACTGCTGTGCACGGCCGAGCACCGCACGGCCGTCCTCCTCGACGTCCTGGTCCTCGGCCGCTACCTGCGCTTCGAACTCGGCTACCGCTACGCCCGCCAGCGGGTGCGCTCCGCCACCGTCGGCCCCTGCGCCTGCGGCGCGGTCGCGGCGGCCCTCGCCGACGCCGGCTGGGGGCGGCCCGGCTGGCGCGCCCTCGCCCCCTCGTGCGCGGCCTGTCTGCGCGGTCGTACGGCTGTCTCGCTCGCCGGGTTCGCCCGGCTGGCCGGGGAGGGGCTGCGGGTCGTCGCGGGCCCGGCCGCACCGGTCGCGGCCGGCCTCGACGCCGGAGGGCTGCTCGGGGTCGGGGTCGCCGCAGGAGAAGGGCTCGGGGTGCCCGAACTCGCCGCCGAGGCAGCCCTGTTGCAGGCGCGGCTCGACTGGTTCCAGAGCCAGCTCGCCCGGCTGGGAGAGCGCGGCCCGGACGGCGGACCGCAGGGGTAGCGGGGGCCGGGCCGGGTACCCGGGGGTTTCGACCGAGAGGAGGCGGAGCACCGTGACCGGAACCACGGCCCCCAGGCCGACGCACGACGAACACCACTCGGTGGGCGAACTCGTCGGACAGGCCACCGAACAGCTCTCCCGGCTGGTACGGCAGGAGGTCGCCCTTGCGAAGGAGGAGCTGGCCGCGAAGGGCCGGCGGGCCGGGCGCGGCGGTGGGCTGCTCGGTGCCGCGGGCGCCTTCGCCTACGCGGGACTGCTCGCCCTGGCCGGAACGGGCGCCGCCGCACTGTCGCTGGTGCTGCCGGTCTGGGCCGCGGCGCTGATCGTGACGGGCGTGCTCTTCGTGATCGCGGCGGTTCTTGCCGCGACCGGCCGCGCCCAGTTGCGCCACGCCGCACCCCCCACGCCCGAGGCGGCGCTCGACAGCGTCAAGGCCGATGTCGAGGAGATCAGGGAAAGGGCGCACCGATGACGGACAGGACGACCGGCGAGCAGGCCTCGACAGGGGCCAAGGGGCCCGACGAGCTGCGGCGCCAGATCGAGCGGACCCGCAGTGAACTGGGCGACACGGTGGAGGAGTTGGCAGGAAAGATGGACGTGAAAGGCCGCGCCCGGGCCCGGGCCGCGGATCTCAGGGACAAGGCGGGCGCGCTGACCGTGCAGCTGCGCAGCAGCGCCGCGCAGGCCGGGCACACCGTGCACGACAAGGCCACCCAGGCGGGCCACAAGGTGCAGGACCGGGCCGTCCAGGCCGGTCACAAGGTGCAGGACCGTGCCGTTGAGGCCGGTCACAAGGTGCAGGACCGTGCCGTTGAGGCCGGTCACAAGGCCCAGGACCGGACGCTGCGCACCGGTGAGGCCACCCAGGACGGGGCCGCGCGGACCGGCCGGGAGCTGGAGCGCAGGGCGCAGCACAGCGTGCCCGCGCCGGTCCGGCCCGTCGTCCTCGCGGCGATACGGCATCCCCGGCCGGTGCTGATCGTCGGCGCGGCCGTGCTCGCGGTCGCCGTCGTGTCGTGGCGGTACCCGAAGAAGTGAGCGGCGGTACCTGACCCGTCCACGGAGGTCAGTCGCTTTGGAGCTCCCCGTCAGCCGGATCCGCCGGCGGGGAGCTCCGCTGCTGAGGGCGCCGGGTCTGCCTGCTGAGGGACGCCGGGGCCGCCGTCATTTCTCCCGGGCCCAGGAGGCCCGCCGTCACTTCTCCCGGGCCCAGGAGGCCCGCAGTCTCTCCGGCCAGGTCCGGGTGTCCCGCGGCTCCACGTAGGGCTCCTCCGCCGGCTCGTGCTCGCCGGAGGCGATCGCCCGCTCCCGGGCCAGTTCCGCGTCGAACTCCAGGCCCAGCAGGATGGCCAGGTTGGTCAGCCAGAGCCACACGAGGAACACGATGGCGCCCGCGAGGGTGCCGTACGTCTTGTTGTAGGAACCGAAGTACGCGGCGTAGAGCGCGAAGCCGGCGGACGCGGCGAGCCACGCCAGTGTGGCGAGGACGCTGCCGGGGGAGATCCAACGGAAGCCGCGGCCGCGGACGTTGGGGGCGGCCCAGTACAGCAGGGCGATCATCCCGACGACCAGGAGCAGCAGCACCGGCCACTTGGCGACGCCCCAGGCCGTGATCGCCGCGTCGCCGAAGCCCACCACCCGTCCCGCCCGTTCGGCCAGCGGCCCCGTGAAGACCACGATCATCGCGCTCGCCGCCAGCATCAGCATCAGCGTCACGGTCAGCGCCAGCCGCAGCGGCGTCAGCTTCCACACCGGGCGGCCCTCCGGGAGGTCGTACACCGCGTTGGACGCGCGGATGAACGCGGCGACATAGCCGGAGGCGGACCACAGTGCCGCGAGCAGTCCGAGGACCGCCAGGACGCTTCCGGTGCCCCCGCTGTCTCCGAGCTGGATCACCGCGTCCCGCAGGATGTCGCGGGCCGGGCCCGGGGCGAGGCCTCCGATGGTGTCGAGGAGCGTGTCCGTCGCGCGCCGGCCCACCACCCCCAGCAGGGACACCAGCACCAGCAGGGCGGGGAACAGGGACAGGACGCCGTAGTAGGTCAACGCGGCGGCGCGGTCGGCCAGTTCGTCGTCCAGCAGTTCCTTGAAGGTGCGCCTGGTGACGGCGGCCCAGGAGCGCCGGGGCAACTCCAAGGGGCTTTCCGGCGCGGTGTTCTCGGCCTGCTCGGTCATGAACCGGCGGGTCTCCCGAAACCACCGGTCGAACCCCACGTGAGCGGCGCCGGCCCGCTCGTCAGGGGCCTCCGGGCGAGCACTGGCCCCCCGCACCGAACACATCTCTCTCCTGGACAAAAAAAGTTTTCGGTGAGAGGGTTGACCCATGCTGGACGTCACCGTGATCGAGGACCCCGAGGCCGCAGCCGTCTCCCTGGACCCCATACGGGCGCGGCTGCTGGCCGAGCTGGCGGCCGGGCCCGCCTCCGCCGCCATGCTCGCCGGGCAGGTCGGCCTGCCCCGGCAGAAGGTGAACTACCACCTCAAGGCGCTGGAGCGGCACGGCCTGGTCGAGCTCGCGGGGGAGCGCCGCAAGGGAAACGTCACCGAACGGCTGATGCGGGCGACCGCCGCCTCGTACGTGATCTCACCGCTGGCCCTGGCCGCCGTGCAGCCCGACCCGGACCGCTTCCGCGACCAGCTCTCCGCCCGCTGGCTGCTGGCGCTCGGCGCCCGGCTGGTACGGGACGTCGGCCGGCTCATCACAGGTGCCGCCAAGGCGCGTCAGCGGCTGGCCACCTATGCGCTCGACGGCGAGGTGCGCTTCGCCTCCGCTGCCGAACGAGCCGCGTTCATCCAGGAGTTGACCGCCGGGGTCACCGCCCTGATCCGCAAGTACGGCGCCCCGGACACCGAGGGCGGCAGGGACCACCGGATCGTCGTGGCCGTCCATCCCACGCTCAAAGAGCCCCAGTCCCCTTCTCCGCAGACCGAGTTGGAGTAGATCATGTCCAAAGAGTTCGAGATCGCCCGCGAGTTCGAGGTCGACGCCACCCCCGAGCAGGTCTGGGCTGCGGTCACCACCGGCACCGACGGCTATCTGTGGCCCATGGAGCCGCCCGAGCCCCGCGTCGGCGGCACCGGCCCCTTCGGGTCCAAGGTCGTCGCCTGGGACCCGCCGCACCGCTACACCAACCGCGTCGAGGACGTCGAGGGCATCTCCCAGCAGACCCTCAACCAGCTCGACTACACGATCGAGCCCCGGGACGAGGGCCGCCGGGCCTGGGTTCGCTACGTCCACAGCGGGATCTTCGTCGACGACTGGGACAACCAGTACGACGGCGCCGCCCGGCACACCGACTTCTATCTGCACACCCTGCGCGAGTACCTGACCCACTTCGCGCCCCGCCCGGCCGCCTTCGCCACCTTCAACGGACCCGAGGCATCCAAGGCGCCGGACGCCCTCGCCGCCGTAGGGCGCGCACTCGGGGTCGGCGAGGACGTGGCCGCGGGCACCCGGCTGACGGTCCACGGGCCCGACACCTTCGAGGCCGTGGTCGACTTCCGCAACGCGTACTTCATCGGGCTGCGCACCGACCGCGGTCTCACCCGGATCTTCGGGCGCAACCACTGGGGCCACCCGGTCGGCATCTCCCTGCACGACTTCGCCCCCGACTCCGACATCAAGGAGTGCGAGGGCGAGTGGCAGGGCTGGCTGAACGGGGTGTTCGGCTGAGCGGTGTGTCCAGCCCAACGGGGTGTTCAACCAGCCCTGAGGCGACGGGAGTTAACGGGGAAGCTACGGCCTGAAGCGCAGTACCTGCGGGTCGTGGTCGCTGATCTGGTCGTTGAACTCCGAGTTGATGTGCACGCTGTCGTACGCGAAGTCGCAGGACTTCCGGATCGACGGGCTGACCAGGATCTGGTCCAGGACCTGCTGGTTGCCCTGGTAGTCGTAGGTGTAACGCTCCTTCTTCGGCAGCGACTTGATCGCCGACCAGAGCTCGCCGTCACCCTCCAGGATCTTCGCGGTGCCGGAGAACTCGAAGTCGTTCATGTCGCCGAGGGCGATGACGTCCGCGTTCTTCTGCACGTCGAGGACGCTCTTCACGAACGCGTTGACCAGGGTCGCCTGGGCGTGGCGCTGGACCTCCGAGCTGCGCGGCACCGGCTGGGTCGCCGAGGTCAGACCGAAGTCGCCGCCCTTGGAGTTCAGGTGGTTGGCGATCACGAAGACCGTGCGGCCCCGGAAGACGAACTCACTGGCCAGCGGCTTGCGGCTGGACTTCCAGGCCTCGTTCGCCGGGTCGATCCGGCCGGGGGAGGCCGTCAGCTGCGCCTTGCCGTGCACCTTGGTGACGCCGACGGCGGTCGTGGAGTCGCCGCCCGCGCGGTCCGTGAAGGAGACCCGCTCCGGGTTGAACAGGAACACCTGGCGGATGTTGCCGCCCGGCTCGCCGCCGTCCTGGTCGTTGACCGGGTTGATCGAACGCCAGTCGTACTTCGGGCCGCCCGCCGCCACGATCGCGTCGATCAGCTTGTTCACGGTGACGTCGGCCGCGACCGTGCCGTCGTCCTTCGCGCCGTTGTTGTCCTGGATCTCCTCCAGCGACACGATGTCGGGCGACTTCAGGTTGTTCACGATCGCGGAGGCGTGCTCCTCGAAGGTGGCGTCGGACGGGTCGAGGTTCTCGACGTTGTACGTAGCGACCGCGAGCTCGTCCTTCTTCTGCTTCTGGGTCGACTCGCGCTGGAGACCGGCGCTCTTCAGCGTGCCGATCTCGTTCGCGACCAGGGTGTAGCCGCCGAACTGGTTGAAGTCCAGCGGGCCCGCGGTGCTGCCGGTGAGGACGTCACCGACGTTCGCGACCGGGAAGGCGGCCGTCGCGCCCAGCGACTGGATCTGGAGCCGGCCGGTGTTCTGGGACGTGTAGGAGCCGTACAGCGTGCCGCCGCGCTTCGTGGCGTTCTCGCGCGGCTTCACCGTCACCCACAGCTCGGTGTACGGGTCGGTCGCGCCGACCACGCGGACGTCCTTGACCTGGACGTTCATGCCCTCGAGGGACTCGTAGTAGTCCAGGGCGTACGTCTTCGGCTGAAGCGTCAGGCCGTTGATCGAGTTGCCGGCGGCCGCATCGCCCTCCGGGGCGTACGCGGCGGGCACCGACTTCGCGTCGACCACGACGGGGGCCGGGACCGTGTTGCCGCTGGAGACGACGGTGACCGTCGGCTTGGTGATCTCGGTGACCGACTGGTTGCCGGAGGACGTGCCGCCCGGGACGTACTCCGAGACGGTGCCGGTGACGGTGACGGCGTCACCGACGGCGACCTTCGGCGCCGAGCTGGTGAAGACGAACACGCCCTCACTGGTCGCCGGGTCGGCGTCCGGGTTCGGATCCTGGAACCAGAAACCCTTGGACGAGCCGTAGGTGCGTACCCCGGTCACGATTCCGGCCACATCGGTGACCTTCTGACCGGCGTACGGGGATATCCGGGTCGCGCCCTGGATGTCATGGATGCTCACGCCGGCCGCGTGCGCGGGCGAGACGAGGGCGAGGGCGGAGGCCGCGGAAGCGGCGGCGACGGTGAGCGCGGCGAGACGCGCGGACTTCTTGCTCGGCAACGGGATCCCTCCGGGGACGAACGTAGGCGCCGGGACGAGGGTGGACATGAAGCGGTGGGAGCCGCGACCTGTGGGGGCGGTTGCGACGCGCGTAGAAAATACCGTGCGCAGAAATCCAGTGAACAGGTGTCCGCCGGTTTTCTACGCGCGTCAATCTCCTGCCTGCTCAGGCCAGTTGTCAAGGTTTCAGCCATGTACGCAACCTGTCCGGTACATGAACCGGGCGGCATGGGTGGATATCCGTCTACGCTGAGCGGCTGAGTGGCACGACGCGTCCTAGGAGAAACAGCCGATGTCAGACAGCTCCCCCCTGCCGCCGGTGCGACTGCACCCCGAAGCGGAGCTGGCGCGGGACGCCCTGTCCACGCCCCTGCTCACCCGGGCGGCCCGGCTCGCCCGCTGGGCCGGCGAGGACACCCGGGTCGACGCCGGGGGCGGACTCGTCGAGGAACAGCTGCCCGCGGCGGCCTCGGAACTCGGACTGACCGGTGACGACGCGGCGGCCTGTGCGAGCGAGGCCTGGCGGGTCGCCCTCGACACCGGTCTGGTGGAGATCGTCGACGAGGAGGAGGGCACGGTCGCCGCGGGCGCCGACCTGGCCCTGCTCACCGGCTCCCCGCAGGACGTGCTCGGGGTGTGGCTGACCGCGCTGGAGACCGTGCTGGCCGACGCGAGCGTTCCCGACCTCGACGACCTGGTCGACGCCCTGGACGAGGGCGGCGAGGTCGACCTCACCTCCCTGGACTGGGACCCGCAGGCCGAGCAGGAGTTCCTGGACGGGGTCCTCGGCAACCTCTACCTGCTCACGGTCAGCGAGGACGGACCGGGCGACGGCACCGTGCCCCTGCCCGCCCTCGCCGCCTCGATGATCGTGCCCAGCGACATGGGCGAGCCCACCAACGACGTCCTGGAGCAGGTCTCCGACGCGATGATGCGGCTCGACGACCAGTTCCGGATCCTGGAGCCGATCGGCCTGGTGGCGTACCGGCCCGTCGACGAGGCCCTGATGGCGGACACCGACGAGGAACCCGCCGCGGTCGTCGACGAGACCGACGTCTCCCGCTACGGCATGGTCCGGCTGACCCCCCTCGGCCTGTACGGACTGCGCTCGCGGCTGCTGGAGGCGGGGATCGCGGCACCGGCCGTCGGTGACCTCGCCGACAAGGGCGGGGACGCGCTCCTCGACGGCACCGCCGTCTTCCCGCCGTCCGCCGCCCAGGCCGAGACCGAGCAGTGGCTGGCCCGCCGTGAACCCCTCGCGGCAGCACGGGAGTTGCTGGGCGCGGCCCGGGGCGGCGACCAGGGCGCGCCGCTGCGCCGGCTGCGGTGTCAGCAGGCCCTGTCCCTCGTCGGCACGGTCGCGGAGCCCGCGCTGCGGGAGGTCCTCGACGACCCCGAGCTGGGCGGGCTCGCCCGGGTCTGGCTGGTCGAGCGGGGCTTCGAGGACGTGCCCGCGCCCTCCCAGGACATGGTGTTCTGGCTGACCGTCGACACCATCGCCGCGCAGCTGGCCGCGGAGGGCAACTCCGAGGAGCTGCAAGGGCTGGTCGAGGGACTGGCCCAGCAGCACGGCGGGTTCTTCGCGGCGGCCTGGCGGGTGGACCACCCGGCCACGGCGGATGTGCTGGAGGCGATGGGGCGGTTGCACCCGGACAAGAAGGTGGCGAAGGAGGCGCGCAAGGCCGCGTTCAAGGCGCGGTCGCAGCAGGGTGGTTAGGGCGGTGGCCCAGGTGCGGGCGGGTGGGGGTTGCTCGCGCAGTTCCCCGCGCCCCTAAAGGGGCGCTTTCCCTGCCCTTTGTTGATTCATGGAACCGGGTCCACTGAATCTCCCCGCCGTTCAACCGGTGTTCAGACATGGACGGGACCGTTGCGCCGAACCGAGGTCCGCCACCCTCCACGGCGTCAATCCACCGTCTCAGGAGACACCATGTCGCTCACCCGCAGGGACTTTGCCGCGAAAACCGCGATCACCGGTGCCGGTGTGGCACTGGCGGGCACGGTCGGCGCCCTCGCCACCGCACCCAACGCGCTCGCCGCGACCGACGTCGAGAGCGAGGGCGCGCAGACCGCGGGCCACCACCACGGTGTCGGCTACGGTCCGCTGATCGCCGACCCGCAGGGCCTGCTCGCGCTGCCCGCCGGCTTCACGTACAAGGTCATCACCTACAGCGGCAGGACCAAGCTGGAGTCGGGTGAGTTCACCCCCTCCAACCACGACGGCACGGCCACCTTCTGCGGTCCCCGCGGGGCGACCCTCCTGGTCAACAACCACGAGCTCAAGGGCCCGCGTGCCAACTGGCCGCACCCCGTGCCGCTCACCGAGGGTCTCGTCTACGACCCCGCCGCCTCCGGTGGCTGCACGGTCGTCGAGGTCCGCCACGGACATGTCGCCGAGTGGGTCGGCATCGCCGGTACCTCCACCAACTGCGCGGGCGGCACCACTCCTTGGGGCACCTGGCTCACCGGCGAGGAGACCGAGGACAAGGCCGGCCAGAACGGGATGACCAAGGACCACGGCTACATCTTCGAGGTCGACCCCGAGGACCGCCGCGCCAACCGCGACCCCAAGCCCGTCAAGGCGTTCGGCCGGTACGCCCACGAGGCGGTCGTCATCGACCCCAAGCGCGGCCACGCCTACCTGACCGAGGACGCCTCCGGCCCCAACGGCCTGCTCTTCCGCTGGACCCCGCCGGCGGGCTTCCACCACGGCCGCGGCAAGCTGCGCACCCTTGCCGACGACGCGGGGGTCCTTCAGGCCTTCAAGTGCTTCGACTCCGGCGGCAAGTTCGTGGACGACCTCTCCCGTGCCACGAAGATCGGCACGGTGTACGGAGTGGACTGGGTGGACGTCCCCGACCGTGACGCGAAGACGACCTCCGTCCGCAAGCAGTTCACCACCGGCCAGGTCACTCGCGCCCGCAAGCTCGAGGGCATGTGGTGGGGCGACGGCGGTGCGTACGTCGTCTCCTCGTACGCCCGTGAGGAGAGCCCCGTCCAGCACGACGGCCAGGTCTGGTTCTACGACCCCAAGCGCCGCACCCTGACCCTGAAGGTCCTCCTCGGCGTGAACCCGGACCCGTCCCAGGACGGCGCCTTCGACGGCCCCGACAACATCACCGTCTCCCCGTACGGCGGCCTCGTCATCGCCGAGGACGGCGAGGGCGTCCAGCACCTGTTCGGCGCCACGGAGAGCGGCCGCACCTACCCGATCGCCCGCAACGAACTGAACATCGGCACCGAAGAGGAGCCCGAGTACAGCGAGTTCACGGGCGTCACCTTCTCACCCGACGGAAAGACGCTGTACGCCAACATCCAGACTCCGGGAATCATGCTGGCGATCACGGGGCCGTGGAAGCGCCAGAAGCGCGGCTGAACCGGCTGGACTTTATTCGCTCGCTCCACCTGAGTCGCGCCTCCTACAGTGAGATCACGACAACGCACCTCCCGGTGCGAAGACGGCGGCTACTTCTCTCTCAAAGAATCCGATGCCGCCGTCGAATTGATCTCGGGAGGCGCGGCTCAAGGTGGGTGCCCGGTGCGCAGGCAGCGGTTACTTCTTGGGATCCGGTGGTTGCGGGTTCGAGTCCCGTCATCGACTTCGGGTCGGTGTAGCTCAATGGGACAGAGCACCGGAATAAAGTCCGCAGCCGACTCCTGATCTCGGGCACCCTCCTTTCGCCGTGTCTCCCTCCGGAACAGCAATGAATTCGGGGGAATTCACCATGGCGCGATTCAACAGGAAGGCCGCACGGGCCCACCCCGTCTCGCGGGTCACCTCGACCGGCCGCATTCTGCGGACCTACGAGGGCGGCCGGGGTCATGAGCGCGACACGCGCTCCGAGCTCTTTCTGCTCGCGGTCTCCAATTTCGTCTCCCAGCAGACCTTCTACGAGTCCGGCGCGGACCGCGACGACCGTTTCGTGTGCCTCGTGCGCGAACTCGCCGTCACCGACCCCACCTGGACCGCCGGCCTCCTCGGCTGGCTGCGCGGCGAGGGCAACCTCCGTACCGCCTCCCTCGTGGGCGCCGCCGAGTACGTCAAGGCGCGTCTCGACGCGGGCATGACCGAGGGCCCCTCGAACCGGCAGGTCGTGGCCTCCGTGCTCCAGCGACCCGACGAGCCCGGCGAGTTCCTCGGGTACTGGACCTCGCGCTACGGCCGTAACGTCCCCAAGCCCGTCAAGCGGGGCATCGCCGACGCCGTACGCCGTCTGTACAGCGGCAGGTCGCTGCTGAAGTACGACACCGCGTCCAAGGGCTACCGCTTCGGCGACGTCCTCAACCTCGTGCACGCGGTTCCGGACCCGGACAAGCCGTGGCAGGGCGAGCTGTTCCAGTACGCCCTCGACCGCCGGCACCACCCCGACACCGCCGTACCGCCCGGGTCGAGCCGGGTCCTGACCGCGCACCGCGAGCTGATGGCGCAGCCGGTCGAGGCACGGCGGGCCGTGGTCACGTCCGAGGGCGGTGCCGAACGGCTGGCCGCGGCCGGCATGACCTGGGAGGCGCTGGCGGGCTGGCTCCAGGGCCCGATGGACAAAGCGGCCTGGGAGGCCGTGATCCCGTCCATGGGTGCGATGGCACTCGTCAGGAACCTGCGCAACTTCGACGAGGCCGGCGTCTCGGACGAGGTCGCCGCGCAGGTGGCGGAGAGGATCAGCGACCCGGCGGAGGTCGTACGCTCGCGGCAGTTCCCGTTCCGCTACCTCGCCGCGTACCGGCACGCGCCCTCGCTGCGCTGGTCCCACCCGCTGGAACAGGCGCTCGGCCACTCGCTGGCGAACGTACCCGCGCTGCCCGGCCGGACCCTGGTCCTGGTGGACCGCTCGGGTTCGATGTGGGCGCGGCTGTCCGACCGCTCGCAGCTCAACCGGGCCGACGCGGCAGCGATCTTCGGCACGGCGCTCGCGCTGCGCGCCGAGGACGCGGACCTCGTCGAGTTCGGTACCACGAACCGGCGGCTCGCGATCGGCAGGGGCGAGTCGGTGCTGAAGATCCTCGGCCGCTTCGGCGACCTGGGCGGCACCGACACCACCTCGGCGATCCGCGCGCACTACCGGGGCCAGGACCGGGTGCTGATCGTCACCGACGAGCAGTACACCTACCACCGGCATGGCGGTCCGACCGAGCAGGTCCCCGCCGAGGTGCCGGTCTACACCTGGAACCTCGCCGGCCACCGGGCGGGTCACGGCCCCTCCGGCACCGGCAACCGCCACACCTTCGGAGGCCTCTCGGACGCGGCCTTCCGGATGGTTCCGCTGCTCGAGGCGGCCCAGGACGCCGACTGGCCCTGGGCGGCCTGAGCCCCGAGCGTGGCCCGCACTTCACGGGGGTGCGGGCCACTCCCATGTCTTGCCGGACGACCTACTGACATCTAACATTTCAGTTCATGAAGGCCATCCGACCGCTCGCCCGCACCCTGCTGAGGGACCAGGCCTACGCGTCCATCCGGGACGCCATCGTGGCCGGGGAGATCGAGCCCGGGGCCGTCGTGCGGGACGGGGAGCTCGCCGAGCGGCTCGGGCTGTCGCGGGCGCCGGTGCGGGAGGCGTTCGCGCGGCTGGTGGACGAGGGGCTGCTGGAGAGCAAGCCGCAGAGCTACACCCGGGTGACCCGGGTGGACGCCGCCGAGGTGCGCGACGCCGCCGCCGTGGTCGGCGCCATGCACGAACTGGTCACCCGGGTCGCCGTACCGCGCCTGTTCGCCGCCGACATCGAGACGATGCGCGCCGCCAACGCACGCTTCGCGGCCGCCGTCGCCGCGGGTGACGTGGACGAGGCCCTGCACGCCGACGACGACCTGCACGACGTACTCGTCCGCGTCAGCGGCAACCGCGCGGCCGCCGCCACCGCCGCCCGCTACACCCCCCTCATCCGCCGCCTGGAGCGCCGGCGCTTCGGCGAGGGCGGCACCTGCCGCTCGGCGAACCTGCACGACCGGCTGATCGAGGCCTGCGCCGCAGGTGACGTCGACCGGGCCGTCGACGTCACGGCGGAGATCTGGCGAGGGCTTGCCGAGCTCGCCGACAGCGACTGACCCCGGAGGACCCATGGCCACCAAGTCCCTTGCCTCGTACGACCGTTACCCCCTGCTCTTCGGGCCGTCCCCGGTGCACCCGCTGGAACGCCTCACCGCGCACCTCGGCGGTGCCGCGCTGTGGGCCAAGCGGGAGGACTGCAACTCCGGGATCGCGTTCGGCGGCAACAAGACCCGCAAGCTGGAGTACCTGGTCGCCGACGCCCTCGCCCAGGGCTGCGACACCCTCGTCTCGATCGGCGGCGTCCAGTCCAACCACACCCGGCAGGTGGCCGCCGTCGCGGCCCGGGCCGGGCTCAAGTGCGTGCTCGTGCAGGAGAGTTGGGTGGACTGGCCGGACGCGGTGTACGACAAGGTCGGCAACATCCTGATCAGCCGGCTCGCCGGGGCCGACGTACGGCTGGTGAAGGCCGGGTTCGGGATCGGTTTCAAGGAGAGCTGGGAGCGGGCGCTCCGGGACGTCGAGGAGTCCGGCGGGAAGCCGTACGCCATCCCGGCGGGTGCCTCCGACCACCCGCTCGGGGGTCTCGGGTTCGCCGGGTGGGCGTACGAGGTCGCCGAGCAGGAACGGGAGTTGGGCGTCTTCTTCGACACGGTCGTGGTGTGCTCCGTGACCGGCTCCACCCAGGCCGGCATGGTCGCCGGGTTCCGCGCGCTGGAGCAGGCCGGTGGCCGTCCCCGCCGGATCCTCGGCATCGACGCCTCCGCGAAGCCCGTCGCCACCCGGGAACAGATCGCGCGGATCGCCCACAACACCGGACAACTCATCGGCGTCGAGAGGGAGTTGACGGAGGCGGACGTCGAGCTCGACGAGCGCTACCACGCCGGCGTCTACGGCATCCCCGACGAGACCACCCTCGCCGCGATGCGCCTCGCCGCCCGCACCGAGGGCATGGTCACCGACCCGGTCTACGAGGGCAAGTCCATGGCCGGAATGATCGACCTCGTCGAGCGCGGGGAGATCGGGCCCGAGTCCACGGTGCTGTACGCCCACCTCGGCGGGCAGCCTGCGCTCAACGGGTACAGCGCGCTGTTCTGACGGCGGCGACGGGACGCCGGCGACGGGGAAGCGGACCCGTGCCGGGCGGCCTCCGGGTGGCTGGATACAGTGCACGGCATGTGGACCGAGCAGCAGCGGGAGCCGAGCGGGCGGGCGGCCGAAGGGTCCCGGCGCCGGGCCACCATCCACGACGTCGCGGAACTGGCGGGCGTCTCCCGGCAGACCGTCTCGCGGGCCGTCAACGACAAGGGCGAGATTGATCCAAGCACCAAGGCACGGGTGCTGGAGGCCGTGCGGACGCTGGACTACCGCCCGAGCCGGTTCGCGCGCGGGCTGGTCCGCAAGGGCACGGTCACCGCGGGGCTGGTCATCCCGGATCTGATGAACCCGTTCTTTCCCGAGATTGCTGCCGGGGTCCTGGAGGCCGCCGAGGAGCGCGGCTGGCAGGTCGTGGTCTGGGACACCCGCACCGACGTGGACCGGGAGCGCGAGGCGCTCGCGGTGCTGGCGCACCAGGTGGACGCGGTGGTGGGCTACCTGAAGAACGACGACGAGGTGCTCGCCCGCCACCTCGGCGGGATGCCCCTCGTCCTGCTGGAACGCGGCCCCCGCCAGACCCGGTTCGCGGCCGTCGGCGTCGACGCCGACGCGGGACTCCGGCAAGGCATCGCGCATCTGGTCCGGGGCGGGCACCGGCGGATCGGCATGCTCGACGGCGACCGGCCCGTCCCCGGCGCCCGCCGTGCGGCCTTCCTCGCCGAGGTCCGGCGGCACGGACTGCCGGTCGACGACAGCTGGATCGTGATGTCCGACCAGCACAGTGTGGCGGGCGGCGAAGAGGCCATGGACCGGCTGCTCGACGCCCGGCCGCAGGTCACCGCGGTGTTCGGCTTCAACGACCTCATCGCGGTCGGCGCGATGCGGGCCGCGCGGCGCCGGGGCCGCAGAGTGCCCGAGGATCTGGCCGTGCTGGGCTTCGACGGGCTCGCGCTGAGCGAACTGGTGGAGCCCGCCCTCACCACCCTTCACCTCGACAAACGCCGGCTTGGCCGGCTGGCCGTCGAGCAGGTGGCCCGGCTACGGGCCGGCGAGGAGCCGCTGACCGGCCCGGACGCGTGGCTGGTGCCCGAACTGGTGGTACGGGCATCGGCCTGAGCGCGTCGACGGGCTCCGGCTCACCCGGTGCGCGCGGGTTTCGGCTCGTGTGGCACTCCCGGGCGTCGGCTCACCCGGCGCGCGCGGGCCTCGGCTCGCGTGGCGCTCCTGGGCACCGGCTCACTGGGCCTCCACAGTCACCGGCTCACTCGGCCACCACAGTCACCGGCTCACCCGGCATCCACCGTCATCAGCTCACACGGCCCTCTCCCGACCGCCGTACCGGACGCCGAAGGCGAAGGATCGGGTTCGGCCGGGTTCCAGGGCGAGTGCGGCGGTGTGTTCGGGGCGGTTGAAGGCGTCGGTCGTCGTCTCGACGGGTTCGAGCGCGATGGAGGCGCGGCGGTCGCGGGCCAGGGTGTCGCCGGTGAAGACGTGCAGGTAGCCGCTGTGCTGCCAGATCCGCAGTTCCTCGCCGGTCGCCGGGTCGGTCAGGACCGTCTCGATGCGGCCGTCGGGACCGGGGACGAGGTCCGCGTAACAGGCGTCGATGACCGCGTCGCCCAGCCGCCGTGGTGAGCGGAAGTCCATGTCGGGACGGTCGTCCAGGGGGAGCCGGGCGTCCTCGCCGGGCAGTGGGATGAGGGCGGCGTCGGTACGGATCAGGGTGTCGGCGGGCACCCGCAGGGTCAGGTCGTCGATGGGACGGGACAGCGTGAAGTAGGGGTGCCAGCCCGCCGCGTAGGGCGCGGTCGTCCCGCCGACGTTGGTCGCGCTGATGTCGATGTCCACCTCGTGGGCGGTGAACGTGTAGACGACGGTGAGGTCGAGGGCGAAGGGATAGCCGGGGTACGTGTCCGGCCGGATGCCCGTGCGCAGCAGCAGCCGGGCCGCGTCGGGGGTCGTGTCGGCTTCGGCGAGGACGAAGGGGGCCTCGCGGGCGAAGCCGTGGTAGATCAGCCGCTCGCCGTGGATGCCGGGGAGCAGGTCGTGGTCGTGGCCGCCGTAGCGGTAGCGGCCGTCGGCCACCCGGTTGGGGAAGGGGGCCAGCAGTCCGGCGCGGACGCCGTCCTGGGCCAGGAGTTCCTTCTCGTCGCGGTAGCCGTCCGTCAGCTCCTTCGGCTCGCCGCCGGCCTCGGGCGTGACCTGCCAGCTCAGCAGCGTCGCTCCGTGCAGGGCGACGACGGCGCGCGGGGAGCCGTCCGGTGCGGAGACGGTGAGGGTGGGTTCGCCGCCGAGGCGGCTCTCGGTGATCCGGTACTCGGCGGTCATTCCCGTCGCGTTCCCTTCAGCTCGCCTCGGGGGCGAGCTTCTTCGCGCCCGTCATGATGGCCACCGCGTCCTCCATGGAGTACGCGTCCGGGGTGATGACGCCGGCGCAGCCGCCGAGGCGCTGGATGTGGATGCGGTCGGCGACCTCGAACACGTTGGGCATGTTGTGGCTGATGAGGATGACGCCGAGGCCCTGGTCGCGCAGGTCGCGGACGAGCCGGAGGACCTGGCCGGTCTCGCGGACGCCGAGCGCGGCGGTGGGTTCGTCGAGGATGACGACCCGGCCGCCGAAGGCCGCGGTGCGGGCGACGGCGACCGACTGGCGCTGTCCTCCGGAGAGCGTCTCCACGGCCTGGTTGATGTTCTGGAGGGTGCCGATGCCGAGCCGCTTGATGTGGTCGGCGGCCTGCTTCTTCATCTCGCCGGTGTCGAGCATGCGGAACACCGAGCCGAGGATTCCCTTGCGGCGGATCTCGCGGGCGAGGAACAGGTTGCTGGCGATGTCCAGGGCGGGCGAGACGGCGAGGGTCTGGTACACGGTCTCGATGCCGGCGTCGCGGGCGTCCTGGGGCCGCTTGAAGCTGACCTCCTTCCCGTCGACCAGGAGGGTTCCCTGGTCCGGGACGAGCGCTCCGGACAGGCACTTGATCAGGGTGGACTTGCCGGCGCCGTTGTCGCCGATGACGGCGAGGACCTCGCCGGCGTGCAGGGTGAGGTCGACGTCGTTCAGGCCGACGACCCGGCCGAAGACCTTGACCAGGCCCTTGGCCTCGAGAACGGGGGCGGTGGCGGTCGTCACGACTTCACACTCCGGATCCACTGGTCGACGGAGACAGCCGCGATCACCAGGATGCCGACTGCGAGGACTTGGTAGTTGGGGTCGATCCCGGCAAGCGCGAGGCCGTTGACGAAGACCTGGACGATCAGCGCGCCGATCAGCGAGCCGAAGACCACTCCGCGTCCGCCGAAGAGGCTGGTGCCGCCGATCACGACAGCGGTGATGGACTGGAGGTTGGCGTTCAGGCCGCTGTTGGGGTCACCGCCGCCGACCCGGCCGACGAGGATCCAGGCGCCCACGGCGATCGCGAAGCCGCCGACCATGTAGGCGCTCAGCAGCACCCGGTTGACGGAGATGCCGGCCAGGCGCGCGGCCTCGCTGTCGTCGCCGACCGCGTACAGGTGGCGTCCCCAGGCGGTGTACCGCAGGGCGTACCCGATCACGACGTACAGGGCGATCATGAGCAGGACGCCGTTGGTCAGGTTGAGCTGGCCCAGCGAGACCGTGTTGGCCGTCCACATCAGGATGTTGCCCGGCTGGAGGGCGACCGTCTGGCCCTTGGCGTAGATGAGGGTGATCGCGGTGAAGACGCTGAGGGTGCCGAGGGTGACGATGAAGGGTGGCAGTTTGACCTTGGTCACCAGAAGGCCGTTGACGGCCTGGGCGGCTATCGCGACGACGGCCCCGGCGAGCAGGGCGAACACGCCGGGCCAGTGGTTGTCGGCGACGAGCTTCGACATCAGCAGCGAGGAGAGCACCATCACCGCGCCGATCGACAGGTCGATGCCGGCGGTGAGGATGATGACCGTCTGCCCGACGGCGAGCGAGCCGATGACGGCCACCTGCTGGGCGATCAGCGACAGGTTCTGCAACGCGTAGAAGCGCTCGTTCACCAGGGAGAACACGATGGCGGCGAGCACGAGGACGATCGCCGGGCTGAGGGCCGGCTGACGGTGCAGCACCGAGTGGATGCGCTGGCTGGGGGTGGCGGGCCTGTTGAGGAACTCCTCCGCCGGTGCCGGAGTGGCTTTCTCCACGTGGGTGGTCACAGGGGGTCCTTCCGGTGTTTTCCCTGGTACGGACTGATGAGCGGGGGTGCGGGTGCGGCTCCGGTCACCGGGGCCGCACCCGCGGGGTGTCAGCTGCCCCAGCAGGCGGAGGCGGCCTGGGAGGGGGACTGCACGGTCAGTCCGTCGAGGGACTTGGCGGCGACGAGGGCCGTGCCGGTGTCGTAGAACGACTTGCCGTTGGTGACGCTGGGCTTGCTGCCGCCGCGGGCCAGCTTGGCGATCGAGCTGACGCCGAGGGCGGCCATCTTGCCCGGGTACTGCACGGCGTCGGCCGCGAACTCGCCGCTGGTGACGTTCTTCAGGCCGGAGCAGCTGCCGTCGATCGCGAAGATCGCCGCCTGCTTCTCCTTGCCGGCCGCCTTGAGCGCGTTGTACGCGCCCTCACCGGCGGGCTCGTTGATCGCGTAGACGACGTTGATGTCCGGGTTGGCGGACAGGCAGTTCTCCATCGCGGTGCGGCCGCCGTCGATGGCGCCCTGGGTGGGCTGGTGACAGACGACCTTGTACGTGCCGCCCTTGCCGCCGGTGTACTTGCCGGACTTGGCCTCCTTGCCGTTCTCGGTCTTGCTGCCGGGGTCGATCCCCATGCCTTCGAGGAAGCCGTGGTCGCGGTTGATGTCCACGGAGACGACCTGGTTGTTGAACAGGTCGAGCATGGCGATGACGGCCGGCTTGCCGTTCAGGGAGGCCGCCGCGTACTGGCCGATGAGCTTGCCGGCCTGCTCGTTGTCGGTGGCGTAGGTGATGTCCGCGGTGCTCGCCGGGTTGGGCGCGGTGTCGAGGGCGATCACGAAGAGGCCGGCCTGCTTGGCGCGGCCGAGGGCGGCGTTCACGGCGTCGCCGTTGGTGGTGATGAGGATGCCCTTGTCGCCCCGCGATATCGCGTTGTCGATGGCGGTGATCTGGGTCTGTGTGTCGCCGTCGCTGGTGCCCGCGGCCACCGTGAGACTCACGTTGTCCTTGCCGGCCTGGGCCTTGGCGTCCTTCTCCATGCTCACGAAGTACGGGTTGCTGAGGGTCTTCAGGATCAGCGAGACCCCGACCTTGCCGCCCCCGCCCGAGCCGGACGCGGAGGAGCTGGAGCCGGATGAGCCACAGGCCGCGAGCGTGGCGCCGAGGCACACCGTGACGCCGATCGCTGCCGCCCGGCTGCGCCGGCTGCGGCGGCTCGACATCTGGCTGGTGGAGAGGTTCATGGCGTGATCCCTTTCGGTGCCGTCCCTTGGCCGACGCTGAGACAACGTTGACTGGGCGAGATACTGGGCCTCTATGGACGAGGGCGTCAAGAGGCTGGTAGACATGCGTCGGCAACGAGTAGGTAACGCGAATCCGGTTGGAGACAACGATGACTCAGGGCGAGGCGCCGGCCCGGTCCACCCGCAGCCGCCCCACCATGCGTGAGGTCGCGGCGCTGGCCGGAGTCGCCATCAAGACCGTCTCCCGGGTCTTCAACGGCGTCCCCACCGTCGATCCGGCGATCGTCACCCGGGTCCGCGAGGCCGCCGACCAACTGGGCTACCGGCCCAACCTCACGGCGAGCAGTCTGCGCCGCGGGGACGGTCGTACGGCCACCATCGGCATGCTCGTCGAGGACGCCGCGAACCCCTTCTCGGCCGCCCTGACCCGCACCGTGGAGAACGTGGCCCGGGCCCGCGGAGTGCTGGTCCTGGTCGGCAGCCTGGACGAGGACCCGGCCCGGGAACGGGAGTTGGCCCAGGCGCTGGTCGACCGCCGGGTCGACGGACTGGTGATCGTCCCGGCCGGCCGGGACCAGAGCTACCTGATCAACGAGCAGCGCACCGGCACCCGGATGGTCTTCGTCGACCGCGAGGCCGGCCTCCTCGACGCGGACGCGGTCGTCTCCGACAACCGGCAGGGCGCCCTCACCGCCGTGGAACACCTGATCAAAGTGGGCCACCGCCGCATCGCCTACCTCGGTGACCGGCCCACCATCCCGACCGCCGCACAGCGTTTCGACGGCTACCGGCACGCGCTGGAGGTCGCGCACCTCCCCTACGACGAGGCGATCGTCCAGCAGGTCCCGGCCGGCGAGGAGGCCGCCGTGGCCGCCACGAAACGCCTGCTGGAGCTGCCGGATCCGCCCACGGCCCTGTTCACCAGCCAGAACCTGGTCACCATAGGAGCCCTGCGTGCCCTGCGCGCCCTCGGACTCCAGGACACCGTCGCCCAGGTCGGCTTCGACGACTTCCCGCTGGCCGACATCCTCAACCCGGGCATCTCCGTCATCGCCCAGGACGTCGAGGAAGTGGGCAGAAGGGCCGCCGAGATGCTCTTCCACCGTCTCGACGGCGACGAGTCGCCCACCCGCACCGTCACCGTGCCGACCCGGCTGATCGAGCGGGGCTCCGGCGAGATCCCGGCCGGAGGACCCCGCCATGACTGACGCCGCCCAAGTCCCCGCACCGCCCCCGGCCGTGACCGTGATCGGCGAGGCGCTCATCGACCTCGTCCAGCTCGACGCCCCCGGCGACTACCGCGCCCGGCCCGGCGGCAGCCCCTTCAACGTCGCCATCGGCCTCGCCCGGCTCGGCCACCGCACCGCGCTCATGGCACGGCTCGCCGACAACACCTTCGGCCGGCTGCTGCGCACGCACGCCGCCGCCGAGGGCGTCGACCTGACGTACGCCCCGCGGGCCACCGAGCCCACCACGCTCGCCGTGGTCTCCATGGACCCGCAGGGGCGGGCGAGTTACGACTTCTACCTGGACCGCACCGCCGACTGGCAGTGGACCGAGGCGGAGACGGCCCTCGCCCCGCGGGGCACCGCCGTCCTGCACTTCGGCTCGGTCGCCTCCTGGACGCCCCCGGCCGAGGAGCACGTCCACGCCGTGGTCCGGCGCCTGCGCGCCACCGGCACGACACTGATCAGCTACGACCCCAACGTGCGCCCCGCCCTTCTCGGTGACCCGGAGCGCGGCAGGCAGGCCGTCGAACGCGGTGTCACCGCCGCCCACCTCGTCAAGGCCAGCCGCGAGGACGTGGAGTGGCTGTACCCGGACACCCCGATCGTGGAGATCGCCGCGCGCTGGCTGGAGTTGGGCGCGCTGCTGGTCGTCGTCACCGACGGCCCCGAAGGCGCCCATGTCTTCCGTGCCGGTGCGGAGAGCCTGAGCCGTCCCGGCCGCCGCGTGGCAGTGGTCGACACCGTCGGCGCGGGCGACGCGTTCACCGCGGGACTCCTCGGCTCACTGATCCGCCACGGACTGCACACCCCGTCGGCGCTGACCACGGCCGACCCGGGCGTACTGCGGATCGCCGTGGACGACGCCGTCCTGGTGTCCGCCCTGACCTGCGAACGCCAGGGCGCCGACCCGCCCACCGCACGACCCCGCCCCGCACTGCTCGCCCAGGCGCCGATGGAGGCGACGGATCTGACGTTCGCGGACGGCGACCACCGTGTGACCGCGGGGTTGTGAGGCGCGGCTGCCGATGCGGCAGGCCGGGCGCTGATGACCCGGTCAGGGGTGTCGCCAGGTGCTCTCGGCGCCCGCAACACCCCTGACACGGCAGGTCACTTCCAGATGGAGGCCAGCTGCCAGACCTTCAACCGGCTGAGTGTGGCGGTGCCGTTGTCCGCGAAGACGCCGATGCTGGTGCCGGCCGGATCGGGGAAGATCTGGTCGGTGAGGACCACCTGCTCGCCGGAGGCGTTCTCGGCGTAGACCTCCACCGAGGAGTTGTCGACGAGGACATGCAGCTTCAGGTGGCTGCCGCCGAGGGCCAGCGGGGCGCGCTCGATGCTGGAGAAGGCCGGGTCGAAGTCCGTCGCCCCCGAGGCGGTGCGGTCCAGGTAGACCTCGCCGGTGGTGGTGTCGTAGCCGATCCGGGTGCGCTGGGCGCCGCCGGTGCGGACGTCGAGACCGAACCGTTCGGCGGTGCCGGGAGTGAGCGTGGCGTCGAGTTCCACGGTGCCGCCGCGCACCCCGAGTTGCCTGGTGGTGCTGCTGACCGTCGTGGCCGGGACGCCGGCGGCGGCCCCGCGCAGCGTCTTCAGCTCGCCGACCGGCTGCTGGACCAGCTGGATCCTGCCGCCGATGGTCTTCAGGGAGAGCTGACGGGGGAAGGTGTCGGCGCTGCGCCACGGGCTGGTGGGGATGGCCTGCCCGTAGTTCCAGTTGTTCATCCAGGCGATCATGACGCGTCGGCCGTCCGGAGCGTCGGTGAAGCTGTTGGCGGCGTAGAAGTCCTGGCCGTGGTCGAGCCAGTGGGCGCGCTGGAGGACGGACCGGGCGGGTGCCGCGGCGACGGTGAAGTCGTCGGCGAGGACGTGTCCCCAGCCGCCTGTGTTGGCGTCGACGATCTGGATCCGGACCTTCTTCCCCTTGTAGGCGGTGGTGTTGAAGGAGGCCCAGTCCAGGTTCTCGGAGTCGGAGCCGGTGGCGCTCTGCACGACGTTGCCGTCCACGAGCAGGTTGACGCCGGTCTCGGCGGAGCGCGGCTGGGCCCGGGTGTCGGAGAGGACCATCTGGTCGAGGTTGATGTGGCCCCAGCCGCCGGTGCCGGCGTCCACGACCCTGATCCGGGCCTGCTTGCCCCGGAGGTCGGACAGGTCCCACGAGGCCCAGTCCATGGCCTCCGTGTTGCTGCCCGTGGCCGAGCGGACCATCTTGCCGTCCACGAGGAGTTCGACGGCCGTGGGGGACCCGGAGCTGACGCCGTGGTAGCCGCCGCCGACGAGGAAGTCCAGGTACTTCTTGTCGATCGTGAAGGCCGGTGAGGTGAGGGTGCCGGTGGCGGCGTCCCCGCCCAGAAAACTGTTGACGAGACCGTGGCCCAGGTAGCCGGACACCTGCTGCTGGCCGGGCAGGGTGCCCTCGGCCGGTCCGGTGCCGAAGGCGTCGCCGGTGGTGGTCCAGTCGCCGAGGGGGCTGGAGTAGGTGCCGCCCTCGAAGTCGGCGAGTGTCTCGCCGGCCGGCGTGGGCTGCGCGTCCAGGACGGAACCGGGCCGGTAGGGGTGCCTGCCGCCGCCGACCCTGAAGTTGACGTAGTCGCCGGTGACGGTGAACGCGGGCGAGGTCAGCGTGCCGGTGGCGGCGTCACCGCCATGAAAACTGTTGGCCAGTGTTTTGCCGCCGAAGCCGGTCACCGCGCTCTGGCCGTCCAGGGCGCCCGTCGCCGGTCCGGTGCCGAACGCGCTGCCGGAGGCCGTCCAGTCCCCGAACGAACCGGACTCGAAGTCCTGGAGAGCGGTACCGGCCGGGGCGGTGTACGCCCCGCTGTCGTCGGCGGTGAACTTGGTGCCGTCGAAGTCGCCGACGAAGTACTGGGCGCCCGAACCGCCCGCGATGGCACCGGGGTTGAGGTTGACCGCCAGCACCCACTTGGTCTTCTTCGCGTCGCCGTCCACGGGCAGCGGGAACAGGTCGGGGCACTCCCACACCCCGCCGGTCGCGCCCGCCGGACCGAAGTCGCTCAGATGACTCCAGTGCTTGAGGTCGGCCGAGCTGTAGAAGGAGATCTTGTGCTGGTCGGAGAGGGCCACGGCCATCAGCCAGCTGCGGGTGGGCGCGTACCAGAACACCTTCGGGTCGCGGAACTCCGTCGAACCCAGGTCGAGGACCGGATTGCCGGAGTACTTCGTCCAGGTGGTGCCGCCGTCGGTGCTGTAGGCGAGGGACTGCCGCTGGACGCCGCCGGACTTCACCAGGCTCGTGTAGACGGCGACCAGCGGCGGGTTCTCGGCGGTGCCGAAGCCGGTGGTGTTGTTCCTGTCCAGCACCACGCTGCCGGAGAAGACCATCTCGTCGGCGTCCTGCGGGATGGCGACCGGGAGTTCCTTCCAGTGCACCAGGTCGGTGCTGACCGCGTGACCCCAGGACATGTTGCCCCAGGTGTCGCCCGACGGGTTGTACTGGAAGAACAGGTGGTACTGGCCCTTGTAGTGGATGAGCCCGTTGGGATCGTTCATCCAGTTCCGGGCCGGGGTGAAGTGGAACTGGGGCCGGTAGGGCTCCTGGTGGAGCGGGGCGGCGGAGGCCGGGGACGCGGCGATCAGGCCGAGCCCGGACAGGGCGGCCAGCGCGGAGAGCAGTCTGCGGCGCGGACGAGGCGATCGGGACATGGAGCTCCTTACGGGCAGGCGGGTGCGGCGCGGCCGTGGGGACCGGCCCGCGTCAGGTGCGGGTCAGGGCAGGGCTCCGCCCGGCCTCGTCCAAGGCCGTGGGCGAGCCCGCCCGGCAAGGGGAGCGCGGCATCGAGAGCTTCCAGCCGACGTCTGGAAACGTTTCGCCGAAAGTACGGCCGGGCTCACCCGGTGTCCAGACTCTGGGCAGCAAATGGCTTCCGTGTGAGGATGGGGCAGGGCTGTCAGAGCCGCGCCCACGGAGGTGAAAACGTTGCCACCCTCGCAGCACGACGCCGGCAGGCGGTCGGCGACGATGCGTGACGTCGCGACCATGGCAGGGGTCGGCATCGCCACCGTCTCCCGGGTCGTCAACGGCAAGCCGGGAGTCACTCCGGACCTGGCGGCTAAGGTGACGCGCGCCGCCGAACTGCTCGGCTACCGGCACGACATGACGGCCAGCAGCCTGCGCAGGGCCGACCGCCGCACCCACACCCTCGGGCTGATCCTCGAGGACGCCGCCAACCCGTTCTCCGCCGCCCTGCACCGCGCGGTCGAGGACACCGCCGCCGAACGAGGTGTGCTGGTGCTCGCCGGCTCCACCGACGAGGACCCGGTCAGGGAGCGCGGTCTCGTGGGCACGTTCACCGCGCGCCGGGTCGACGGCCTCATCGTGGTGCCCACCGGACTGACCGACACGGATCTCGACGCGGCCCGGGGTGCGGGCACCCCCGTCGTGTGCGTGGACCGGCCCACGAGCGTGCGGGAGGTGGACACCGTGACGGTGGACAACCGGGCGGGCGTGCGCGCGGCGGTCGGGCGGCTGCACGCCGCGGGACACCGGCGCATCGCCTTCCTGGGAGACCTCCCCACGATCTGGACCGCCGAGGAGCGTCACGCCGGATTCGTCGAAGGGCTCGCGGAATCGGGCTCCGTCCTGCACCCGGCGCTCGTACGGCGCGCGGTCCACGGTGTCGAGGCCGCCCAGGAGGCCACCCGGGAACTCCTCGCCCTGCCCCGGCCGCCCACCGCGCTCGTCTCCGGCCAGAACCTCGTGACCGTCGGTGTCCGCAAGACCCTCCAGGACCTGCGACGTCAGCACGACGTGGCGCTGATCGGTTTCGACGACCTGCCCTTCGCCGACCTGCTCGACCCCGGCATCTCGGTGATCGCCCAGGACCCGGTCGCCATCGGCCGTGAGGCCGCGACCCTGCTGTTCGACCGCGTCGACGGCGACCTCGGACCCGCCCGCCACCGTGTGCTGACGACGCGCTACCTGGCCCGCGGTTCCGGAGAACTGCCGGGCCCCGGCGGGGTCTGACGGGCGCGCAGGGCGGGCGGTGCGCCGCGCTCACCCCGCTCTGGGGCCGGGGCCCGTTCGATACCGTACGGAGGGAGTCCCCGGTTCCCGAGGAGTATCTGGATGACGCAGGTCAGGGCCATGCGTGCGGACGCTCGGCGCAACTACGAGCGGCTGCTGAAGGTCGCCGCGGAGGCCTTCGCCGAGCACGGGGAGGGTGCGTCGCTCGACGACATCGCCAAGCGGGCGGGGGTGGGGTCGGGGACCCTCTACCGGCACTTCCCGACGCGGCGGGCCCTGCTGGAGGCGGCGTACGTGGACCGCGTCGAGGGGCTCGCCCGGCGTGCCGACGAGCTCGCGGAGCGGTTGCCGCCGGGGGAGGCGCTGACGGAGTGGCTGTACGAGCTGTGCGTCGGGACGATCCAGGTGCGGGGGCTGGGCGCGCTGCTGGGGTCCGCGATGACGGTGACGGTGACGGACGGGGGTGTCACGCCCACGGTGTGCGGGACGCATGTGCGGGGGGCGGCGGAGCGGTTGGTGTCGGCGGCGCGGGAGTCTGGAGCGGTGCGGGGGGATGTGGAGCCGGTGGAGTTGCTTCGGCTGGCCCATGGGGTGGCGGGGGCGGCGGAGCTGGGGGGTGGGGGTGGGGCTTCCATCCGGCGGTGTCTGACGTTGCTGATGGAGGGGGTGCGGGGTTAGCGGCGCCTGTTGATGTGCCTCGCTTTGCCGGTCGGCGGGTGCGGGTGGGTCGTGGCTTGTCGCGCAGTTCCCCGCGCCCCTGAGTGGGTGCAGCCAAGGCCTGCCTGGCTGTACCCACCGCTCTTAGGGGCGCGGGGAACTGCGCGACCAGCTCCCGCCGGCCCGCAGTCGAACAACTACAACGCCTGGGCCGCCGGCTTCACCATCCCCCTCACCGTGCGGGACTTCACGAAGTCGCCCATCGCCGTCATCTCCCACTCGCCGGAGAACTGGCGGATCAGCTTCGCCATCATGACCCCCGTCTGCGCCTCCGCGCCGGTGAGGTCGAAGCGGACCAGTTCCTCTCCGCTCGCGGCGTCGATGAGGCGGCAGTACGCCTTGGCGACCTCGGTGAACTTCTGGCCGGAGAAGGAGTTGACCGTGAAGACGAGGCCGGTGACCTCCTGGGGCAGCCGGCCGAGGTCCACGACGATCACCTCGTCGTCACCGCTGCCCTCACCCGTGAGGTTGTCGCCGGAGTGCTTGATCGCGCCGCCGACGATGGACAGCTTGCCGAAGTAGCAGCTGTCGATGTGATTGCGCTGCGGGCCGTAGGCGATGACGGACGCGTCGAGGTCGATGTCCTTGCCCCGGAACGCCGGTTCCCAGCCGAGGCCCATCTTGACCTGGGAGAGCAGCGGACGGCCGCCCTTGACCAGGGACACGGTCTGGTTCTTCTGGAGGCTGACCCGCCCCTTGTCGAGGTTGATCTTCCCGGTCCCCGCAGCGGGAGCGGGCGGGGCCGGGGGAGTGGCGGGCGGGGCCACCGGGGTCTGCACGGTCGGGGCGGGCGGCGGAGCGACGGGCTGCGGCGGAGCCGCCTGTTGGGGCGGAGCCACCGGCTGCTGCGGGGCCACCGGCGTCGGCGCCGGCTCCTCCACGGTCACGCCGAAGTCCGTCGCGATGCCCGCCAGCCCGTTCGCGTACCCCTGTCCGACCGCCCGGGCCTTCCAGGCGCCGTTGCGCAGGTAGATCTCCACGACCACCAGCGCCGTCTCGGTGCCGAGCCGCGGGGGAGTGAACGTGGCCAGGACGGAGGTGTCGTCCGCGTTGCGGATCGTGGCCGTCGGCTCGATGCCCTGGAAGGTCTGCCCTGCCGCGTCCGGGCTCGCGGTGACGACGATCTTCTCGATGCCGGGCGGCAGGGCCGCCGTGTCGACGGTGATCGCGTCGGGGGATGTGCCGCCGCCCGAGCGGTAGGTCACTCCCGGCCCGGACGGCTGGTTGTAGAAGATGAAGTCGTCGTCGGAGCGCACCTTGCCGTCGGCGGTGAGCAGCAGGCCCGACACGTCGAGCCGCACCGGCGCGGAGACGTCCACCGTCACACGGGTGACGGGGAGGGGGATGTTCGAGCCCGGGGTCATAGCTGTCATGCCCGGTGAACGACCGACGCCGCTTTACCGTTCCCTTAATCTTCCACGACACCCCACCGGCCCACGACACCCCACCGGCCCACGGCATCCCCACTGGCCTACGGCACCCCTCCGGCCCCCGCTTCACCGTCTACGGCACCACCACGATCTTGCGGCCCACCCCCGCCGCGAACTGCTCCAGCGCCTCCGGATAGCGGTCCAGGGGCAGCCGGTCGCTGATGAAGACCTCCGGGTCCAGGACCCCCGTCGCGAACAGCTCCGCCGCCCGCTCGAAGCTGTGCAGGACGGCCATGGAACCGGTGATGGTGATCTCCTGGTTGTAGACGCGGTACGGGTCGATCGTCACCCGGGTCGCGTAGTCGGCCACCCCGAACTGGAGGAAGGTGCCCGCCTTGGCCACCCGGTCCAGGCCGTCCTGGATCGCCGCCGCGTTGCCCGTCGCGTCGATCACCAGGTCCCAGCCCTGCGGGCGGTCCAGCTCGTCGGCGTTCGCCGCGGAGCCGGAGACGCCGAGCTTGCGGGCCGTCTCCAGCCGGGCCGGGTTCACGTCCACCACGTCCACGCTCGCCGCGCCGGTCCGCTTGGCCAGCTCCAGCATCATCAGACCCATCGTCCCCGAGCCGTAGATCAGCACATGGGCGCCGAGGCGGGCGCGCAGGACGTCGTATCCCCGGACCGCGCAGGAGAGCGGCTCCACCAGCGCCGCGTCCTGGGTGCGGACGTGCTCGGGCAGCCGTACGCAGTTGGCCACCGGCGCGAGGGCGAACCGCGCCGCGCCGCCGCCCGTGGTCACGCCGATCGCGGCCCAGCGTTCGCAGAGGTTGTTGTGGCCCGTACGGCAGTAGCGGCACTCGTGGCAGTACAGGGACGGGTCGACGGCCACCCGGTCGCCGACCGCCAGCTCGGTGACCCGGGTGCCGACCCCGACCACCTCGCCAGCGAACTCGTGGCCCGGCACGATCGGCAGCTCGGGGGCGAACTCGCCCTGGAGGATGTGCAGATCGGTGCCGCACAGGCCGCATGCGGCGACCTCGACCACGACCTCGCGCGGACCCGGCGTCGGGTCCGGGACCTCGGCGACGACGGCACGGCCCACGGACTCGATGACGGCGGCCTTCATTTCACGGCTCCCAGAGACAGGCCCTGGACCAGCTTGTCCTGGGCGGCGAACCCCGCGGCGAGCACCGGCAGGGAGATCACGAGCGACGCGGCGCACACCTTCGCCAGGAACAGCCCCTGGCTGGTGATGAAGCCGGTCAGGAAGACGGGAGCGGTCTCGGCGACCACGCCCGTGAGCACCCTCGCGAACAGCAGTTCGTTCCAGCTGAAGATGAAGCAGATCAGGGCCGTGGCCGCGATGCCCGGCAGGGCGATGGGGGCCACCACGCGCGCGAGGACGGTCGGGAGCCCCGCGCCGTCCACCCGCGCCGCCTCGATCACCGCGACCGGGACCTCGGCGAGGAAGGACTGCATCATCCAGACCGCGATCGGCAGGTTCATCGACGTGTAGAGGACGACCAGCAGCCAGATGTTGTCGAGCATGCCGGTGTTCTTCGCGAACAGGTAGATCGGCAGCAGGCCCGCCACCACCGGCAGCATCTTGGTGGAGAGGAAGAAGAACAGGACGTCCGTCCACTTCCGCACCCGGCGGATCGACAGCGCGTACGCCGCCGGGAGCGCAAGCAGCAGGACGAACAGGGTCGAAGCCACCGACGCCACCAGCGAGTTGACCAGCGCCGGCCAGGGGCTCGCGCCGCCGCCCGTGCCGAAGAAGTCGCGGTAGCCGTCCAAGGTGAGGGCGGCGCCGAAGGAGGGCGGGTTGGTGGCCGCGTCGGCCTCGGAGTGGAAGGACGTCAGGGCCATCCAGGCGATCGGGAGGAAGAACATGATGCCCAGGAGCCAGGCCAGCAGACCCAGACCGTTGCGGCACAGGACGTTCATGCGCGTGCCACCTCCTCGCGGAACAGGGACGACACCACGCGCAGGGCGAAGGTCGCGATGATGATCGAGCCGATGACGACCAGGACGCCGGCCGCCGAGGCGAGGCCGTTCTCGTGGGCCTGGTAGAAGCTCTGGTAGACGGTGTACGGCAGGTTGGCGGTGCCCAGGCCACCGGACGTGATCGTGAAGACCGCGTCGAAGTTCTGGACGATGTAGATCGAACCGAGCAGGGCGCCCAGCTCCAGGTAGCGGCGCAGGTGCGGGAGCGTCAGGTAGCGGAAGATCTGCCAGTCGCTCGCACCGTCCACCCGCGCGGCCTCCATCTGCTGCTGGTCACGGCTCTGGAGTCCGGCCAGCAGGATGAGCATCATGAACGGGGTCCACTGCCAGACCAGCGAGGCCTCGACCGCGAGCAGCGGGGTGTTGGAGATCCAGTCCGGCTGTGGACCGCCCACATAGTGCAACAGCCCGTTGAACAAGCCGTATTCGGGGTTGTAGAGCACATGTTTCCAGAGCAGCGCGGCCGCCACCGGTACGACCAGGAACGGGGCGATCAGCAGGGTGCGGACCACTCCTCGACCGCGGAACCTCCTGTCCAGGAGCAGCGCCAGGAGGAGCCCGAGGACCAGGCTGACCAGGACCACCGTCACCGTCAGCAGGACCGTCGTCCACACCGAGTGGCGCAGGTCCGCGTCGGTGAGGACCTCCTTGTAGTTGTCGACCCCGGTGAAGTGACGGGCCTTCGGATAGAGCGAGTTCCAGTCGAAGAAGGAGATCACCACCGTCGCCACGAACGGGAGTTGGGTGACCACGATCATGAAGACCAGGGCGGGCAGCAGCGGGGCCCGGGTGGCCCAGGCGCGCAGCCGGTTCGAGGGCTGCCGCACGGTACGAACGCTCGGAGTGGCCAGTGGGGCCGTCGTTGTCGCGGTCATCGTCCCTCGTACTCCTCGGAGATCTTCTCGGCGAGCTGCTGGGACTTCCTCAGGGCCGACTCGACGGACTGGCGTCCGGCGATGGCCGCGCTGATCTCCTGGGAGACCCGGGTGCCGAGATCGGTGAACTCGGGGATGCCGACGAACTGGATGCCGGGCGCGGGACGCGGCTGCACCCCCGGGTCGTTCGGCCGCGCCTGCTCGATGGCCTCCTTGGTCATCTCCTGGAAGGAGGCGGCCGACTTGCGGTACTCCGGGTTCGTGTACGTCGAAGCCCGCTTGCCCGCCGGGACGTTGGCCCAGCCGATCTCGTCGCCGACCAGCTGCTCGTACCGCTTGCCGGACGCCCAGGAGACGAACTTCCAGGCGTTGTCGGGGTTGCGGGACGCTTTCTGGATGCCCCAGGCCCAGGTGTAGAGCCAGCCGGAGGCCTCGGTCCGCTCGACGGGAGCGGGGGCGTAGCCGAGCTTGCCCCTGACCGGGGAGTCGGCCGCCTCCAGCAGACCGGCGGCGCTGGTGGCGTCGTACCACATGGCGACCTTGCCCTGGGTCATGTTGTTGAGGCACTCGGCGAAGCCGGACTGGGCGGCGCCGGACTCGCCGTGTTCGCGCACCAGATCGACGTAGAACTTGGTCGCCTTCTCGAAGGCGGGGGAGTCCAGCCCGGCCTTCCAGTCCTTGTCGAACCAGGTGCCGCCGAAGGTGTTCACGACCGTGGTGAGAGGGGCCATGACCTCGCCCCAACCGGGCAGTCCGCGCAGGCAGATGCCCTTCATGCCGGACTCGGCACCGTCCACCTTGGCGGCCAGGTCGGCCACCTGGGTCCAGGTGGGACGGGCCGGCATGGTCAGGCCCTTCTTCGCGAAGACGTCCTTGCGGTACATCAGGAAGGACGACTCGCCGTAGAAGGGCTGGCCGTAGAGCTTGCCGTCGTCGCCGGTCAGGGACTGGCGCATCGGCCCCAGGATGTCCTGTTCGTCGTACGACGGGTCCTTGCCGACGTACGAGTTCATCTCGTGCAGCCAGCCGTTGCGGGCGTAGATGGGGATCTCGTAGTTGGACAGGGTCGCCACGTCGTACTGGCCGGCCTGGTTGGCGAAGTCCTGGCTGATCTTGTCGCGGACGTCGTTCTCGGGCAGGACGGTGAAGTTGACCTTGATGCCGGTCTCCTCGGTGAAGCGCGGGGCGAGCTTCTGGAGTTCCGTCATCTGGGAGTTGTTGACCATCAGGACGTTGACGGACGTGCCGCCCGACCCGGTCCCGCCCGCTCCGACCCAGCAGCCGGAGAGCAGCGGGGCGAGCAGCGTCCCTGCGGCGGCCAGGGCGAGTGTGGCTCGCGGTGGCCGTCGTCGGCTCGGGGTTCGCATGGATCGCTCCTGGACATAGAGGGACATAAAGGGCACTGATTGTGGTAAGTGGCCCCATAGAGGAGTGAGTTCGGACGTCAGACCCGGATGACCTGCGGGCCCAGCAGGGAGTAGCGGTGGGCCTCGGCCGACGGCAGCAGCGTGCTGGTCACGATCGCCTCCAGCGCGCCGATCTCCGCGAACCGGCAGAAGCTGACCGCGCCGAACTTGGTGTGCACGCCCGCGAACACCGTGCGGCGCGCGGCCCGGACGGCCTGCGCCTTGACCTCGCCGACCGCGGGGTCGGGGGTGGTGAGGCCGTGTTCGCGGGAGATGCCGTTGGCGCCGATGAAGGCCAGGTCGAGGACGAACCCGGCCAGCATCTTCGTCGTCCAGTGGTCGACCGTGGCCAGGGTTCCGGCCCGGACCCGCCCGCCGAGCAGCAGCACGGAGGTGTTCTCGGCCCCGGCCAGGGCGCCGGCGACCGGCAGGGAGGCGGTGACCACGGTCAGCGGCCGGTCCCGGGGCAGGGCCTCGGCGATGAGCTGCGGGGTGAAGCCCTCGTCGACGAAGACCGTCTCGGCGTCCCCGACCAGCTCGGCCGCGGCGGCCGCGACCCGGCGCTTCTCGGGCACGTGGCTGGTGGCGCGGAAGGCCAGCGTCGTCTCGAAACCGGCGCTCTCCACGGGGTAGGCGCCGCCGTGCGTACGGCGGACCAGGCCGTGGTCCTCCAGGGCGCGGAGGTCTCTCCGCACGGTCTCCTTCGCGACGCCGAGCTGGGCGGCGAGGGTGTTGACGTCGACGGCGCCGGTGGTGCGGGCGGTGCGGACGATGTGCCGCTGGCGTTCTTCCGCGGTACTGGTCATTCGGTCACCCGCCCTCCTGTCGTGTGGTGCCCGTTCGGGCCGTCTGGAGGAAGTTGTACAGCGGGCGGGGGGTGGTGACCAGGTCTGTTGCGGGGGTGATCCTGTCCGTGTGTGCCCGTTCGGGCGGGGCGGGCCTACGGACTCGGGTGGGGCGGTCGTGTGGCGGGTGCGGGTCCGATGTGGCTGGTCGCGCAGTTCCCCGCGCCCCTGGGGGTGGCGCTTCGCGCCTACCCCCAGGCCCCTGCCCCGTGCCCGGATATGCCTGCGGGCGGGCCCGTTCGGTGCCCGCCCGCCCTCGTTACGCCTGGATCAGTGCGGCCAGATCGGCGGGTCCGTCACGAACTGGCCGCCCAGGTAGGCGTGGGCCTCCACGCCTTCCTCCAGTTCGCCCTGTTCGGCGATGAGCTTCTCGGCGTAGGGCTCCGAGTCGTCCTGGGGGTCGTAGCCGAGGGCGCGAGCGCTGGCCAGGTCCCACCACAGACGGCTGTTGGCAGAGGAGCCGTAGACCACGGTGTGGCCGACCTCCTCTGCGGTCAGCGCCGCGTGGAAGAGGCGGGCGCCGTCGGCGGGGCTCATCCACAGGGAGAGCATGCGCACGCTGGTCGGCTCCGGGAAGCAGGAGCCGATGCGGACCGAGACGGTCTCCAGGCCGTGCTTGTCCCAGTAGAACTGCGCGAGATCCTCGCCGAACGACTTGGACAGGCCGTAGAAGGTGTCCGGTCGGCGCGGGGTGTCGACGGGGATGAGGGGGTCCTGGCCCCGGGGGCGCGGGGTGTAGCCCACCGCGTGGTTGGAGGAGGCGAAGACGATCCGCGGGACGCCCTCGGCGCGTGCGGCCTCGTAGAGGTGGTAGGTGCCCTCGATGTTGGCCTTGAGGATCTTCTCGAACGGGGCTTCCAGGGAGATGCCCGCGAGGTGGAGGATCGCGTCGACACCGCGCACGGCCTCGCGCACCGCCTCCCGGTCGGCGAGATCGGCGACGATCGCGTCCGGCTCGCCCTCGATCGGCCGCAGGTCGAGCAGGCGCAGCTCGTAGCCGTACGCGGGCAGGAGGTCCCGCATCAGGGTTCCGAGGCCGCCGGCGGCGCCGGTGAGCAGGACGGTGCGGGGAGCGGGCATCCTCGGGTCTCCTTGAACGGCCTCGTCAGTGCACGGTATTCACATGCGTGGACAAGCTAGGGATTGGGTCTTGGCTTCGTCAAGGGTAGCGTGGTGTGCGTTCAGAAATATAAACTCTGATCAGTATTCTGCATGTCATTCTAGGGAGAGCCTGTGACGTCGTCCGCCGACCTCGCCCATCGACTCGGCATCCCCAGCGGGCCGCTGTTCTTCCCCGTCACCCCCTACGGCCCGGACGGATCCGTCGACCTCGGTGTGTACCGCGCGCACGTACGCCAGGGCGTGGACGCCGGGGCCGCGGCCGTGTTCGCGTGCTGCGGCACCGGGGAGTTCCACGCGCTCACGCCCGAGGAGTTCCAGGACTGCGTCCGCGCGGCCGTGGCGGAGACGGCCGGGCGGGTGCCGGTCGTCGCGGGCGCCGGATACGGCACCGCGCTCGCCGTGCGGTACGCGCGGCTCGCCGCGGCCGCCGGGGCCGACGGACTGCTCGCCCTGCCGCCCTATCTGGTGGTCGCCGGGCAGGGGGGACTGCTGCGGCACTACCGCGAGGTGGCCGCCGCGACCCCGCTCCCGGTGATCGTCTACCAGCGCGACAACGCCGTGTTCACCCCGGAGACCGTCGTCGAACTGGCCCGCACCGAGGGGATCATCGGCCTCAAGGACGGCCTCGGCGACCTCGACCTGATGCAGCGGACCGTGAGTGCGGTGCGCACCGAAGTGCCCGGCGACTTCCTCTACTTCAACGGCCTGCCCACCGCCGAGCAGACCCAGCTCGCCTACCGGGCCATCGGCGTTCCCCTGTACTCCTCGGCCGTCTTCTGCTTCGCCCCCGAGGTCGCCCTCGCCTTCCACCGCGCGCTCGTCGAGGACGACCGGGCCACGGCCGACCGCCTGCTCGACGGCTTCTACCGTCCCTTCGTCGAACTGCGCGCGCGTGGCCGCGGGTACGCCGTCTCCCTGGTGAAGGCCGGTGTCCGGCTCCGTGGCCTCGACGTGGGCGAGGTCCGGCCGCCGCTGCACGAGCCGGACGAGGACCATGTGAAGCAACTCGCGCAGATCATCGAGCGCGGCCACGCGCTCCTGGAGGAGGCACGGTGAAGGCGTCGACGTTCGTCTACCCCTGGGACGTCAACGGTGACCCGGAGGCCGCGGCCCGGATCGCCGGGCTCGGCGTGCGCCAGGCGACCCTCGCCGCCGCGTACCACTCCACGCGCGCGCTGACCCCCCGTCACCCGCGCCACCGCATCGTCACCGCCGAGCACGCGGCGGTCCTGTACCCGACGGACGCGCGCTGGGAAGGACGGGACCTGCGCCCGTACCCGGCCGGCGACTGGGCGCCCGGGGACGCCTTCGGGACGGCCTGTGCGGAACTCGCCGGGGCCGGTCTCGAGGTGCACACCTGGGTCGTCCTCGCGCACAACTCCCGTATGGGAGCCGAGCATCCGGGCATCTCCGTCGTCAACGCCTACGGCGACCGCTACCCGTGGGCCCCGTGCATCGCCCAGCCCGCCACGCGCGCGTACCTCGTCGACCTCGCCGTGGAGGCGGCCGTCCGCCCCGGCGCCGCCGGCACCGAACTGGAGTCCCTCGGCTGGTACGGCCTCCAGCACCTGCACGCCCACGACAAGACCGGCGGGGTCCCGCTCGGCGACGCCGGGATGTACCTCATGGCGCTCTGCTTCTGCGGGACGTGCCGCGAGGGGTACGGCGAACAGGGCGTCGATCCCGACGAGTTGGCGGCGTCCGTGCGTACCGCCCTGGAGCCGCTGTGGCGGGGGGCGCCGGACGACGGGGGCTGGGCCGGGGTCGAGAAGCTGCTCGGCGACGGGCTCGCGGCCGCCACCCGCGCATGGCGCGACGAGATGGCCCGCACACTCCAGGAGGCGGCCGTCCGGGCGGTCCGGGCGGCCGCTCCCGAGGGTTTCCAGATCCTGCTGCACGCCGACCCGGTGACGTACCACGTCGGCGCCAACCCGGGAGTCGCCCCGGAGCACGTCCTGTCCGTCGCGGACGGTGTGGTGGTGCCCTGCGCGGACGGGCCGGGCCTCCTCACGCCGTTCGCCGGAGTCCGGGACGACGCGGTGATCGCCGCCAACTTCCCCGTCGTCCAGGCGATGGGTGGCAGCCCGGGCACCCTCGCGGCGGACGTGGCGCGGGCGCGAGAGCGCGGGGCGACCGAAGTCCGGCTGTATCACGCCGGGTTGGCGTCGGACGGCGACCTGGAGGCGATCCGCTCGGCGCTGGCCGGCCTCTGAAACAGGGGCACGGCGGTGGCCAGCCACACCATGCCGAGGACGGCCGACAGCGGCCGCTGGTCGACCAGTTCGACCAGGGCCGCGCCCGCCGCGAGGCCCAGCGCGTTCGGCGCGAACACCAGGGTGTGGGCGGTGGCGGCGGTACGGCCCAGCAGTGCGTCCGGGGTCTCGCGCTGCACGGCGGTGAGCGCGGCGATCAGCACACAGGGCAGGCCGACGCCGATCGCCGCGCTGCTCGCCAGGGCCGGCGCCTCGGAGGGCAGCGCGCGGAGCCCGGCGGCCACGGCCGTGAGGGCGATGCCGTACCCGGCGAACCGGCGCCCGCCCAGGCGCCGCAGCGCGGGACCGGAGAACAGCCCCACGGCCACGGATCCGGCGCCCTGGACGGCGTACAGCACACCGGCGTACGCGGGGGAGCGGCCGAGGGCGTCGATCACGGCGTAGAGCAGGGCGCCGTTGACCCCGGCACAGAACATGGTGGTGCCGCCGGCCAGGATCAGAGGGCGGAGTACGGGGTGGGCCCAGAGGTGCCGGGCGCCTTCGGTGAAGGGGGTGCGGGGGGAGGGTTCGGGGGGTTCCTCTCGGGTGGGTGGACGCTCCTGGCGGACGCGTAGTCCGGCGTACACCGCCGCCGCCACTGCGAACGTGAGGGCGTCTAGAAGGGCCACGGCCGGGCCGCCGTGGAGGGCGTACAGGCCGGCGCCCGCCAAGGGGGCGATCACCTTCATGCCCTCAGTGATCGCCATCCGCAGCCCGTTGAAGTCACCGAGCAGGGACGGGGCGACGGCTCCGGCGACCAGGGCCGACTCCGCCGCGTCATGGACCACGCCCACCGCGCCGTACACGAGAAGCACCGTGAGGACGACCGGGACACGGGCGGTGAGAAGGACCGGCAGGAGCGCGGCGAGCAGCAGGTTCGCGCCGATCAGCAGCGGTTTGCGGCGGACCCGGTCCGCGAGGGTGCCGAGCAGCGGGCCCGCGAGGGTCGGCGCCCACATCGCGAGCATGCACAGCGCGGCCAGGCCGTCCGAGCCGGTGAGGTCCTTGACCCAGACCCCGGACACCAGCCACAGGGCCGAGGTGCCGAAGCCGGAGACGAGCACCCCGGTGAGATACAGCCGTGCGTTGCGGTCCCGGAGCACCGCCCATGTCTTCGTCATGAGGGGAAAGCGTGGGTCTAAGGCCCCCGGGGAGGGATGGGGAAGGTGACGTAGATGTGCGAGCGATGAGTTTTCGGAGCGGGGACGGTCCACCCCTCACGACCACGCTCACCCCGCACGACCACGCGAACCCTGAGGAGCACCGCATGACCGTCCCGCCCCTGGACCTCGGACCGCAGACCCGCGTCATCGCCCTGCTGGCCGAGGGCGTCACCGATGAGCAGCTGGGCCACGCCACACCGTGTCCGGAGTACGCGGTGCACCACCTGCTCGGCCATCTGCTCGGCCTCTCCGCGGCCTTCCGCGACGCGGCCCGCAAGGACCTGGGCGCCACCACCGACACCCCGCCGACCGACTCCGTCCCGGACATCGGCCCCGGCTGGCGCGCGGAGCTCCCCAAGGTCCTCGACGAGCTCGCCGAGGCCTGGCGGGACCCGGCAGCTTGGACCGGCATGACCCGCGCGGGCGGCGTGGACCTGCCCGGCGAGATCGCCGCCGCCGTCGCGGTCGACGAACTCGTCGTCCACGGCTGGGACCTGGCCATGGCCACCGGCCAGCCGTACGAGCCGGACCCGGCCGCACTCCAGGCGACGTTCGCCTTCCTCCAGGCCTCCGCCGACGACCCCAGCCGCGACGCCATCTTCGGCCCGATCGTCCCAGTGCCCCAGGACGCCCCGCTCCTCGACCGGGCCGTGGGCCTCAGCGGGCGGAACCCGGGCCGGCCCGTGTAGACGCCGGTACGACCGTGCCGTAGTCGAACGGAAACCGGCGGCGGGCGGCGGGCCCGGACCGTACGCTCCCCACCATGCCGCCCCTCAGCCTCACCGTCCTCGGCACCGCCTCCCCGCACCCGGGACCCGGCCGCCCCTGCTCCGGCTACCTGCTGCGCGGCGGGGGCGCCGAGGTGTGGGTGGACGCCGGCCCCGGAACCTTCGCCGAGTTGCAGCGGCACACGAACCCCTCCCGGCTCACGGCGATCTGGATCTCCCACCTCCACGCCGACCACAGCGCCGATCTGCTCCCCGCCCTCTACGCCTTCGCGTACGGCGGCCTCACCCCGCCCGCCCCGATCCCGGTGTACGCCCCGCCCGGCGCCGCCCACCGGATCGCCGGGTTCTTCGGGCGGTCCGACACCCGCTTCCTCAGCGGTGTCCTCGACTTCCAGCCCCTGTACGACGGCCACGAGGTCCGGCACTGGAACCTGCGCCTCGCCTCCCGTGCCGTCGTCCACGACGCCGAGACGTACGGGCTGCGCGCCGAGTGCGCCGGACGGGTCCTCGCGTACTCGGGGGACAGCGGTCCGTGCACCGCCCTCGTCGAACTCGCCGCGGAATCCGACGTGTTCCTGTGCGAGGCGGACCTCGACCGGCATGGCGAAGGCGAACAGGTCCATCTGACCCCGGAGGACGCCGGTGACATCGCCCGCAAGGCGGGGGCGCGCGAGCTGATCGTCACCCATGTCGGGCCCACGCTCACCCGTGACGCGGCGACCGCCCGCGCGGCCGTCGCCTTCACCGGACGGACCACGACCGCCTTCGAGGGCGCGACCCGGCTCGTCTGACGCGCCGTCACCGCGACTTCAACTTCCTTTGCCGGAAGCATTGACGAAACAACACCGTCCTCCTACCTTCAACGCGTCGTACTTCGTACGTCATATATGAGACGCGATACGCGAGATCAGATACACGACGGCTCGATACGCGACGACTCGATGCACGACGTTCCGATGCACGACGTTCCGATACGCGAGATCCGAGAGGCGCGCATGACCTCTGTGCCCACGCCGATCCCCTCCCGCACGCAGTACGTGCTGGAGGAGATCAAACGCCGCATCCTCACCGGGCGCCTGACGCCTGGTCAGGCCCTGGTGGAGACCGAACTCGCCGCACAGTTCGGGGTGTCCAAGACCCCGGTGCGCGAGGCGCTCAAGACCCTGGCCGGGACCGGGCTCGTCGTGATGAGCCAGTACAAGGGCGTCACGGTGCGCATGGTGGACGCGGACATGGCGCGCGAGGTCTACGACGTCCGCCTGCTCCTCGAACCCGAGGCGCTGCGGCGGGCGGTACGGCGAGGGGCCTCCCTCGACGCCGCCCGTGCCGCCCTGACCCGGGCCGACGACGCCACCGACACCGCCGAACGCTCCCTGGCCAACCGGGAGTTCCACCGCGCCCTGTATCTGCCCTGCGGCAATCCGCTGCTCGGCCGGATGCTCGACGAGGTCCGCGACCAGGCCGCCCTGGTCTCCGCCGTCGCCTGGGCGGCCTCGCCGTCCTGGGAGCGCGAGGCCGGAGAGCACCGGGAGATCCTGCGACTCGCCCAGGAGGGCGACGCGGAGGGCGCGGGCCGGGCCCTGCACGCCCACATCGCGTCCTTCGTCGAGCGGGCGTTCCCCGGAGTGCTGGACCAGGAGGGCCAGGAATGAGCAGCGAGACGTTCGAGCCCCAGCGGGCGGCCCTGGCCGACGTCGTGGCGATCCCGGTGACCCCGTTCGCCGAGGACGGCACCGTCGACCAGGACGCCCACCGGGCCCTGCTGCGCCGGCTGCTCGACGGTGGCGTCACCACCCTCACCCCCAACGGGAACACCGGCGAGTTCTACGCCCTCGCGCCCGAAGAACGCCGTCTGGTCACGGAGTTGACCCTCGACGAGACCGGGGACCGGGCCGACGTCCTCGTGGGCGTGGGGCACGACGTGCCCACCGCGGTCGCCTCCGCCCGGCACGCCCGGGAACTCGGCGCGGGCATGGTCATGGTCCACCAGCCCGTCCACCCCTACGTCTCGCAGAGCGGCTGGGTCGACTACCACCGCGCCATCGCCGAGGCCGTCCCGGAGCTGGGGGTGGTTCCCTACATCCGCAACGCCCAGCTCCGCGGGGAGCGCCTCGCCGAACTCGCCGACGCCTGCCCCAACGTCATCGGGGTGAAGTACGCCGTTCCGGACGCGGCCAGGTTCGCCGCCTTCGCCCGGGACGCGGGACTCGAACGCTTCGTGTGGGTGGCCGGGCTCGCCGAGCCCTACGCCCCCTCCTACTTCTCGGCGGGCGCCACCGGCTTCACCTCGGGACTGGTGAACGTCGCCCCCGCCGTCTCGCTGAACATGATCGAAGCGCTTCGATCCGGGGACTTCCCGGCCGCCATGAAGGTCTGGGAGCAGATCCGCCGCTTCGAGGAACTCCGCGCGGCGAACGGCTCCGCCGACAACGTCACCGTCGTCAAGGAGGCCCTCGCCTCGCTCGGCCTGTGCCGCCGCCAAGTCCGGCCGCCGAGCCGGGAGTTGTCCGAGTCGGAGCGCGCCGAGGTCGCCGCGATAGCCGCCGGGTGGGCGATATGACCGACACGGAGAGGCTGAGGCCGGACACGGAGAGGCTGAGGCCGGAGGAGCTGCGCAGCCACCAGTGGTACGGCACCCAGGGCCAGTTGCGTACCTGGTCGCACAACGCCCGGATGCGGCAGCTCGGTTACGAGGCCGAGGAGTACCGGGGCCGACCGGTGATCGCCGTCCTCAACACCTGGTCCGACATCAACCCCTGCCACGTCCATCTGCGCGAGCGCGCCGAGGCCGTCAAGCGCGGGGTGTGGCAGGCGGGCGGCTTCCCGCTGGAGTTCCCGGTCGCCACGCTCTCGGAGACGTACCAGAAGCCCACTCCGATGCTCTACCGCAACCTCCTCGCCATGGAGACCGAGGAACTGCTGCGGTCCTACCCGATCGACGCGGCGGTGCTGCTCGGGGGCTGCGACAAGTCGACGCCCGCGCTGCTCATGGGCGCGACCTCGGCCGACGTGCCCTCGATCTTCGTGCCCGCGGGGCCGATGCTGCCGGGCCACTGGCGCGGGGAGACCCTCGGGTCCGGCACCGACATGTGGAAGTACTGGGACGAGCACCGCGCGGGCAACCTCACCGACTGCGAACTGCGCGAGCTCCAGGGCGGGTTGGCGCGCTCGCCGGGCCACTGCATGACCATGGGGACCGCGTCCACGATGACCGCGGCCGCGGAATGCCTTGGCATGACCCTGCCGGGCGCGTCCTCGATCCCGGCCGTCGACTCCGCCCACGAGCGGATGGCGGCCGCCTCCGGACGCCGGGCCGTGGAACTCGCCTGGACCGGGCTCAAGCCGTCCGGCATCCTCACCCGGGACGCCTTCGAGGACGCCGTCACCACTGTCCTCGGGCTGGGCGGCTCCACCAACGCGGTCATCCACCTGATCGCCATGGCCGGCCGGGCGGGCGTCGAACTCACCCTGGACGACTTCGACCGCATCGCCCGCACGGTCCCGGTCCTGGCGAACGTACGGCCCGGCGGACGGACGTACCTCATGGAGGACTTCCACTTCGCCGGCGGTCTGCCCGCCTTCCTCTCCCGGATCACCGACCTGCTCCACCTGGACCGGCCGACCGTGAACGGCACCCTGGGCGAGCAGCTGGAGGGTGCCGTCGTCCACAACGACGACGTCATCCGCACCCGTGACAACCCGGTCGCGAGCGAGGGCGGGGTCGCCGTCCTGCGCGGCAACCTCTGCCCGGACGGCGCCGTCATCAAGCACATCTCCGCCGAATCGCACCTGCTCAAGCACACCGGGCCCGCGGTCGTCTTCGACGACTACAAGTCCATGCAACGCACCATCAACGACCCGGAGTTGGACATCACCGCGGACAGCGTCCTGGTGCTGCGCAACGCCGGGCCCAAGGGTGGCCCCGGCATGCCCGAGTACGGCATGCTCCCCATCCCCGACCACCTGCTCAAGCAGGGCGTACGCGACATGGTCCGTATCTCCGACGCCCGGATGAGCGGCACGAGCTACGGCACGTGCGTGCTCCATGTGGCTCCGGAGTCGTATATCGGCGGACCCCTGGCCCTTGTCCACACGGGTGACATGATCACGCTCGACGTCGAGGCCAGGATGCTCCAACTCAACGTGGATGACGAGGAGTTGGAGCGGCGTCGCAGGGACTGGACGCCCCCGCCCACCCGCTACGAACGCGGCTACGGCGCCCTCTACAACGACCAGATCACGCAAGCGAACACCGGCTGCGACTTCGAGTTCCTGGCCACGCCGGGCAAGGTCTCGGATCCGTACGCAGGCTGACTGCACCCACCCCAGGGGCGCGGGGAACTGCGCGCCCAGCCACAACGCACGCTGCACACGCCACGCAACCTCAAGTCGCACTCCACGCACATCGAGAAAGCGCTTACCGCACCACGAACGCAAGCCGCACGCACCGAGAACGGAGACCTGTCATGGCCCAAGCCGCAGCCGTGGCGAAACCGCCCGCGCCCCTTCGGCGGCGGCGCCGCGCCTCCGCCACCCCCCGCAGGCTGCCGTACCTGCTGATCGCGCCGGCGGCCCTGCTGATGCTGGGCTTCATCGCCTACCCGGTCATCAGCGTCTTCTACTACAGCCTCCAGAACTACAACCCCACCAAGCCGTGGCGGAACGGGTACGCGGGCTTCGACAACTTCGTCCAGATCTTCACCAAGGACCCGCAGTTCTGGGACACGTTGACCTTCAGCGCCAAGTGGGTCCTCGTCGAGGTCGGACTCCAGCTGCTGTTCGGCCTCGCGCTCGCGCTGATCGTCAACCAGACGTTCGTGGGCCGGGGTCTCGGCCGCGCGCTGGTCTTCTCCCCGTGGGCCGTCTCCGGTGTGCTGACCTCCGCGATCTGGGTGCTGCTCTACAACTCCCAGACGGGCATCACCCGTTACCTCGCCGACATGGGCGTCGGCTCCTACGGCACCAGCTGGCTGTCGGACACCTCCACCGTGTTCTCGGCGGCGGTCGTCGCCGACCTGTGGCGCGGGGTGCCGTTCTTCGCGATCCTCATCCTCGCCGACCTCCAGTCCGTCTCGAAGGACCTGTACGAGGCCGCCGAGGTCGACGGGGCAACCAAGATCAAGCAGTTCTGGCACATCACGCTGCCGCACCTGAAGGACGCGATCATCCTGTCCACGCTGCTGCGCGCGGTGTGGGAGTTCAACAACGTCGACCTGCTCTACACCTTGACCGGCGGCGGACCCGCGGGGGAGACGACCACCCTGCCCCTCTACATCGCCAACACCAGCGTCGACGCCCACAACTTCGGCTACGCGTCCGCCCTGACCACGGTCGCGTTCGTGATCCTGCTCTTCTGCTCGATGGTCTACCTGCGGCTGAGCAAGTTCGGAGGCGGTTCCAAGTGATCACCAAGGAGGCCACGAAGGTCGCGCCCGCTCCCGTGCCGCAGCCACCGGAGGCGACCCGTCCGGTGAAGCGCCGCCGCGCCTGGGACGAGGTGCCCCGCTGGCAGATCTACACACCCCTGTCGATCTACCTCGTCTTCACCCTGATCCCCTTCTACTGGATCCTGCTGTTCGCGCTGCGCCCGGCCGGCTCCACCTCGCTGGTGCCCTGGCCGATCACCTTCGACCACTTCGAGAAGGTGTGGACGCAGCGGTCCTTCGGCACCTACTTCGAGAACAGCGTGTACGTCGGTCTCGCGACCCTGGTGATGACGACCCTGGTCGCCCTGGCCGGCGGCTACGCCCTCGCCCGGTTCGACTTCAGGATCAAGAACGCGTTCATGCTGGCCCTGCTGTGCTCCCAGTTCGTGCCGGGCGCGCTGCTCCTGGTGCCGCTGTTCGAGATCTTTGCCGAGCTGAAGATGATCAACTCACTGGGCAGCGTCATCATCGCCGAGACGGTGTTCCAGCTGCCCCTGTCGATGATCCTGATCAGCAACTTCATCAAGAACGTGCCGTACTCCCTGGAGGAGGCGGCCTGGGTGGACGGCTGCAACCGGATGACGGCCTTCAGGATCGTCGTGCTGCCGCTGCTCAGGCCGGGTCTGATCGCCGTCGGCTCCTTCGCCTTCGTGCACTCCTGGAACCACTTCCTGTTCGCCCTGATGTTCCTCAACAACCAGGACAAGCAGACCATCCCGGTCGGCCTCAACACCCTGATGAGCGCCGACAGCGTCGACCTCGGCGCGCTGGCCGCCGGCGGCATCATCGCCGCGGTCCCCGTCGTGATCGTCTTCGCCTTCATCCAGAAGTGGCTGATCACGGGCTTCAGCGCGGGGGCGGTGAAGGGATGAGACTCCGTCGGATCGCGGTGGGAGGCGTGGTGCTGGGCCTGCTGGGCTTCGTCGTCCGGGCGGAGGGGCGCGCGGTGGGCCGTGTGCTGCTCGGCAGGGGGTCTGCGGGGATGTCCTCGGCGCCGGGTGCGGTGGCCGGCCGGCGCTCGACCCACGGGGGCGTCGACCACATGACCCCGGCTGACGGCGGGCGGGCGCCTACCCTGCACACAAAGATCGACAGTGCCGCGGCGGCCGACCGACAGCCGGCACGCGGCGCGGGCGCAGGGAGGATGCCATGAGCACCGACGACACCACCACGAACACCGAAGCCGTCACCGGCACCGTGGACATCGTCCTGGCGGGCGCGCGCGGCCACGGCCGCTGGCACCTGGAGAACATCCGCCGGCTCCAGGACAAGGGGATCGTACGACTGGCGGGGATCTGCGAGCTGACCCCGCTGACCGGCGAGGAGATCCCCGACGGCCTCGGCACGCCCGAGCAGTCCGCCGACTTCGGCGCGCTCCTCGACTCCACCGGCGCCCGGATCGCCGTGATCTGCACGCCGATCCCGACCCACACCGACCTGGCGCTCGCGGCGGCCGAGCGAGGCGTGCACGTCCTGCTGGAGAAGCCCCCGGCGCCGTCGTACGCCGAGTTCCGCCGCATGGCCGACGGGGTCGCCGCCGCCGGGATCGCCTGCCAGATCGGCTTCCAGTCGCTGGGCTCGCACGCCGTGCCCGCGATCCGCCGGCTGATCGAGGAGGGCACGATCGGCGAGGTGACCGGGATCGGCGGTGCCGGAGCCTGGGCCCGCGCCGAGTCGTACTACCGGCGTGCGCCCTGGGCGGGCAAGCGGCGGATGAACGGCGTCGACGTCATCGACGGCGCCCTGACCAACCCCCTCGCGCACGCCGTCGCCACCGCGCTCGCCCTCGCCGACGCGAGCCGCGCCGAGGACGTCACCCGCATCGAGACGGAACTCCAGCGCGCCAACGACATCGAGTCCGACGACACCTCCTGCGTCCGCGTCACCACGGCAAGCGGTCTCAGGGTGACCGTCGCCGTGACCCTGTGCGCCGAGGACCCCGGCGACCCGTACGTCGTGGTGCACGGTGACCGCGGCCGGATCACCTACTGGTACAAGCAGGACCGGGTGCTCCTCCAGCGGGCCGGGCACGGCCCCGAGGAGTACGAGTACGGCCTCACCGACCTGCTGGAGAACCTGGTGGGCCACCTCACCGACGGCGACGAGCTGCTGGTCGCCCCGGAGGCGACGGGTGCCTTCATGAAGGTCGTCGAGGCGATCCGGCTGGCCCCGGACCCGGCCCCGCTGCCGGCGTCCGCCTGGCGACTGCTGCCGGACGAGGAGCGCCGGGTCGTCCCCGGCATCGACGGGCTCGTGGCCGCCGCCGCGGACAGCCTCGCCCTGTACTCCGAGCTCGGCGCCGACTGGGCCCGGCCGCACGAAGCGAACGAGGTGAGTACATGACGCCCCCCGATGCCCCGGTCCTGCGGGTCGCGGGCCGCCCCGTCGGCCGCTGCGTCACCCGCCCCGAGCTGCCCGACCGGCTCTCCCCGCGGCCCTACCTGCACCCCGTCACCACCCTGGCCGGCACGGCGGTCACCGAACTCGGCCCCGCCGACCACCCCCACCACCTCGGCGTCGGCGTCGCCGTTCCCGACGTCGAGGGGCACAACTTCTGGGGCGGACGCACCTACGTCCGCGACCAGGGCCCCACCGAGCTCGACAACCACGGCGCCCAGCGCCACACCTCCTTCCCCCAGCGCGACCCGGACGGCTTCGTGGAGGAACTGCGCTGGGTCGCCTCCGGCGCCGAGCTGCTGCGCGAGCGCCGTACGGTCTCCGCCACCGAACTGACCCCGACGGCCTGGGCGTTGGACTTCACCTTCGCGCTCACCAACGTCACCCACGGCCCCCTCTCGATCGGCAGCCCGGCCACCAACGGCCGCCCCGGCGCGGCCTACGGCGGCTTCTTCTGGCGGGCCCGCAAGGAGGCCACGGCACCCGAGGTGTTCACCGTCGACCGTGCGGGCGAGGACGCGATCCACGGCACCCGCGCCGACTGGGTCGCCCTCACCGGCGGCACCTGGACCCTCGTGTTCGCCGGCGCCACCGAGGTGACCCGACGCGATCCCTGGTTCTTACGTGCCGCCGAATACCCGGGCGTGGGCTCGTCGTTGGCGTCCGGGACGCGGCTGCCGGTCCCGCCCGGCGAGACCGTCGTACGCCGCATCGTCACCGTCGTCGCCGACGGACGCCTGCCCCGGCTGGAAGCGGCGGCCCTGGTGCGGAAGGCGGTCAGCCAGTGACCCGGCCGATTCCGCACTTCAGGACCGACCACCTGTAACGCACCGAATCCGTAAGCCTGTTGGGAGCCGCAATGACGCAGCACCTTCGTAGCAAGCGCTTGCCGAAAAACGTCACATCTCCGCTGGACCCAGAAGAAGAGAGCCGGCCAATGAAGATCAGCATTCGCAGAAGCAGGCGCGCTGCCACAGCCGTCGCCCTCGGGGCCGTCCTGGCGCTCACCGCCACCGCCTGCGGTGACGACGGCAGCGGGGCCGGCGGCGACAAGGGCGAGGACGGCAGCGGCAAGGGCAAGATCGTCTTCTGGGACAACAACGGCGGTGTGCGCACCGACATCTGGAAGGAGGTCATCGCCGACTTCCAGAAGGCCAACCCCGACATCAAGGTCGAGTACGTCGGCATCGCGTCCACCGAGTACCAGTCCAAGGTCGACACCGCCATCCAGGGCGGCGGCCTCCCGGACGTCGGCGGAGTCGGCGCGGCCATGCTCGCCGGGTTCGCCGCGCAGAACGCGCTGGAGCCGCTCGACGACCGGCTCGCCGGGTCCTCGCTCGACGGCAGGCTCAACAAGGACATGGTGAGCGTGCTGAAGGCGTCCGGTGGCGGGGACGGAACCCTCTACTCGATCCCGACCTCAGCCAACAACGGTGTCCTCTACTACCGGACCGACCTGTTCAAGAAGGCCGGACTGGACGAGCCGACGACCTGGGACAAGTTCTACGAGGCCGCGAAGAAGCTCACGAACGCGAAGAAGAACGAGTTCGGTTACACCATCCGTGGCGGAGCGGGTTCCATAGCCCAGGCGCTGGACGCCGCGTACGGGCAGAGCGGGATCACCTCGTTCTGGAACGGCGACAAGACCACGCTCAACGACCCGAAGAACGTGGCGGCGCTGGAGAAGTACGCGGCGCTGTACAAGAAGGACACCCCGGCCGCCGACCTCAACAACGACTTCACCAAGATGGTCGCGCAGTGGGACTCCGGCACGATCGGCATGCTGAACCACAACCTGGGCTCCTACCAGGACCATGTGAAGGCGCTCGGGGCCGACAAGTTCCGGGGCATTCCGCAGCCGGTCGGCGCGAACGGCAAGCGGGTCCAGGTCTCCAACCCCGTCGACGGGCTCGGGGTGTTCAGGAGCTCGAAGAACAAGGACGCCGCCTGGAAGTTCATCGAGTTCGCGACCTCGCACGCGGAGAACTCGAAGTTCAACAAGGCGGCCGGGCAGGTGCCGTCGAACAACGAGGCCGCGAAGGACGCGTGGATCTCCGAGGCCGAGCCCACGAAACTGGCTGCGGCCGCGCTGACCGACGGTTCCACGTCGATCGTCCAGCTGCCGTACTACCTGCCCGACTGGAACACCATCTCCAAGGCGGACAACGAGCCGAACTTCCAGAAGGTGCTGCTCGGTGACATGAGTGCGAAGGACTTCCTGGACACGATGGCCGAGCAGCTGAACAAGGCTCAGGCGGAGTGGAAGGAACAGAACGGCTGAGAACTCGGGGGGATCGCTGTGCGGCCGGCTGCGGGTCTCGTCGTGGCTGGTCGCGCCCCGCGGCGGAGCCGCATGTCGATACCGCCCCGCACCCCTAAAAGACAGGAAGGTGCACCGGAAATGTCACTCACTCGTCGACAAGTCACCGTCGCAGCGCTTTCCGCCGCGCCGCTCGCATCAGGTGCGGCCGGTATCGCTCACGCCGCTCCCCGAAGGACGCGCACCCTCTATATAGCCGGTGACTCCACCGCCGCCCAGAAATACTCCGACGCCGCTCCCGAGACCGGCTGGGGGATGGCATTGCCCTTCTTCCTCCACAAGGATCTCTCCGTCGCCAACCACGCGGTGAACGGGCGGAGTTCGAAGTCCTTTGTGGACGAGGGGCGGCTGGACGCAATCCTCGGGCTGATCAGGCCCGGTGACGTCCTGCTCGTGCAGTTCGGGCACAACGACGAGAAGTCGGAGGACCCGACGCGGTACACGGAGCCCTGGACGACGTACCAGGACTACCTGCGCAGGTACATCGAGGGCGCCCGCGTGAAGGGTGCCCGGCCCGTGCTGGCCACGCCCGTCGAGCGGCGGAGGTTCGACGCTCAGGGGAACGCCGTCACCAGTCACGGCGAGTATCCGGCCGCCATGCGCGCCCTTGCCCAGGACGAACGCGTCGCCCTGCTCGACATCCAGGCCCTGTCGATCGCGCTCTGGCAGCAGCTCGGGGTCGAGGAGACCAAGCGGTACTTCAACTGGACCGCGACCGAGCAGGACAACACGCACTTCAACCCGCCGGGCGCGATCGCCGTGGCCCGGCTCGTCGCCGGTGAACTGGTGCGCCGACGGATTCTCTCCCCCCGGCATGTGTGCCGGCTCGACGCCGAGATCCCCGAGTCGTGGATCACCTGGCCGCCGCCGGCCACCGCCTGACCCCCCCTTCCCCACAACAGAGAGCCTCATGATGAACACACAGATATGGCATGCCCATGTCATAACAAAGACCCTGGCCGTGGCGGGCTGCACCGCCCTCGTTCTCGCGGTCACCGGTACCACCGCCGGGGCCGAGGGCCACGACACGGCCCGCGAGACCCTCGCCGCCGGGGACGGCTGGGCCTCGTACGGCACCGGCACCACCGGAGGCGCGGCCGCGGACGCCGCCCACGTCCACACCGTCACCGACTGGGCCGGCTTCAAGGCCGCCCTCACCGCGGACGGCAGCGCACCGAAGATCATCAAGGTGAAGGGGACCATCGACGCGGTCTCCGAGGGCTGCGACTCCCTCGCCGCGCCCGGATACGACTTCGACGCCTATCTGGCGAAGTACTCGCCCGAGGCCTGGGGCCTGGACACCGACCTGAGCGCCGAGCCCGACGACAGCCCCGAGGGTTTGCGGCGCGCCTCGGCCGCCAGCCAGGACCAGACCATCAAGGCGAACATCCCGGCCAACACCACGATCATCGGCATCGGCCGCGACGCCGGGTTCAAGGGCGCGAGTCTCCAGATCAAGGGCGTCGACAACGTCATCGTCCGCAACCTCACCTTCGAGAGCCCGGTCGACTGCTTCCCGCAGTGGGACCCCACCGACGGCGCCAAGGGCAACTGGAACTCCGAGTACGACACCGCCGTCGTCTACGGCTCCAGCCACGTCTGGCTGGACCACAACACCTTCACCGACGGGTCCCACCCGGACAGCGCCGCGCCCACCTACTTCGGCATGCTCTACCAGCAGCACGACGGTGAGCTGGACATCGTGCGCGGCGCGAACCACGTCACCGCCTCCTGGAACGTCTTCACCGAGCACGACAAGACGATCCTGATCGGCAACAGCGACAGCGAGTCCACGGCGGCGGGAGACCGGGGCAAGCTCAAGGTCACCTTCCACCACAACCTGTTCTCGAACCTGGTCGAGCGCGCGCCCCGGGTCCGCTTCGGACAGGTCGACTCGTACAACAACCACTTCGTGGCCAACAGCGACTACGTGTACAGCTTCGGCATCGGCAAGGAGTCCCAACTCGTCGCCGAGCACAACGCGTTCACGCTGCCGGCGGGGATCAGCGCGGCCAAGGTGCTCAAGCGGTGGAACATCTCGCCGCTCACCGCCGCCGACAACTACGTCAACGGCAAGCCCACCGATCTGATCGCCGTCCACAACGCGGAGATCCCCGCCGAGACCCTGGAGTCCGGCGCGGGCTGGACACCCACCCTGCGTACGAAGGTGGACCCCACGAAGAAGGTTCCGGCGATCGTCGACCGCGGCGCGGGCGCGGGCCGCATCTGCTGACACCGGCCCCATCCGCTGACACCGGCCCCTTCTGCTCTGACCCGCCTCACCGATCCGCCGGGTCAGCTGACCGACGCCGCCCCCGCCCGGCCAGGGGCGGCATCCAGCGGCCGCCCCGGCCACCCACCTCGACCACCCCCTCACGCGAGGCGCCCCCACGCGAGGCACCCCACCCCAGAGCCGCGTCCCCAAGGAGCACCCGCATGTCCTCGCACCACGACCGACTCCCCCTGTCCAGAAGGGGCTTCCTGCTCGCGGGCACCGGCGCGGCAGCCGCGCTCGCGCCGAGCCCCGCCCTCGCCACGGGCAACCGCAACCGGCCTCCGTTCGGCCGTTTCGGGTCCCCGGCCGCCCGGCTCACCTCGCAGACGCTCTACGTCGACCCGCGCGGCCGAGGCGACCACACGACCGTGAAGGACGCCGTCACCGCCGCCGGCGGCAGCGGCTGGACCCTGGTCCTCGCCCCCGGCACCTACCGGGAGACGGTGGCCGTCGACGTCACCCGCACCGAGACCACCTGGATCGGCGCCTCGGAGGACCCCCGTGACGTGGTCATCGTCCACGACAACGCCGCCGGCACCCCCAAGCCGGGCGGCGGCACCCACGGCACCACCGGATCGGCCACCACGACCGTGCAGGCCGACGGCTTCACCGCCCGCTGGATCACCTTCGCCAACGACTGGCTGCGCGCCGACCACCCCGACATCACCGCCACCCAGGCCGTCGCCCTCAAGGTCCAGGGCGACCGCTCCGCCTTCCACCACTGCCGCTTCCTCGGCCACCAGGACACCCTGTACGCCGACTCGATCGCGCTCACCTCCTTCGCCCGCCAGTACTTCGCGCACTGCTACGCCGAGGGAGACGTCGACTTCGTCTTCGGGCGGGCCACGGCCGTCCACGAGCACTGCCACTTCCGCACCCTGAACCGCACCGACCTGGCGGCGGCGCCGTACGGCTTCGTGTTCGCGCCCTCGACGGCGGGCGCCAACCCGCGCGGCTACCTCGTGACCAGGAGCCGGGTCAGCAGCGAAGCCCCCGACGCCTTCTACAAGCTGGCCCGGCCGTGGGTGCCGAGCTCCGACACCACCGCCCGGCCCTCGCTCGTGGTGCGGGACACCTGGCTCGGTCCCGGCATCGACGCGGTCGCGCCCTACACCACCATGTCGGACGCGTTCCCCTGGCAGAGCCAACGGTTCGCCGAGTACCGCAACACGGGCCCCGGCGCCCGCATCACCGTCCCCGACAACCGGCCCCAACTCACCCGCACGCAGGCGGAGTCGGCCACGCGGGAGGCGTATCTCGGCGACTGGCAGCCCTGGAAGGAGACGTGCTGACATGCGCAGACGGAACTTCCTGGCCGCCGCTACCGGACTCGCTCTCGGGGCCGCCGCCCCGGCCCACGCCGGTACCCGCCGCGTCCTCCACGTCCACCCCGGCGACTCCGTCCAGGCCGCCGTCGACGCGGTCACCGGCCCCGGCTGGACGATCGTCGTGCACCCGGGCACCTATCGCGAGTTCGTCGCCATCCCGGCGAGCGCAGCGGAGTTGACCCTGCGAGGCGCCACCCGTGACCCCCGTGCCACCGTGATCGTGTACGACAACGCCAACGGCACGAAGAAGCCCGACGGCACCACGTACGGCACCGCAGGGTCCGCCACCTTCACGTCCGCGGGCCCCGGCCTCACCGTCCGCGACCTCACCCTGGCCAACGACTGGCTGCGCGCCGACCACCCCGACATCACCGGCACCCAGGCGGTCGCGGCCTGCACCTACGGCGACCGTACCCACTTCGACAACGTCCGGCTCCTGGCCCACCAGGACACCCTCTTCGTCGAGACGACCGCGCTCGCCTCCTTCGACCGCCAGTACTTCCGCCGCTGCTACCTCGAGGGAGACGTCGACTTCGTCTTCGGCCGGGCCACCGCCGTCTTCGAGGAGTGCCACTTCCACACGCTCCAGCGGGACGTGACCTTCACGCCCAAGGGCATGGTCTTCGCCCCCTCCACGGCCCGCGCCAACCCGCGCGGCATCCTCGCCCTCCGCTCCCGGTTCACCTCCGGCGCCGAGGACGGGGCGTACAAACTGGCCCGCCCCTGGGTGCCGTCGTACGAGACGACCGCCTGGCCCTCGCTGGTCGTGCGGGACTCCTGGATCGGCCCCGGCATCGACCCGGTCGCGCCGTACACGAACATGCGCGAGCAGTACCCCTGGCAGACCATGCGCTTCCGGGAGTACGGCAACTCCGGCCCCGGCGCGGCGATCACGGTCCCGGAGAACAGACCCCAACTCACCCCCGAGGAAGCCGAGTCCCACACCAGGCGCGCCTACCTCGGCGACTGGCGCCCGTAAAGCACCCCGCACAACACCCCGTAAAGCACCCCGCACAACACCCCGTAAAGGACCCCGCACAACCCCCCCGAAAAGGACCCCGAAAGCACGACGAAAGGACCCGCCCCCCATGTCTCGTCGTACCCCTCTCATCGTCACGGCCGCCCTCGCCCTCGGCTCCGGCCTCGCCGTCCTCCCCACCCAGGCGCAGGCCGCCACCGTGGTCGTCAGCAACGTCACCGACCTGTCCAACGCCGTCAAGAACGCCACCCCCGGCACCGTCATCCAGGTCCGCGGCGGCACCTACCGCCCGACGGCCACCCTCCAGTCCACGGCCAACGGCACCTCCTCCTCGCCGGTCACCCTGACCGCGTACGGCTCGGAGACCGTGAAGATCGACGGGTCCTCGCTCCCCGCCGGTGCCTGGATCTTCAAGCTGACCGCCGACTACTGGAACGTCTCCAACCTGACCTTCCAGAACTCCCCGGACAGCGCGGTCGTCTGCCAGTCCTGCACCGGGACGGTCTGGAACAACATCAAGACCATCAACGGCGGCGACTCCGGCTTCACGCTCACCGGTGACGGCACGGTCAACAACACCGTGAAGAACATCGACAGTTACGGCAACTACGACGCCGCGAACCACGGCGAGAACGCCGACGGCATCGCCGTGAAGTTCGGCTCCGGCACCGGCAACCTCATCACCGGGGCCCGTCTCTACAACAACTCGGACGACGGCATCGACTTCTGGTCCTTCTCCTCGCCGGTCACCGTCGAGCACACCTGGTCCATGGGCAACGGCGTCAACCGCTGGTCCGACTCCGCCTTCGCGGGCGACGGCAACGGCTACAAACTGGGTGGCGACGGCGAGGTCGTCGCACACGTCGTCAACAACTCCGCCGCCTGGGGCAACGCGGGCAACGGCTTCACCGAGAACTCCAACACCGGAGCCCTGGTCCTCAACCGCACCACCGCCTACGCCAACAGCAAGTGGGGCTACTACTTCGCCACCAGTTCCGCGAAACTCGGCAAGAACCTCGCGGTGAGCAACGGCAGCGGCTCGGTCACCAAGGGCTCCCGGGTGACCTCGTCCGGCAACAACTGGGACAGCGGGATCGGCACCCCCGCGTTCAGGTCGACGGACGCCTCTTCGACGTACAACGCCCGCTCCTCCAGCGGCACCCTGCCCGCCACCACCTTCCTGACCACGGGCAGCACCACCATCGGGGCGACCATGAACTGATCCCACGGCACCCGTGATCAAGGCGCTTGACCCGTTTTTTACCGGGCGGGTCTCGCGCCCGACATGGTGACGCGCGTAGAACCTCTGTCATGCATAAGACATTGCGTATCGCCGCCGTCGCCTCGGCGTGTGCCGTCGCCGCCGGCGCCCTCTACGGCGCCGGTGCGGCCACCGCCGGCCAGTCCACGGCGAACTCCACGCACGAGCCCTACAACATCGGGCTCCTGGTCAAGGACATCGACACCTACTACGGCACCGCGGCCGACGCGAACGGTGTCTACCAGGCGTCGCCCACCAGCCCCTACGCCAAGGACCTGGCGGCCATCGACAAGGCGGCCAGGAAGTACATCGACCAGGCCACCCGCAAGGCGCACCACCGGGGCGAGAAGCCCGCGGTCGTCTTCGACATCGACGACACGCTGCTGCTCAGCCTCGACTACGAGAAGCGCTACAACTACACCTACAACTCGACCACGTGGGCCGACTACGTCAACAAGGCCGACCGCCCGGCCGTGTTCGGCAGCCCCGAGCTCGTGCAGTACGCCGCGAAGAAGGGCGTCGAGGTCTTCTACAACTCCGGTCTGAGCGAGGCCCAGCGCTCCGCAGCGGTCGAGAACCTGAAGAAGATCGGCGCCGACGTGAACCTCGACGCCGCCCACGTCTTCCTCAAGGACAAGGCGAACCCGCCGTCCTACCTCAGCGCCTGCGCCACGCCGGGCACCTGGACCTGCACCACCGTGCAGTACAAGTCCGGTACCCGCGCGCACATCGAGAACGACCTCGGGTACGACATCATCGCCAACTTCGGCGACCAGTACTCCGACCTCGACGGCGGCTACGCCGACAGGACGTACAAGCTCCCGAACCCGACGTACTTCGTCAGCTGAGGCTCACCTCCGTACCGGCCGGATCCCTTCGAGGGTCGGCACCACCGGCCTGATCGAACCGTCCGCCGCGAACTCCATGCGGTCGACGGTGGTCTCCCGGTGCGTGCCGTCCCCGCCCGGCCGCCCCGGCCCGTTCAGGGCGAACCGGTGATAGACGATGTACCAGTCGTCGGTGCCGGGGACGTTCACCACGGAGTGGTGACCGGTGGCGAGGATGCCGTACTCGGGACGCTTGGACAGGACCGTCCCCCTCTTGGTCCACGGACCGAGCGGGGACGGTCCCGTCGCGTAGGCGACGTGGTAGTCCTCGCTGCGGGTGTCGTCCTCGGACCACATGAAGTAGTACGTGCCCTGCCGTTTGATCACGAAGGACCCCTCGCGGAAGTCCTCCGGCGTGATGTCCTCGACCTTCGCCGGGTCGTACGAGGTCATGTCGTCGTTCAGCGGCACCACGTACGCGTGCCCGTTGCCCCAGTAGAGGTACGACGTCCCGTCGTCGTCGGTGAAGACGGCCGGGTCGATCATCTGGCCCTTGAGCGAACCGCCCTTCGCCACCAGCGGCTTGCCCAGCGCGTCCTCGAACGGCCCGGCGGGGGAGTCCGCCACCGCCACGCCGATCTGCTGCTCGGCACAGAAGTAGAAGTAGTACCTCCCGTCCCGCTCGGCGATCGTCGGCGCCCACGCGTACGAGTCGGCCCACGACACGTCCGCACCGAGGTCGAGGATCACCCCGTGGTCCTTCCAGTGGACCAGGTCCGTGGAGGAGTACGCCGTGAACCTGGTGCCGCCCCAGCCCTCGAAGCCGTCCGTCGTCGGGTGGATCCAGTACTCACCGTCCAGGTGGTGCACGTCCGGGTCGGCGTGGAGACCGGGCAGGACGGGACTGCCGGTCGGCACGGCCTCGACGGTCCAGCGGCGGCTGGTCCCGTCCGGAGCCGTCACCGTGTACGTCTGCGGCGTGCGGAAGTCCCGGCGGGTGCCGGATGCGGGGCTCACGCGCGCCCCCTCGCCGACCGCCAACTCCGGTGCCAGGACGGAGAGATCGGTGCCCGGCCGCATCGGCAGCACGACCTTCGACGCGGCCTCCGTGACGATCGCGTACCCCTTCTGACCGGCGGCCGTGGCGTCCACGACGGACGTCCCGCAGACCGGATACGCGGCCAGCAGCCGGTCGTACTCCTCCCGCGTCACCGGAAGCACCGAGCCGTGGCGGGGACTCGCGGGCAACCGGTGGTCCGTGCACGGCGTCCACCTGCCCGAGTCGAGGTCGGCGGTCTCGAAGGGGACGTACCCGCGACCGTCGTACTCGTCGATGAACAGGTACCACTTCCCACCGGAGTTGGCCCGGAAGGCGATCGGCCCCTCGCCCCGGCTCAGCACCCCGCCGCCGATGCCGTCCGCGACCGGTGTGTACGAAGTGCCGGTGAGCGTCGGTGACTTCTCGGCGGTGATGAACTTCGACCCCGGTGCACCGGACGCAGGATCCCGCTCGTCCTTGGTGTAGCGGTAGTAGGTGCCGTCGTGCTCCAGCACCGTCGAGTCGATCACCGAGTGCCCGGGGTCGTGCCAGACCTCCGGGGCGCTGAAGACGCGGAAGTCCTCCGTCGTCGCGTACAGCATGGTGTGGTAAGTCGAGCCGCGCAGCCTCGACGCCCAGTACACGACGTACGCGTCGAGCTCGGGGTCGTAACAGGCCTCCGGCGCCCAGGCGTTGCCCGCGCTCTCGGGAGCGACCTCCACCAGCCGCGGGTCCGTCCAGTGGACCAGGTCGGTCGACTCCAGGATCACGATCGACCGGCTGCCGTTGCGCTGGACCTCGTCCCAGCTGCCGCTGCTCTCCTGGTGCATCCGCAGATCCGTGGCGAGCAGGAAGAACCGGTCGCCCGTGGGGGAGCGGACCAGGAACGGGTCCCGCAGGCCCTTCTCGCCGATCGCTGAGGTGACGACGGGCGCACCGCCGTTCAGCTCACGCCAGTGCAGGGGGTCGTCGCCGCGGCTGAGGGCGTAGCGGATCTGCTCGCCGTCGGCGGTGCCCTCGCCGGTGAAGTAGGCGAAGAGATATCCGGCGTAGGGGGGACGGGTCACGGGCGGGGCTCCTCAGGGGCGGAAGGGGCGGGAGGTGTGGGGGTGTGGGGGTTTCTGTCGGGTCCGCAACGAGGAAACGCCCCGCCTGTCGTCACAGGCGGGGCGCTTCTGGTGCCGGCCCGAGGGGGGCTCCAGCCGGCAGCTGTCGACCGAGGGGGGCTCGGGTCGACAGGTCTGTGCACTGGAAAGGACGTCTAAATCGAACATGAGGTTGTGTCACTTCTACCCCAAGGGAGAAATCCTGCACATGCGGAGTCTTCGCGTCCCTGCGGGCCGCTATGAACCCCCCGCGTCCGCCGAACCGCCACCCTGCGCGGCGAAGCCGCCCTTCACGGAGAGTTTGTTCGACTTTGTGACCGCCGTCGCCGTGTAGCTGTCGCCCTTCACGTTCCGGTCGCCGCGTCCGCGGTTGTACTGCCCGGCGAACACCCACTCGCCCGCCGGGACCGTACGGCCGTCCTTGAGCACCCAGGTGTAGACGAGGAAGCCGTCCTTCTCGGCGACCGTGAGCGTGTAGTCGTCCTCGGGCAGTGAGCGCCAGGCACCCGTGCTGGTGACACCGCCGGTCTGTGCGATCTGCAACTCGACCGTGAGCGCGGTCAGGGGCGCGGAGGTCCTGAGGGTCACATCGCTCTGCGCCCAGAACTCGTTGCTGTTCGAGCCCACCGAGCCGTCCGACCGGAGCGGGCCGTCCTCGGCACCGGAGGCCGGCACCTGGGGGGATGCCTCGGGCGTGCGCGAGGGCGCTCGGGTCGGACGGTCCGTGCCGTGGGAGGTGGAGCGCGGGGTCGGATCCGCCGACGGGGCGGGCGGACGGCTCGTCGCGTCGGGTGACGGGCTGGGCGTGCCGGTGGCGGCGACCGACCTCTCCGCGGGCGGTTCGTCCTTCACGGCCGACGCCACCGCATAGCCGCCGAATCCGAGGACGCAGGCGACCGCGGCCGTGGCGCCGACCACCCGCACCCAGCCGTACACCGGCGGCCGGGTCGCCCGGTGGTCACGCCGGCCCTGCTCCGCCATGCCGCGCTCGACCCGGGCGAGGATCCGCTCACGGTCCGGCTCGTGCTGCCCGGCCGCGTCCCGCAGCCGGGCGCGCAGTTCGCCGTGCCCGTCCCGCCGCATGGTCATCGGTCCCTTCCTCCGGCCTCACCGGTGCGCGCCATCGCCGCACGCATCCTCAGCGGGGCGTCCTGGACGCCCAGCAGGCGCTGCAACTCGGCCATCCCCTTCGAGGTCTGGCTCTTCACCGTACCGACCGACACACCGAGGGCCAGCGCGGTGTCCTTCTCGGAGAGGTCGAACGCGTGCCGCAGTACGACACAGGCCCGCTTGCGGAACGGCAGCCTGCGCAGCGCCTCCCGCACGTCGACCACGCCCGCCACGTCCGGGTTCTCGGCCTTCTCCTCGCGCTGGGACCAGAACAGGGCGATCCGGCGGCGCTCGCGGACCGTGCTGCGGACGCGGGTGCGGGCCAGGTTGGCGACCACCCCGCGCGCGTAGGCCGCCGGGTGCTCGGCCACGCGCACCCGGTCCCAGCGGTGCCACAGCGCCAGCAGCGCGTCCGCCGCCAGATCGTCCGCCGCGTCCGACTCCCCGGTCAGCAGGTGGGCGAGACGGGACAGTTCGGCGTAGTGGCGCTCGAAGAAGGCATGGAACTCCACGGAGGCGTCGTCGTCGACGACTGTGCCCACGGGCTACCTCTCTCACGGATGTGTGCCATGTGAATGTCATGTGATCGTTCCGGACGGGCCGGGACGATCCGGAGCGTAGCAGTGGTGAGTGTGCGGTTCTCGTACGGGCCTTCGAACGATGTCCGGCTCGTCGGGTCCGATTCCGTAACACGGGGAAAACCCGAACCGGGTTCTTGGCATGCACAATCCAGCCAGCATCCGCACATCGATCATTCAGGCACCAGGGAGCCGCCGGCATGTCCGTCGACCAGTACTTCAGGATCTCCGAACGGGGATCCACCTACACCAGAGAGATACGCGGCGGCCTCGCCACGTTCTTCACGATGGCCTACATCCTCGTCCTGAACCCGATCATCCTCGGCAGCGCCAAGGACAAGTTCGGGCACCACCTGGACGCCGTCCAGCTGACCACCGCGACGGCCCTGGTGGCCGCGGTGATGACGATCATCATGGGCGTGGGCGGCAACCTGCCGCTCGCGCTCGCCGCCGGGCTCGGACTGAACGCCGTCGTCGCCTTCCAGATCGCCCCGCTGATGAGCTGGGACGACGCGATGGGGCTGGTCGTCCTGGAAGGGCTGCTGATCTGCGTCCTCGTGGTCACCGGACTGCGGGAGGCCGTCATGCGGGCCATCCCGCAACCGCTCAAGCAGGCGATCAGCGTCGGCATCGGGCTGTTCATCGCCTTCATCGGCTTCGTGGACGCGGGATTCGTCAGCCGCATCCCCGACGCCGCGAACACCACCGTGCCGGTGCAGCTCGGGGGCACCGGCACCCTCGGCGGCTGGCCGATCCTGGTGTTCTGCCTCGGCGTGCTGCTGACCGTCGGGCTGCTCGCCCGCAAGGTCAAGGGCGCCATCCTGATCAGCATCGTGACCATGACGGTCCTCGCGATGATCATCAACTCCGTCGCCGACATCAAGTCCTGGGGCCTGACGACACCGGCCTGGCCCGACAAGATCGTCGACACCCCCGACTTCGGACTGATCGGCCACTTCAGCCTGTTCGGCGCCTTCGACGCACCCGGTGTGGGCGTGGTCACCGTCGTGCTGCTGATCTTCACGCTGATCCTGTCCGACTTCTTCGACACCATGGGCACGGTCGTCGGCATCAGCGCGGAGGCGGGCCTGCTGGACGAGGAGGGGAAGGTCCCCAACCTGGGCCGGGTGCTCCTCATCGACGGGGCGGCGGCGGTGGCCGGCGGCGCCGCGTCCGCGTCCTCCGCGACCTCGTACATCGAGTCGGCGGCCGGCGTCGGCGAGGGCTCGCGCACGGGCTTCTCGAACCTGGTCACCGGTGGGCTGTTCGCACTGGCGCTCTTCCTGACCCCGCTGCTGACCATCGTGCCGCTCCAGGCCGCCGCGCCCGCGCTCGTCGCCGTCGGGTTCCTGATGATGACGCAGGTCAAGCACATCGACTGGGACCAGTACGACATCGCGATCCCGGCATTCCTGACCATCGCCGTGATGCCCTTCACGTACTCGATCACGAACGGCATCGGGGCGGGCTTCCTGGCCTACGTCGTGATCAAGGTCGTGCTCGGCAAGGCCAAGGAGATCCACTGGCTGCTGTGGGGGACGTCGGCGCTGTTCCTGGTCTACTTCGCGATCGACCCCATCGAGCAGGTGCTCGGGGTCAAGTGACCCCCGGGACGGTTCAGTTCCGGACGGCCGCCTCCATCATGGCCTTGGCCACGGGGGCGGCCAGTCCGTTGCCGCTGACCTCCGAGCGGGCCGCGTTCGACTGCTCCACCACGACCGCCACGGCGACCTCCTTGCCCCCGGCCTTCGCATAGGACGTGAACCAGGCGTACGGCGTCTGGCTGTTGTTCTCGCCGTGCTGGGCGGTGCCCGTCTTGCCGCCGACCGTGACCCCGTCGATCCGGGCGTTGGTCGCGGTGCCGTCCGTCACCACCGACTGCATCGCCGACTGGAGTTGCTCCGCGGTCCGCGCGCTGACGACCCGCGTGCTCTTCGCCTCGTCGTCGTAGTTCTTCAGGACGTCGCCGCCGTTGTCGGTGATCGACGAGACCATGTGGGGCGTCACCAGCTCGCCGCCGTTGGCTATGGCCGCGGAGACCATGGCCATCTGGAGGGGGGTGGCGGTCACGTCGTACTGCCCGATGCCGGTCAGAGCGGTGGAGGACTGGTTCATGTCCGAGGGGTAGACGCTCTCGTACGCCCGCACCGGGACGTCCTGCTCGGCGTTGTTGAAGCCGAACTTCTCGGCCATCGCCCGCACCTTGTCCTGGCCCAGGTTGACGGCCATCTTCGCGAACACGGTGTTGCAGGAGTACTCGAGCGCGACCCGGATCGAGGCGTCCTTGCAGGGCGCCGAGGAGTTCTCGTTGCCCAGCGGGGTCACCGTGCCCGGCAGGGTGTACGGGTCCGGGCTGTCGGTCTTCTCGTCCACCGAGGAGTACAGACCGTCCTCCAGCGCGGCCGCGGCCACCACCAGCTTGAACGTCGAACCGGGCGGCAACGGCTGGCGCAGCGCGCGGTTGGTGAGCGGCTTGTCGGAGTCGGCGTTGAGCTGCTTCCAGGCGCCGGCCGCGGTGTTGGCGTCCGTCAGCGAGGACGGGTCGTACGACGGCGTCGACACGACCGCCAGGATCTTGCCGGTCGTCGGGTCGATGGCGACGGCCGCGCCCTTCTTGTCGCCGAGCGTGTCGTAGGCCGCCTTCTGCACGGCCGGATCGATCGTCGTGATCACATCACCGGGCTTGGCCCGCTGGTTGGTGAGGGTGTCCATGACGGTCTTCAGCCGGGTGTCCGTGCCGTTGAGGAGGTCGGCGTAGATGCCCTCCAGCTGGGTGGGGGCGTAGGCCTGCGAGGCGTAGCCCGTCACCGCCGCGTACAGCTTGCCGTTCGTGTACGTCCGCTTGTACGCGAGGTCGCTGTCCTCGGTCCGCGCGGAACCGGTGACCGCCTTTCCGGCCACGATGATGTTCCCGAGCGGCGAGGAGTACGTCTCGATGACGTTCCGCCGGTTGTCCTTGTCGTCCGCGAGTGCCTGGCCCTCGTAGAACTGCACCCAGGTCGCCCGCAGCAGCAGAGCGAACACCAGGAGCAGCGAGAAGACCGATGCGCGCCTGATCGTCTTGTTCATCCCACCCAGAGGACGATCAGGCCGCGGCGAGTCGTTCCCGTCCGTCCGCTTTTCTCATCGGACGCTCATTTACGACGGTCTCAGGCCTCCAGCGCGAGCACGAGTTCGTCGATCTCCGCCCCGCGCGCGTTGGCGTACCCGGAGGCCTCGGCGGTCACCCGGAACCCGCACTTGTGGAGCACCCGCAGCGAGCCCGCGTTGTCGGCGGCGGCGCGGGCGTACAGGGGCCGCTCGGGCACCTGGACGATCAGCTCCCGCAGGGCCGCGGTGGCGATGCCCCGCCCCCAGTAGGTGCGGTCGATCCAGTACGTCACCTCGCGCTCGCCCGGTTCGCCGTACACCGCCGCGCTGCCCACCACGTCCCCGTCCGCGAGCACCGTGCGGTGCACGGCGTCCGAGGCCCTGATCCGTTTCCAGTGGGCGTCGAAGGCGTCCCGGTCGCCCGGGTCCTTCGGGGTGAACGCGGCCATGTGCAGGGCCTCGGGATCGTTCATCTGCCGGAAGAAGACCGGCAGATCGCTGTCGTGGACCTCTCGGAGCGTGATCTGCATGCTCCGAGCCTAGGGGCAGGGTCTGTCAGAGCCTGCGGGTCGCGAGGGTCAGCCGGTCGCGGGCGTCGAACAGGGCGTCCTTCACCAGCTGTTCGTGGGCCGGGGTCAGCCGCGCGACCGGCACCGAGCAGCTGATCGCGTCCCGCGCGGGGGTGCGGTAGGGGATCGCCACGCCGAAGCAGCGCAGGCCCAGGGTGTTCTCCTCGCGGTCGACCGAGAAGCCCTGCTCCCGGATCTGGTGCAGTTCCTCGATGAGCTTCTCGCGGTCGGTGATGGTGTGCTCGGTCAGCGCGGGCAGGGTCTCCGGCAGCATCTTGCGGACCTGCTCGTCGGAGTACGTGCTCAGCAGCGCCTTGCCGAGGGAGGTGGAGTGCGCCGGGAGCCGGCGGCCGACTCTCGTGAAGGGGCGCAGGTAGTGCTGGGACTGCCGGGTCGCGAGGTAGACGACGTTCGTGCCGTCCAGCCGTGCCAGGTGGATGGTCTCCGTGGTGTCGTCGGAGAGCCGGTCCAGGGTCGGCCGGGCCGCCGCGACCACCTCGTCGCCGTCGATGTAGGAGGTGCCGACGAGCAGCGCCCGCACCCCGATGCCGTACCGCGTGCCCGTCGCGTCGGTCTCCACCCAGCCCAGCTCCACCAGCGTGCGCAGCAGCATGTAGAGGCTGGACTTGGGGTAACCGACGGCCTCCTGGACGGCGGCCAGGGAGTGCATGCCGGGGCGCCCGGCGAAGTATTCGAGCAGTTCGACCGTCCGTACCGCGGACTTGACCTGTGAACCGCCGCCCGTCTCGCCTGCCGACATCGCCCTTGACCCCTTCGTTGGACGAGAACCAGAGATATAGTCTCGGACAGCATATTCACCACCAGAGACAGCGTTCAGCATATCGAACGTTCCTGGTGGATGACCCGGATGTGGATGACCCGGATACACGTGGAGGGACCGCGGTGGCAGCAGCACCAGTCTGGAGTGTCGACCCCCGAACCGGGAAGCAGCGCGAACAGGTTGCGGTGGAGGCCACAGCCCAGGAGGTGGACGCCACGGTCCGCGCCGCGCACGACGCGCGCGCGTCCCTCGCCGACCGTGCCGTCCGCGCGGCCTTCCTGCGCTCCGCCGCCGACCTGCTCCAGGCCTCCGAGGACCACCTCGTGGAGGCCGCCGACGCCGAGACCGCGCTCGGCCCGGTCCGGCTCACCGGCGAGCTCGCCCGCACCAGCTACCAGCTGCGGGCCTTCGCCGACATCGTCGACGAGGGCGAGTTCCTCGGCGTGGTGATCAACCACCCCGACGACACCGCCACCCCGCCCATCCCCGACCTGCGCCGCTACAAGGTCCCCCTCGGCGTCGTCGCCGTCTACGCGGCCTCCAACTTCCCCTTCGCCTTCTCCGTCGCCGGCGGTGACACCGCTAGCGCGCTCGCCGCGGGCAACCCGGTCGTCGTCAAGGCCCACCCCGACCACCCGGCCCTGTCCGAGCTGGTCGCGTCGGTGCTGCGCCGGGCCGCGGCCGAGCACGGCATCCCGGCCGGTGTCCTCGGCCTGGTCCACGGCTTCGAGGCGGGCCTCGAACTGATCAGGCACCCTCTGATCGCCGCGGCCGGCTTCACCGGCTCGGTGAAGGGCGGCCGCGCCCTGTTCGACGCGGCGGCCGCGCGCCCGGTGCCGATCCCGTTCCACGGCGAGCTGGGCTCGCTGAACCCCGTCGTGATCACCGAGGAGGCCGCCGCCGAGCGCGCGGAGGCCATCGGCGCCGGGCTCGCCGGCTCGATGACCCTCGGGGTCGGCCAGTTCTGCGTGAAGCCGGGCCTGGTCCTCGTGCCGTCCGGCGCGGCGGGCGACGGCCTGGTGAAGTCCCTGACCGACGCCGTCAGCGACACCGACGCGGGCGTCCTCCTCGACCACCGCATGCGGGACAACTTCGTCGCCGGGGTCGCCGAGCGCAGGCGGCTCCCCGAGGTCGACTCCCCGGTGACGCCCGGCGCGGGCGGCGAGCACACGGTCAGCGCGGGCTTCCTCACCGTGGCGGCGGAGAAGCTGACCGAGGAGGGGGCGTACGACCTGCTCCTGGAGGAGTGCTTCGGCCCGGTGACCGTGGTGGTCCGCTACGACGACGACGCCCAGGCGCGCGCGGTGCTGTCCCGGCTGCCCGGCAACCTGACGGCCACCGTCCACCTGTCCGCCGAGGAGGCGGCCGGCAAGGGCCGCGGCGCGGAGATCCTCGCGGAGCTCACCCCGCTCGCCGGACGTGTGCTGGTCAACGGCTGGCCGACCGGGGTCGCGGTGGCCCCCGCCCAGCACCACGGCGGTCCGTACCCGGCGACCACGTCCACCTCGACGTCGGTGGGCGGTACCGCGATCGAGCGCTGGCTGCGGCCGGTGGCGTACCAGAACGCCCCCGAGGCGCTGCTCCCGCCGGAGCTGCGGGACGACAACCCGCTGGGTCTGCCCCGCCGTTTCGACAACCGTCTCGAACGCTAGGCACCCGAGGTCCGCACGCGCGGAGGGAGCTGGAAAACTCTGAGGATGGACGTCGAACTCTCCGAGCTTCCTTTCCCTCTCCGCACCTACGGCCCCGACGGACACTGGGCGTACGAGGACGGCATACTCTCCGGCTGGGCCGGCCCCCGGCAGGACCGGTTCGTGCCGCCCACCGGGGAGTCGCTCGACCCCGCCGCCGACGCGCCGCGGCTGCTCGGCGCCCCCGAGGGCGACTTCCAGCTGATAGCCCGCGTCACCGTGGGCTTCAACGGCTCGTTCGACGCGGGTGTGCTGTACGTCCACGTCGGCGAGCGGGCCTGGGCCAAGCTCTGCCTGGAGAACTCCCCGGACGTGCCCACCGTCTGCACGGTCGTCACCCGCGGGCACTCCGACGACTGCAACTCCTTCACCGTGGAGGGCAGTTCGGTGTGGCTCCGGGTCAGCCGCACCGGCCGCGCCTTCGCCTTCCACGCCTCCCGCGACGGCGAGCGCTGGACCTTCGTCCGCCTGTTCACCCTGGGCGACGAGAAGGAGACCGGCGCGGCCCTGGTGGGCTTCATGGCCCAGGCCCCGATGGGGTCGGGCTGCGTGGTGACCTACGACCACATCGAGTTCAGGGACGCCTGGCCGGACGACCTGCGCGACGGAAGTTGAGCGTTCTTCCGGAGTCGGCGGGGAATGGAACCCGCTGCTTGAACGTTCACCCATCGATGCGGAGGGAGTCTCCGTAACCCGTCCGACCTGGAGAGAGCCGAACCATGCGCGTCGAGATCTGGAGCGACATCGCCTGCCCCTGGTGCTACGTGGGCAAGGCCCGCTTCGAGAAGGCGCTGGAGGCCTTCCCGCACCGCGACGGCGTGGAGGTGGTGCACCGGTCGTTCGAGCTGGACCCCGGGCGGGCCAAGGGGGATGTGCAGCCCGTGCTCGCCATGCTCAGCAAGAAGTACGGCATGAGCCAGGCCCAGGCCCAGGCCGGCGAGGACAACCTCGGTGCCCAGGCTGCCGCCGAGGGGCTCGACTACCGCACTCGTGACCGCGATCACGGCAACACCTTCGACCTGCACCGCCTCCTCCACCTCGCCAAGGAGCAGGGCCGCCAGGACGAGCTGATCCAGATCTTCTACCGGGCCAACTTCGCCGAGGAGCGCTCCCTGTTCAGCGAGGGTGACGAGCGGCTCGTGGAGCTCGCCGTCGAGGCCGGACTGGACGCCGACGAGGTCCGCAAGGTCCTCGCCGACCCCACCGCCTACGCCGACGAGGTCCGCGCCGACGAGCGCGAGGCGGCCGAGCTCGGTGCCAACGGCGTCCCCTTCTTCGTCCTGGACCGCACGTACGGCGTCTCCGGCGCCCAGCCCGCCGAGGTCTTCACCCAGGCCCTCACCCAGGCCTGGGGCAACCGCTCCCCGCTCCAGCTGATCGACCAGGGCGCCGCGGACGCCGAGGCCTGCGGCCCCGACGGGTGCGCGGTACCGCAGCAGCACTGACAGCCGTGGTGCAGGAGCACTGACAGCCGTCGTGCAGGAGCACTGACGGCCGTGGTGCAGCAGCACTGACAAAGGTGCAGGTCGGCGCGGACGTATAAGCGTTCCTTAGCGGAACCACGTAAGAAATCGCAATGGACCGAGAGGTCTCGCGGCCCCACAGTGGACCCATGGAGACCTTCGAGAGCCTCGTCCGCGCCGAGTTCGCCCCGAAGAACACCTTCCTCAACACCGCGAGCAGCGGTCTGCTGCCCGCCCGGACCGTGACCGCCCTCCAGGAGGCGGTGCTGATCCGCGCCGAGGGCCGCCCGCTCGACCCCCTGTTCCAGGACGTGGAACAATCCCGCGCCGCCTTCGCCCGGCTCGCCGGAGTGCCGGTCACCAGGGTCGCGGCGGGCGCCTCCGTGTCGGCCCACTCGGGCCTGGTCGCCGCCTCCCTGCCCCCGGGCGCCGAAGTCCTCACCGCCGAGGACGACTTCACCTCCGTCGTGAACCCCTTCCACACCCGAGGTGACCTCAAGGTGCGGATCGTGCCGCTGGAGCGCCTCGCCGAGTCCGTCCGACCCGGCACCGCGCTCGTCGCGGTCAGCGCCGCCCAGTCCGCCGACGGCCGGATCGCCGACCTGCCCGCCCTGCGGGAGGCCGCGCGCGCCCACGGCGCCCGCACCTACGTCGACTTCTCCCAGGCCGCCGGCTGGCTCCCGGTGGACGCGGAGTCGTACGACTACACCGTCTCCACGACCTTCAAGTGGCTCCTCGGACCGCACGGCGCCGCCTTCCTCGTCGTGCCGCCGGAGTCCGAGGGCTTCGGCGAGCTCAAGCCCGTGCTCGCCGGCTGGGTCGCGGGGGAGGTCCCCTGGGACAGCTGCTACGGCCCGGTCGCCGAACTGGCCCACTCCGCCCGGCGGTTCGACGTCAGCCCGGGCCTGTTCACCTATACAGGAACCCGCAGCTCCCTCGAACTCATCGAAGAACTCGGCGTGGACGCCGTGCGTGCCCACGACCTCGCCCTCGCCGACCGATTCCGCGCCGGACTGGCCGACCTCGGGTACGCCCCGCTGCCCGCACCCGGCTCACCGATCGTCTCCGTGCCCGGACTCGGCGTGCGCCAGGGCGAGTTGAGCGTGGCGGGCATCGAGGTCTCCAACCGGGCCGGCAACCTGCGGGCCTCCTTCCACCTGTACAACACGCCCGCGGACGTGGACCGGCTCCTGGACGCCCTGTCTCCCTGAACGCGGCAGACGCGACAGGCGACGCGGCCGCCGTACGGAACGTACGGGAGCCGCGTCGCCTGTCGTGGGTGTGAGATCAACTCACCCGGTCACGTCACCGGTGGTCACTTCACCGGCGTGAAGTCCCTCGCGCCGATGAACTCCGGCCGCCGGATCGGTGCCGCGAACGGCTCCACGGCCTCGTTCTCCACGCTGTTGAACACGATGAACACGTTGCTGCGCGGGAACGGCGTGATGTTGTCGCCGGAGCCGTGCATGCAGTTGCAGTCGAACCAGGTCGCCGAACCTGCCTTGCCCGTGAACAGCTTGATGCCGTACTCGGAGGCCATCGCGGTGAGCGCCTCGTCCGAGGGCGTGCCCGCGTCCTGCATCTGGAGCGACTGCTTGTAGTTGTCCTTCGGGGTGGCCCCCGCGCACCCGAGGAAGGTGCGGTGCGACCCCGGCATGATCATGAGGCCGCCGTTGGTGTCGTAGTTCTCGGTCAGCGCGATCGAGACGGACACCGTGCGCATGTTCGGCAGGCCGTCCTCGGCGTGCCAGGTCTCGAAGTCGGAGTGCCAGTAGAAGCCGCTGGCCCCGAACCCGGGCTTGACGTTGATCCGCGACTGGTGGACGTAGACGTCCGAGCCGAGGATCTGCCGGGCCCGGCCGACGACCCGCTCGTCGCGCACCAGGTTCGCGAACACCTCGCTGATCTTGTGCACCTCGAAGACCGAGCGGATCTCCTTGGACTTCGGCTCGATGATCGAGCGCTCGTCCGCACGGATCTCCGGGTCCGTGACGAGACGCTCCAACTCCCGCTGGTACACGGGAACTTCGTCGGGGCGGATGAGCTGGTCGACGGCGAGGAAGCCGTCGCGCTCGAACGACTCCAGCTCGGCCGTGGCGATCGGTCCCGGCGCGCCGGGCGCCGACCAGACGACCGGGTCCTTGCGCGGGACGGACACCTCGGTGGCGCCGCGGCTGGGGTAGAGATCGGTGACGGTGGTCATGGTGGTCATGTGGTCACACCTCCTCGGTTTCGGCTTCGGGTTCCGTGAGCAGCGGGTAGACGCCGTTCTCGTCGTGGTCCTCCCGGCCGGTGACCGGCGGGTTGAACACGCAGAGGCAGCGGAAGTCCTCCTTGACGCGCAGCGTGTGCCGCTCGTGCCCGTCCAGCAGGTACATGGTCCCGGGCGTGATCGAGTGGGTCAGCCCGCTCTCGTGGTCGGTCAGCTCGGCCTCGCCCTCGACGCATACGACGGCCTCGATGTGGTTCGCGTACCACATCGACGTCTCCGTACCCGCGTACAGGACGGTCTCGTGCAGGGAGAAGCCGACCCGCTCCTTGGCGAGCACGATGCGTTTGCTCTCCCAGGTGCCGGACGCGGCCTTCACATGCCGGTCGGTGCCTTCGATGTCCTTGAACGAACGGACGATCACAGTGCTGCGATGCCTCCTAGTTAGACGTTGTGCTGAGACGGGGTCTCAGACGGTTTCCCGTACGGCACGGGCGAGGATGCTCAGCCCCTCGTCCAGCTCCTCCGGGGTGATCGTGAGTGCCGGAAGCAGCTTCACGACCTCGCTCTCGGGGCCCGAGGTCTCGATGAGCAGCCCGAGTTCGAAGGCCCGGTGCGCCACCTTCCCGGCGCGCGCCTTGTCGTGGAACTCCAGACCCCACACGAGCCCGCGGCCGCGGTACTCCTTGATGTCGGCCAGGTTCTCCTCGGTGATGGAGATGAGCCCCTGCTCGACCTGCTCGCCGCGCTGCCGGGTCTGCTTCTCCATCGCGGAACCGTCCGCCCAGTACTGCTCCAGGGTGGCGGTGGCCGTGACGAAGGCCGGGTTGTTGCCGCGGAAGGTGCCGTTGTGCTCGCCCGGCTCCCAGATGTCCAGCTCGGGCTTGAACAGGCACAGCGACATGGGCAGTCCGTAGCCGCTGATCGACTTCGAGACGGTGACGATGTCGGGGGTGATGCCCGCCTCCTCGAAGGAGAAGAAGGCACCGGTGCGGCCGCAGCCCATCTGGATGTCGTCGACGATGAGCAGCATGTCCTGCCGCTCGCACAGCGCGGCGAGGGCCTGGAGCCACTCGCGGCGGGCGACGTTGATGCCGCCCTCGCCCTGCACGGTCTCCACGATCACCGCGGCCGGCTTGTTGAGGCCCGAGCCCTGGTCCTCCAGGAGCCGCTCGAACCAGAGGAAGTCCTCGACCGTGCCGTCGAAGTAGTTGTCGAACGGCATCGGCGTGCCGTGCACCAGCGGGATGCCGGCGCCGGCCCGCTTGAAGGCGTTGCCGGTGACGGCGAGCGACCCCAGCGACATCCCGTGGAAGGCGTTGGTGAAGGACACGATCGCCTCGCGGCCCTTGACCTTGCGGGCCAGCTTGAGCGCCGACTCCACGGCGTTGGTGCCCGTCGGACCCGGGAACATGACCTTGTACGGCAGGTCCCGCGGGCGCAGCACCAGGTCCTGGAAGGTCTGGAGGAAGGCGCGCTTGGCGGTGGTCGACATGTCGAGCCCGTGCGTGACCCCGTCCCGCTCCAGGTAGTCGATCAACGCCCGTTTCAGCACCGGGTTGTTGTGGCCGTAGTTCAGTGAACCGGCGCCCGCGAAGAAGTCGAGGTACGCGCGGCCGTCCTCGTCGTACATACGGCTGCCCTGCGCGCGGTCGAAGACGGTGGGCCAGCCGCGGCAGTAGCTGCGCACCTCGGACTCGACCGTCTCGAAGACGCTGAGGTCGGGCTGGGTGATGGTCACGAAGAATCGCTCCTCGGGTGCGTGGGGGTGCGTGGGGGAGGGGAGTACGGGGTGGTCGGTCTTCGGCTCTCGTCCGGCCCTCAGGGGGAGAGGGGGCCGATGCGGTAGAGGACCTCGGGATCGTGCGGCCCGTCCGGGAACTGGCTCGTGTCGAACAGCACCTCGCGCTCCAGGGCGGCGCCACGGCGTTCGGCGAACGAGGTGAACAGCCGCTCCGAGGCGGCGTTGCCCGGGGTGATGGTGGTCTCGACGGCGGTCAGCCCGCGCTCGGCGACGAGCCGGGCGGTGAGGCCGTCCAGCAGGGCGGCGGCGAGACCGTGGCCGCGGTAGGCGGAGTCCACCGCCACCTGCCAGACGAGCAGGGTGCCGGGCCGGTCCGGGCGGACGTACCCGGTGACGAAGCCGACCGGCTCCCCACGCTCGTTCCGTGCGACGGCCGAGGTGGCGGCGAAGTCGCGGCACCACAGCAGATAGCTGTACGACGAGTTCAGGTCGAGGACTTCGGAGTCGCGGGCGATGCGCCACAGCGCGGCTCCGTCCGCGACCGTGGGCCGGTCGATTTGCAGGTCTGCTTGTACGGCAGTCATGCGAATTCAATTTACCGACGGAAATAGAAAAATGCATCGCCGGGTGGGGTTACGTGAGGGCGTTCCGTGTGTTATCACGCGTGCGCGCAGCGAGCCGTCAGAAGTGCCCGATATGAAATACTTCGCCCCATCCATAACGGGCAAATCCATCAAGATGTGTAACGCGTCACAACCGTGTAACCCCCACGAGATCTCCGCGAATTCTGCCTCGATGCGTTCGCAGAATCTTTGCGTTTAGGGAGAGGGAAAGCGGGCAGAAGAATACGGGAAGCTAAGCTCTTATAAACCCGGGAATTACCTCGCCAATTATGCTCCGGTAACCCCGTCGATGCGTTCCCGCAAGATGTCGGCGTGTCCGTTGTGCCGCGCGTATTCCTCGACCATGTGGATGAGCACCCACCGCAGACTGACCTCGACCCCGGCCATGTCCCCGTCGACGATCCGCCCCACCGCGTCGAGCGACCGCCCCGCACACACCTCCCGCCCCCGCGCGATCTCCCGTCGCCAGACGTCCAGCGCCTCGTCGAGCCCACGGCGCGGATCGAGGACGTAGCCGGTGGGCTCGTCGAACACGGGCGGCAGATCGGTCCCTCCGACGACCCGCTGAAACCAGTTCCGCTCCACCTCGGCCAGATGCTGCACCAGCCCGAGCAACGTCAGCGCGGACGGCTCGGCGGCCGCGTCCCGCACCTGCCGGTCGTCCAGCCCCCGGCACTTCAGCTCCAGCGTGGCGCGGTGAAAGTCGAGCCAGCTCTCCAGCATGGGCCGCTCGGCACCGGTGAGCAGGGGGACGGGCCGGCCGTCGGGAAGTGTGTGAGTGGTCATGAGCCCAGGCTGCCAGCGAGGAGTCGGCCAGTGCCCCGGTTCAGCCGCGAGCACAAATGAACGCCGTCGACTGGGGCGCCCCCTAAGGGACGCGGGGCTGTATCGACATGCGGCTCCGCCACGTGGGCGCGACAAGCCACGACGGCGCCCCGGACGACAACGAACCCCCGGCGCTATCGCGAAGCTCTCAGCTCCAGGCATCCTCCGCCGCGCGCAGCGCACGCTCCACATCCACCGCCGCCCCCGTCTCCGCCAGAGCCGCCCCCACCCCCGCCAAGCAGCCCCGCACGACCTCCCACGTCGCCTCCGCCCCGTAGTGGTTGACCCGGATCATCTCCGCGGCCAGCGCACCCCCACCGGCGGCCAGCGGCAACGCGGGGTCGAGGGACAGCGCCCGGGAGACCAGCTCCGAGGCCACCACACCCGCCGGCGTACGCAGCGTCGTGGCGACCGGTGCCGCCGCCCCGTCCTCGTGGACGTACGGCTCAAGGCCCCCGCCCAGGACCCGCGCCCCCGCTCGCGTCGCCGCGGCCGCGGACCGGTGCCGGGCCATCACCGTCTCCAGGCCGTCCGCCTCGATCCGCTCGACACAGGCCTCCAGCGCCAGCATCTCCAACTGTGCCGGCGCATGCAGCAGAGCACGGCGGCCGCCGTCGATCCAGCGCTCCTTCCAGTCCAGGAGCGAGAGGTACGACCGCCTCGGCGCCCCCGGGTTCGCGGCCATCCGCTCCCACGCCCGCGCGCTCACCGACACCGCCGACACCCCCGCCGGCCCGCCCATCGCCTTCTGCGCCCCGATCACGCACAGGTCCACGCCCCACGCGTCAGGCAGCACCGGCTCGGCGCCCACGGAGGCCACCGCGTCCAGGTAGAACAGGGCACCCCGCCGCCGTACGACCTCTCCGATCTCCGCGACCGGGTTGGTGTTGCCGGTCGCCGCCTCCGCGTGCACCAGCGACACGAAGTCGATCTCCGGGTGCTCCTCGAACGCCGCGGAGATCTCCTCGGCCGTCACCGCCGTGTGGAACGGCACCACCAGGTCGATCACCTTCGCCCCGCAGTCCCGCAGCCAGTTCCCGAAGGTCTGCCCGTACGGACCGGTGATGACGTTCAGCGCGGTCGTCCCCGGACCGGCGGTCCCCCGGATCGCCCCCTCCAGCGGCAGCAGCGCCTCGCCCTGCATGATCACCACGTCCTGCCGGGTGTCCAGCAGACGGGCCACCCGGTCCTCGATCTCGGCGAAGCGGGCGGCGCTCAGCGGGGCCAGGTCCAGGAGCGGGTGTGTCACGGCGGTGCCTTTTTCTCGGATGGGGTAGAGGTGTCGAGAGTAACCGGCGCCCCAACCCGACCGGCGACCCCATCCGCCCCCATCGGAGGTCCTCGTGCACACCGTCCCCGGCCGCAGAGCCCACACCCCGGCCCGCCTTCTGGCCGCCACCACCGCCGCGGCCGGACTGCTGCTCCTGACCGCCTGTACCTCGACCGACGACGGAGGCAGCGGCTCGAAGACCGCCGCGGGCGGCGTCGAACTGGTCAAGGCCGGACAGCTCACCACCTGCACCCATCTGCCGTACCCGCCCTTCCAGTCGGAGATCGACGGCAAGGTCCAGGGCTTCGACGTCTCGCTGATCGACCTGGTCGCCAAGGACCTCAAGGTGAAGCAGGAGATCCTCGACACCCCCTTCGAGAACTTCAAGACCGGCGCCTTCCTCAACTCCGGCCAGTGCGACCTGGCCGCGGCCGGCATGACCATCACCGAGGAACGCAAGAAGAACGTCGACTTCTCCGCCCCCTACTTCGAGGCCACCCAGGCCCTCCTGGTCGCCAAGGACAGCGGGATCACCTCGCTCGCCGACGCCAAGGCCAAGAAGATCAAGCTCGGCGCCCAGGCGCAGACCACCGGCGAGGACTACGCCAAGAGCCAGGGCTTCGACCCGGTCTCCTTCGAGTCCTCCGACGCCGTCCTCAGTGGCCTGCGCTCCGGCCAGGTCAAGGCCGTCGTCATCGACTACCCGGTCGTCCAGGGCTGGCTGAAGGACAAGGCCAACGCCGATGCCTTCCAGGTCGCCGACAACATCAACACCGGTGAGCAGTACGGCTTCACGGTGAAGAAGGGCAACACCAAGCTGCTCGCCGCCGTCAACAAGGCGATCGCGGACGCCAAGGCCGACGGCACGTACAAGAAGCTCTACGAGAAGTGGATCGGTCCCTACGATGAGTCCGCGGCGTCCCCGTCCGCCTCATGACCGCCGCCGACACACCGGTCCAGCCCCGCAGGAAGGGCCTGACCCGGCGTCAGAAGCGCAGCGTCTCACGCGGTGTCCAGTACGTCCTCTTCGTGGCCGTCGTGATCGCCTTCGCGGTCTCGGCGGACTGGGGGCGGCTGAAGAACCAGTTCGCGCAAGGGGACATCGCCCGGCAGATGTTCCCGGACGTCATCACCCTGGCGCTGAAGAACACCGTGCTCTACACGCTGTCCGGCTTCGTCGTCGGACTCGTGCTCGGCATGGTCATCGCGCTGATGAGGCTGTCCTCGGTCGGGCCCTACCGGTGGTTCGCCGGCGTCTACATCGAGATCTTCCGCGGGCTGCCCGCCCTGCTGATCTTCATCTTCATCGGCGTGGCCGTCCCGCTCGCGTTCCCCGGCACGGAGATCGTCGGCGGCACCTACGGCAAGGTCGCTCTCGCGCTCGGCCTGGTGGCGGCGGCCTACATGGCGGAGACGATCCGCGCGGGCATCCAGGCGGTGCCCAAGGGGCAGATGGAGGCGGCCCGTTCACTGGGCTTCTCGCCCGCCCGGGCCATGGTCTCGATCATCATCCCGCAGGCGTTCCGGATCATCCTCCCGCCGCTCACCAACGAGTTGGTCCTGCTGTTCAAGGACTCCTCGCTGGTGCTGTTCCTCGGCGTCACCCTGGAGGAACGCGAACTGTCCAAGTACGGCCGAGACCTGGCCAGTACGACCGCCAACTCCACGCCGATCCTCGTCGCCGGCCTGTGCTACCTGCTGGTGACGATCCCGCTCGGGTTCGTGGTCCGCCGTATGGAGGCGAAGGCCCAGGAGGCCGTGAAATGACCGTTGGAGCTAACCGCCCGGAGTCCGTCGGAGCGAACCGCCCGGAGATCGAGGTGCGGGGCCTGCGCAAGTCGTTCGGCGACCACGAGGTCCTCAAGGGCATCGACCTGGAGATCGGCCGGGGCGAGGTCGTCTGTGTGATCGGTCCTTCCGGCTCGGGCAAGTCCACGCTGCTGCGGTGCGTGAACCTCCTGGAGGAGCCGACGAAGGGTCAGGTCTTCGTCGGCGGCGCCGAGTTGACCGACCCGGACGTCGACATCGACGCCGTGCGCCGCCGTATCGGCATGGTCTTCCAGCAGTTCAACCTCTTCCCGCACCTCACGGTGACCGAGAACCTCACGCTGCCGCAGCGCAGGGTCCTCAAGCGGGACAAGGCGAAAGCCGCGAAGGTGGCCGCCGAGAACCTGGAGCGGGTGGGGCTCGCCGAGAAGGCCGACGCCTACCCGGCCTCCCTCTCCGGGGGCCAGCAGCAGCGGGTCGCGATCGCCCGCTCGCTGTCCATGGGCCCTGAGGTGATGCTCTTCGACGAACCTACCTCGGCCCTGGACCCGGAGCTGGTGGGCGACGTCCTCGCGGTGATGCGGATGCTCGCCCGGGAGGGCATGACGATGATGGTCGTCACCCATGAGATGACCTTCGCCCGTGAGGTGGCCGACCGGGTCGTGTTCATGGACGACGGCGTGATCGTCGAGGACGGCACTCCGGCCCAGGTGATCGGCAGCCCCTCGCACGAGCGCACGCGTCATTTCCTGTCCCGGCTGCTGGACCCGGCCATGGCCGAGGTGGAGGAGGAGACGTCGGACCAGGTGGGTGAAGGCGGCTGAAGCGGGGACATACGTTCCTCTGTCGGCAAGGGGTTGCGGACCTGCATGATTCGGGACATGACGACTCTGCATGACATGGGCGGCAGCGCACTGCCCCCGCTGCCGGAGGACTGGGAGCGATGTCTGGCCGTGGCCTCGCATCCCGACGACATCGAGTACGGCGCCGCCTCGGCCGTGGCCCGCTGGACCGCGCAGGGCAGGCAGGTCACGTATCTGCTGGTGACCCGGGGCGAGGCCGGCATCGACGGGCTGCACCCGGACCGGGCGGGCCCGCTGCGGGAGGCCGAGGAACGGGCCGGGGCGCGTGAAGTGGGCGTCGACACCGTGGAGTTCCTCGACGGTCACCGCGACGGGATGATCGAGGAGGGCCCGGCCCTGCGCCGCGACATCGTGCGGGCGATCCGCAGGCACCGGCCCGAGGTGGTGGTGACCGGGGCGTACACCGTGCGGATGATCGCCGGTGTCGTCAACCAGGCCGACCACCGCGTGGTCGGGCTCGCCACGCTGGACGCGGCCCGCGACGCGGGCAACCGGTGGATCTTCCCCGAACTCGCCGACGAGGGCCTCGAACCCTGGGGAGGTGTCCGCTTCGTGGCCGTCGCCGGTACCGATCGGCCCACCCACGGAGTCGACATCACCGGCGAACCCCTGGAGCGCGGCATCGCCTCCCTGACCGCGCACGCCGAGTACACCAAGGGCCTCGGCGCCGGAGCCTTCGAACCGCGCCCCTTCCTGACCTGGGCGGCCCGCCAGGGCGGACCCGCCCTCGGCGTCGAGGCGGCGGTCCTCTTCGATGTCCACCAGCTCGCCTTCGACGGCCCGCCGCCCTGGGAGACGTGACCGCGCTCCGAGCGGCCGGCCGGGGCGCGGGTCCAGCGGAACGTCCGGCTGACCGGGGCGCGGGCCCCTCGGAGCTTCCGGCTGGCTAGGGTGCGGTCCATGAACGATCACGCGGTGCTGCACGTGAAGGGCCGGATCCTGGTCGGCCCCGAGGAGGTCCGGAACGAACTGTGGGTGGTCGACGGGCGGATCTCCTACGACCGTCCCGTCGCCGCCCGTGACGTCCGCACGGTGTCGGGCTGGGCGCTGCCCGGTCTCGTCGATGCCCACTGTCATGTGGGACTCGGCCCGCACGGCCCGGTCGGCCTGGACGTGGCCGAGCAGCAGGCCCTGACCGACCGGGAGGCGGGCACCCTGCTGATCCGGGACGCCGGTTCCCCCTCCGACACCCGCTGGGTCGACGACCGCGAGGACCTTCCGAAGATCATCAGGGCCGGTCGGCACATCGCCCGCACCCGCCGCTACATCAGGAACTTCGCCTGGGAGATCGAGCCCGAGGACCTCGTCGCGTACGTCGCCCAGGAGGCCCGGCGCGGCGACGGCTGGGTCAAGCTCGTGGGGGACTGGATCGACCGCGAGGTGGGCGACCTGGCCCCCAGCTGGCCGCGGGAGGCGGCCCGGGCGGCCATCGCGGAGGCCCACCGCCTCGGCGCCCGGGTCACCGCGCACTGCTTCGCCGAGAACTCCCTCCAGGACCTGGTGGAGGCGGGCATCGACTGCGTCGAACACGCCACGGGCCTCACCGAGGACCTGATCCCGCTGTTCGCCTCCCGGGGCGTCGCGATCGTCCCCACCCTGGTCAACATCGCGACCTTCCCGAAGCTGGCGGACGGCGGCGAGTCCAAGTTCCCCCGCTGGTCGGCCCATATGCGCCGGCTCCACGAACGCCGCTACGACACGGTCCGGGGCGCCTTCGACGCCGGCATCCCGGTCTTCGTCGGCACCGACGCCGGCGGCACCCTCCCGCACGGTCTGGTCGCGGCGGAGGTCGCGGAACTGGTCACGGCCGGCATCCCCGCGCTGGACGCCCTGGCCGCGACCACCTGGAGGGCCCGCGCCTGGCTCGGCCGCCCCGGCCTCACCGAGGGCGCCCCCGCCGACCTGGTGGTGTACGGACAGGACCCCCGTGCGGACGTCCGCGTGCTGGCGGACCCGGCGCACATCGTGCTGAACGGCCGGGTGGTGCGGTAACGCCGGGGCGGCGAGGGGCGAGCGGCCCTCGGACGGGGAAGACGCGCTCGAAAGCGTGCACGGATGCGCCACGATCGTGTGAACTCCCGGGGGAACGCTGTCGAACGACGAGGGGTGCGACATCCTTTCGAGGTCCCGAGCCAGTTCTCTCTGGGGGTCCCACCACCTTGAACAGCACCAACTTCCGCATGCCCGCACGCCGACTCGCCACCGTGGCGGCGGCCACGGCTCTTGCCGCCGGTCCCGCGGCACTGGGGGGCGCGAGCGCCGCGCACGCGACCGGCGAGCAGGGCCGGGCGAGCGCCGTCGTCCTGCGCACCGGGCTGGACGTCTCCCTCCTCGGAAGGACCGCGAACGTCCCGCTCGCGGTCGCCCTCAACGAGGTCGAGGCGCCCCGGAGCGCCCGGGAGACCGCCCTCACCGCCACCTTGGACGGCGTGGACGCGGGCCGTCCGTTCGAAGTGCTCGCCGCCGAGACCGCCGACGCGAAGGCCACGGTCACGGACGGGACGGCGGAGGCCACCACCGAGCTCGCCCACGCGAAGGTCCACGTCCCCGGACTCCCGCTGCTCTCCCTCATCGAGATCGAGGGAGTCACCTCCAAGGCGACCTGCGAGGCTGGAAAGACCCCTACGGCCTCCTCGAACCTCCTGGGCGCGGTCACGGTGCTCGGCAAGAAGGTCACGGTGACCGCGGGCGGTCCCACCGACGTCAAGGTCCCGGGCGTCGGGGAGGTCCGCCTCGACCTGTCGACGAACGCCACCACCTCGCGCACGGCCGCCGCCACCGCGCTGCAACTCCGTGTCTCGGTGGACCCGTTGAAGCTGGGTGTCGCTGCGGTCGAGGGCACCCTCACCCTCGCGAAGGCCACCTGCGAGGCCCCGGCGGCTCCCGCCGCGTCGTCGGCGCCCCCGGCCGAGCCGAAGCCTAAGGGAGAGGTGAAGCCCCAGGGAGAGGTGAAGCCCCAGGGCGGCCCCGCCAAGGAGGCCGGCCTGGCCGAGACCGGCGGCGGCTCCCTGACGCCGTACCTCGCGGGCGGCGCACTCGCCCTGCTCGTGGCGGGCGGCGCCGCGGCGGCGACGGCCCGGCGCCGGGGCTGACGCGAGCCCCCGGCCGGCCGGCGCGGAGGGGGCGCCGGCCCGGCCGGGAGTGCGGGAGGTGTGTCGGCCGGCCGGGAGTGCGGGAGGTGTGCACGGCCGGCCGGGAGTGCCGGAGGTGTGCCTGGGGAGGAGGTCCCCGGCCGTCACCCCTTCGCCAGCGTCACCGCCTGGTCCAGCGCCTGGAGGAAACGGTTCACCGTCGGCCGGTCCCGCACCGCGAGCCGTAGCCACTCCTCGTCGAGCCCCGGGAACGTGTCCCCGCGTCGCACTGCCCACCCGAGATCCCGCAGATGCCGTCGCACCGCGGTGGCGCGCGGCAGGCGGACGAGGACGAAGGGGCCCTCCGCCGGTTCGACGACCCGGAGCCCGTCCGGGGCGAACTCCCGCAGCCCGGCGACGAGATGGGCCCGGTCGGTGGCGACGCGGTGGGCCGCGTGGGCCGCCTCCGCCAGGGCCCGCGGCTCCATGCAGGCCTGCGCCGCGGCGAGGGCCGGGGTGGAGACCGGCCACAACGGCTGGGCCTGCTCCAGGGCGGCGATCGTCTCCGGGGCGGCGAGCACGTACCCGATCCGGAGACCCGCGAGGCCCCAGGTCTTCGTCAGACTGCGCAGCACGACCAGACCGGGCACGTCCGTCCGCCCGGCCAGGGCCTCGCGCTCGCCGGGCACCGCGTCCAGGAACGCCTCGTCCACCACCAACGTCCGCCCCGGACGGGCCAGTTCGGCGATCGTGGCGGCAGGGTGCAGGACCGACGTGGGGTTGGTCGGGTTGCCGACGACCACCAGATCGGCGTCCTCGGGGACGGCCGCCGGGTCCAACCGGAAGCCGTCCTCCTCCCGCAGCAGCACCCGCTCGACCGGGTGCCCGGCGTCCCGCAGCGCCGCCTCCGGCTCGGTGAACTGCGGGTGCACCACGACCGCATGACGAACCGTCAGGGCGCGGGCGAGCAGCACGAACGCCTCGGCGGCCCCCGCCGTCAGCAGCACCCGCTCCACGGCCACCCCGTGCCGGGCCGCCACCGCCGCCCGCGCCGCGCGCCCGTCCGGGTACGCGGCGAGCCCCGCCAGGGACCCGGCGATGTGCTCCCGCAACCACGCCGGGGGAGTGTCCGCGCGGACGTTCACGGCGAGGTCGGTGAGCCTCGCCCCGTCGTCCCGCACCTCGGCGTCGCCGTGGTGCCGCAGGTCATGGGCCCCGGCGGGTTCAGTGCGCATGGGTGTGCGCGCCGTGGTGGTGCCCGTGGTGATGGTGGCCGTCGTCGTCCGGGTGGAAGTGCGGCTGCTGCGCCAGGCCCACCTTGTCCTCGAAGCCGGGCAGCGCGATGCGGTACACGCAGGTGTCGCAGTTCATCCTGAGATCGCCCTTGACGGCCTCTTCGTACCGCTCCAGCACCAGGTCCAGCAGCTCCGGCTCCGGGCCGATCACCTCCGCCGAGCGCACCTCGACCTCCGGGTGCGCGGCCGCCCAGCCCTCGGTCTGCTGCTTCACCCGGTCCGGCAGGATCCCGGTGAACAGGAAGTAGGGGAGCACGACGATCCGCCGCGCCCCCAGCGCCGCGCACCGGTCGAGTCCGCTCGGCACGTCCGGCGCGGCCAGCGACACGAACGCCGTCTCCACTCCGGCGTACCCGCGCCCCTCCCACAGCAGCCGGGCCGCCTTGTGGACCTCCGCGTTGGCGTCCGGGTCCGTGGAGCCACGGCCGACGAGCAGCACCGTCACGTCAGAGCGGTCCAGGGGCGTACGGCCCCCGGTGGCGCCCAACGCCTCGTCGAGACGGCGCTCCAGCACGTTCAGCAGCGCCGGGTGCGGGCCCAGCGGACGGCCGTAGGTGTACGAGATCCCCGGGTGCCGCTCCTTCTCGCGGGCCAGCGCGGCCGGGATGTCCCCCTTGGCGTGTCCGGCGGACACCAGCATCAGCGGTACCGCCGCGAACCGGCGGACCCCGCGCTCCACCAGCTCGCCCACCGCCTCGGTGAGCGGCGGCGGGGACAGCTCGATGAAGCCGCCCGCGACGGGCAGATCGGGACGGCGGGCCCCCAGCTCCCGGACGAAGTCGCGGAACGCCTCGGCTCCGGCCTCGTCCCGGGTGCCATGACCGGCGATGAGCAGGGCGGGCGGCGGGGTGGTCACGATGTCTCCTCAGAGGGGTGGGTGGGGTGGTACAGCAGGGCGTTGAGCGCGGCCGAGGCGACCGCCGAACCGCCCTTCTCGGACACGTTGCTCACGGCGGGCAGCCCGCTCGCGCGCAGCGCGGCCTTGGACTCGACCGCGCCGACGAAGCCGACGGGCAGCCCGATGACGAGCGCCGGGGCCGCGTCCAGGGTCAGCAACTCCTCCAGCGCGGTGGGGGCGTTGCCGATCACCCAGATCGCGCCCGGCCCGACCTGCTCGTGGGCGAGGCGGATGGCGTGGGCCGAACGGGTCAGCCCGGGACCCGACTTGGCGTCCCTCAGCCGGCAGACGGTCTCCCGCCGGGTGATGCCGGCCGCGACCATCTCCACGTCCGTGACGACGGGCGCCCCGGAGTGCAGCGCGGCATGCGCCTTCTCCAACTCGCCCTCGTCCATGACGAGATCGGTGGCGTACTCCAGATCGGCGGCGGAGTGGATGACCCGCTCCACCACCGCCCGGGTCAGCGGCGGGAAATGCGAGGTGTCCAGGCGGGCACGCAGCCGCCGGTAGGACTCCACCTCGATCGGGTGGACGACACGATTCACCGGGTGCCCTCCTGCCAGCGGTAGCCGCGCGGGGTCACCATGCGCCCCGCGATGTCACGGGTGGCCGTGTTGCCCACGGTCACGACCGTCATCATGTCGACCGTCTCCGGGTCGAGCGCGGCCAGGGTCGTCAACCGGGCGGACTCGTCCGGCCGCGACGCGTTCCGTACGACACCGACCGGCGTGGCCGGCTCCCGGTGCCCGGCGAGGATCGCCAGCGCCTTGGGCAGCTGCCAGTCCCGGCCCCGGGAGCGCGGGTTGTAGAAGGTGACCACGATGTCCGCCTCGGCCGCCGCCCGCACCCGCCGCTCGATGACCTCCCACGGGGTGTGCAGGTCGGACAGGCTGATGGACACGTGGTCGTGGCCCAGCGGGGCCCCCAGGATCGCGGCCGCCGCGAGCGCCGCGGTGACCCCCGGCACGCCGATCACGTCGATGTCGTCGGAGGCCTCGGCGAGCGCGGGGGACGCCATCGCGTACACCCCGGCGTCCCCGCTGCCGATCAGCGCGACGGCCTGCCCCTTGCGGGCCTCCTCGACGGCCGTACGGGCCCGCTCCTCCTCGGCGCCCAGGCCCGACTCCAGGACCCGGGTGCCGGGCCGCAGCAGATCGCGGATCTGGTCGACGTACTGGTCGAGCCCGACCAGTACGGAAGCACGCCGAAGCTCCGCCTTGGCGCGCGGCGTGAGCAGGTCCCGGGCACCGGGACCGAGCCCGACGACCGCGAGCCGGCCGCGCGCGGGACGCCGTACGACGGCGCAGGTCACCATGGCGGGGGACGCGTTGGACTTCCGCTTGGGGACGAGGAGTTCACCGCCACCGATCAGCGCGGCGGCCTCCGCGACCGACGGCGTGCCCACGGCGGCCAGGGGCGCTTCCGACGGATTGGGCACCTCGACGGCCGCCAACTCCTCGGCGGACCAGGTGATCAGGGGGACGCCGAGCCGCTCGGCCGCCGCCACGATCCCCGGCTCCCCGGCCTTGGCGTCCACCGTGGCGAGCCCGGCGACACTGCGGGCGGACAGCCCGGCCTCGCGCAACGCGCCCTCGACCAGCTCCAGCACCTCGTCGGCGGGCGCCCCCTTGGAGGCGCCCACTCCGATGACGAGGGTGGGCGGACGCAGCACGACCTCCCGCTCGGACGACTCGACGAGCCGGTCCGTGACACGGATGCCGTACGCGCCCTCCACGGCGACCGGCAGCGGGGGCAGCGGCCAGCCCGACTCGTTGTGCAGGGCGACGGGTTCACCGTCCAGGAGCGCCCGCGACACGGCCGCCACGGCTCCCTCCACGGGCAGCCCGAGGGTGTCGAGCCCCGGCACCCCCACCGCGTCGGTCGCCGTCGTCACCACGGGCTCGGCACCGAGCAACTCCCCGACCTCCCGGGCGAGTTCATTGGCACCGCCGCCATGCCCGCCGACCAGGGACACGGCGAACCGCCCGCCCTCGTCGACGCACACCACACCCGGGTCGGACGCCTTGTCGCCGAGCAGCGGGGCGATCAGCCGTACGACCGCTCCCGTCGCCAGGGAACACACCAGCTGCTCACACTCCGCGAACGCCAAGCGCACGGCGTCCGCCACCGGACCGTCGTACACCCGCGTGCGGTCCGGCCAGGCCGCGGCCAGCCGGTCGCGCGCCGCCGCCCCCGCCGCGGTGGCGGAAATAAGGCCGATCACTGAGCAACTCCCTCTCGATACGCGGGGTTTCGGACGCCCCACAGCAGAAAAACCGGATTGGTCGCCGCGAGCCGGGTCACCTCACCCGGCAGCGGCGCGAGCCGGGACGACTGGAGCAGGACGCCCTCGCAGCCGAACCCGGCATCGGTGAGGGCCGCACGTACGGCCGGCACCCGGTCCAGGGCGGCCATCGCCACCACGACACTCCGCCGGGCCCGGCGCGCACAGGCGGCCACGATCCCGGGCAGCTCACGGCCACCACCACCGACGAAGACGGCGTCGGGATCGTCCAGCCCGGCGAGCGCGTCCGGCGCCGACCCGTGCACGACCTGCACGTCGACCCCGTGCGCGTCGGCGTTGGCACGGATGCGCTCGACTCCGTCGGCGGCCTTCTCGACGGCGACGACAGCTGCCCCCAGCCGCGCACACTCCACGGCCACGGACCCGGACCCCGAACCGACGTCCCAGACCAGATCCCCGAGCCGGGGCCCCAGCCGGGCAAGCGCCAGCGCCCGCACCTCGAACTTGGTGATCATGGAGTCACGGTGAGCGAACTCACCTTCTTCCAGGGCCCATTGAGAGGGGGCGGGGGAAGGCCCGGCGACTGTGCGGGCCGTACCGACGGCCCGCCCCTCGTCGAGACACAGCACGACACTCACGGCCGTCCCCCAGTCCCGAGCGGCAGCCTCAGCAGGGGTGACCCGCTCGACCCGTTCGTCGCGGGTACCGAGCGCAGAGGCAACGAGGAGTACGCGTTGCAGGGGCGCGGGGAACTGCGCGACAAGCCCCGACGCAGCCGCACCCGCCCAACCACCTCTCTCGGCACCCCCTGAGGCGAGCGCAGCTCCAAGCTCCGCAGGACCCGCCCCCGGCCCCGTAAGCACCGCAACCTTCGGACGAGCCCGGCACACATTCACCGCCGTCCGCAGATCCCGCCCATGCGCACTCACCACCACCGCGTCGTCCCACGGCACCCCCACCCGGGCGAACGCGGCGGCCACGGAGGACACACCGGGACGTACATCCAACGCACCCGCCCCGAACCGCTCCGCCAGCACCCGCACGATCCCGAAGAACCCGGGATCCCCCGAGGCCAGCACGACCACCCGGGACCCCTTCTCCAGATGCCGCCCGACGACATCCAGCGCAGGAGCGAGCGGCCCCAGAACGACCCGCTCGGCCGCCGCGGGGACCGCCACCGCGTCCAGGTGCCGCCGCCCGCCCACGACCAGCCCGGCCCCGGCGAGCACCTCCGCGGGCGCCGCCGAAACCCCCGTACCCACGACCGTGATCACGTGCCGGCGCCCTTCGCCGCCCGCAGTGCCCGACGGGCCTCCGGGTCGGCCTTGCGGTACCCGTGGAAGTGCCCGGGGTGGTAGAGGTGCGAGCGCGTGCCCTCGGCGTCCAGCGCCGGTCCGACCAGGAACAGCGTGTGCTTCCACAGCTTGTGCTCCTTGACGGTCTCCTCCAGCGTCTCGATCGTGCACCGCACCATCAGCTCCTCCGGCCAGGTCGCCTGGTAGGCCACGACGACCGGGGTGGACGTCGGATACCCGCCCTCCAGCAGCTCCCGCACCAACTGCCCGCTGCGCGCCGCGGACAGGAAGATCGCCATGGTGGTGCCGTGCTTGGCGAACTCGCGCACCTCCTCGCCGGGCGGCATCGGCGTCTTGCCGCCGCCGAGCCGGGTCAGCACCACGGACTGCGCGACCTCCGGGATCGTCAGCTCCCGTTGTGCGAGCGCGGCCACGGCCGAGAACGCGGAGACGCCGGGCACGATCTCGGTCTCCACGCCGATCGCCGCGCACCGGTCGAGCTGCTCCTGCGTGCCACCCCAGAGAGCAGGGTCGCCGGAGTGGATGCGCGCCACTTTGAGTCCCGACGCGTGGGCCCGCTCGTACACCGCGACGACGTCCTCCAGCGACATGGTCGCCGAGTCCAGGATCTCCGCGTCCGCACGGGCGTGTTCGAGGACCTCCGCCTGCACCAGGCTCGCGGCCCAGATCACGACGTCGGCCTCGGCGATGGCGCGCGCGGCACGGAACGTCAGCAGGTCGGCGGCGCCGGGGCCGGCACCGACGAAGGTCACCTTGCCGGTGGTGGCATCGGCCATGGAAATCGGTCCTCTCATTGCAAAGGGTCTGGAAAAGGTCTCAGGGCTGAGGTCGGCCGGGTGGCCGGATGTGCGCGAACGCGGGTCGATCGGATACCAAGTCCCTATGGCGGTCTTCGTAGCGCTCGGCGCGTTCCTGATGACGCTGGCCGGCGGCTGGACGGCACAGCGCGTGACCGACCGCCGTCACCTGGTCCTGGGCCTGGCCGGCGGACTGATGCTCGGCGTGGTCGGCCTGGACCTGCTGCCGGAGGCCCTGCACGCGGCCGGCGACGAGGTCTTCGGCGTCCCCGCGGCCCTGCTCCTGTTCGTGGCCGGCTTCCTGCTGGCCCATCTGGTGGAACGCCTGCTGGCCGCCCGCCAGGCCGCGCACGGCGGCGGTGAGCACTCCCACCGGGTCCCCGAGGTGGGCCTGACGGCCGCGGCCGCGATGGTCGGTCACAGCGCGATGGACGGCGTGGCGATCGGCGCGGCCTTCCAGGTGGGCGGCGGCATGGGTACGGCGGTCGCGCTGGCCGTGGTCGCCCACGACTTCGCGGACGGCTTCAACACATACACGATCACGAGCCTGTACGGGAACGCCCGCCGACGGGCGCTGGTCATGCTGTGGGCGGACGCGGCGGCCCCGGTGCTGGGCGCCGCCTCGACGACGTTCGTGACCATCCCGGAGGGCCTGCTCGGCGGCTATCTCGGCCTCTTCGGCGGCGCGCTCCTCTACCTCGCCGCCGCCGAGATCCTCCCCGAGGCCCACCACGAACACCCCGCCCGCTCCACCCTGCTGTGCACGGTCGCCGGGGTGGGCTTCATCTGGCTGGTGGTGGGCCTTGCGGGCTGACCCGGCGGCATGCGGCTGGTGGTGGGGCCTGCGGCCCGACCCGGCGGTTTCCGGCTGGTGGTGGGGCCTGCGGGCCGACCCGGTGGCTCTGTCCGCGGCGGGGTTCACAACTTGCCACCCCGTGAGCCGTCCCGTCGCGCGGGCGCGATGAGGGTGGAGAGATACGGCAGCGGAGCCCCGTCGAGTTCGGCGGCCGGCCGGATGGACTCGCCGTCCATCCCCAGCGCCGATCCCCATACGGCGTCCTCGATCCGCCCGGTCTCCCGGAGCGCCTCGGCCACCTCGGCGGCCTGCCGCCCGAACTTGTAGGCGACGACAGTGCCGGGACCGGCGAGGGCGTCCTTCAGCACCGCGGCCCCCGCGGTCACGGGCACCAGCGTGAGCGGCTCGGTGCCCTCGGTCAGCACGGCGCCCGACCGTGCCGCGAGATCCTGCATGGCGGTGATGCCGGGCACGGTCTCGACGACCACGTCGGGCACGAGCTCGCCGATGGTGTGCGCGAGATAGGTGAAGGTGGAGTACACGTTGGGGTCCCCGATGGTGGCGAAGGCGACCGAACCGTGGACCCGCAGCAGCTCGGCGACCCGCTCGCCGGCGGCGTCCCAGGCGGCCTCGCGCCGGCTGTGGTCACTGCGCTCGTTGAGGGCGAACACGACCCGCAGGATCTTTTCCTGCGGCACGTAGTGCAGCACGGTGGCCTCGGCCCGACCCACCTCTCCCGTGTCCATGACCGGTACGACGACCACGTCGGCGGCGCGCAGGGCGTTGACGCCCTTGACGGTCACCAGCTCCGGATCCCCGGGCCCGACCCCGACCCCGATCAACCTGCTGCTGCTCATGACGTCCGGCACCTCTCCACGAACCGACGGGCGACACCGGGCTCCGAGGCCCAGTGCGTGTGCAGATAACTCGCGTGCACACCACGCTGTACGAAACCTTCGAGCCGCCGCCGGGGCGTCCGCACACCCCAGGCGGCGATGTCCCCGGCGCCGGGCTCGACCACGGTCCGGTGGAACTCGTGCCCCCGCATCCGGGTCCCGGCGACGGCCAGCGCACTGTCACTGACGGCGACGGCGTCCCGGTACCCGAGCGTGAGCGCCTCCGTCATCCGCGCCTCGGCGTCGAGCACCCCGCACATCGGCTGCCCGTCCAGCTCCCGGCACAGATACAGCAGCCCCGCACACTCGGCGGCGACGGGAGCGCCGGTCTCCGCGAGGGCGGCGACGGCTTTGCGGAGGGGTTCGTTGGCGGACAGCTCGGCGGCGAACACCTCGGGGAAACCGCCCCCGATGACCAACCCGCGCGTTCCGTCCGGCAGTTGCTCATCACGCAGCGGGTCGAAGACGACGACTTCGCCCCCGGCGGCGGCGAGCAGTTCGCTGTGCTCGGCGTAGGAGAAGGTGAAGGCGGGACCACCGGCGACGGCGACCACGGGAGCTGTCGAACCAGGCGTGCTCGAATCCAGCCCGTCCGGCGTCTGAGGAGGACGAGGCCCTTCGGGCCGATGGGGGTCTGGGGGCGCAGCCCCCAGGACCTCGGCCGCGTCCCAGGCCGCACAGGACAACGCACCGGCCCCCCGAGCAAGAGCCATAAGCCCCTCGAGATCGCACCCGGCACGCACCTGCTCCGCCATCGCCGCAACGGAGTCCACCGCCTCCGCCCGCCGCTCGGCGACCGGCACCAGCCCCAGATGCCGCGACGGCGTATCCACCTGCGCAGCCCGCCGCAACACCCCGAACACCGGCACCCCGGCCGACTCCAACGCCTCCCGCAACAACGCCTCGTGCCGATCGGACGCGACCTTGTTCAGGATCACGCCCCCGACCCGCACCTCCGGATCCCACGACGCGAACCCGTGCACCAGAGCCGCCACCGACCGGGACTGCGACGAGGCGTCCACCACCAGCACCACCGGCGCCCGCAGCAGCTTGGCGACCTGCGCGGTGGACGCCAGCTCACCCTCTCCCGCGGCCCCGTCGAACATCCCCATCACGCCCTCGACGACGGCGATGTCGGCCCCGCGCGCCCCGTGCAGGAACAGCGGAGCAATCAACTCCGGCCCGCACAGGTACGCGTCGAGATTCCGCCCCACCCGCCCGCTCGCGAGCGCGTGGTACCCGGGATCGATGTAGTCCGGCCCCACCTTGTGCGGGGACACGGCGAGCCCCCGCGCGGCGAACGCGGCCATCAGACCCGTGGCCACGGTGGTCTTGCCGCTGCCCGAGGAGGGCGCGGCGATGACCAGCCGGGGGACGGAGGACGAGGAACTCACGACGACATCACCACTCGATGCCCCTCTGGCCCTTCTGCCCGGCGTCCATCGGGTGCTTGACCTTGGACATGTCGGTGACGAGATCGGCGAACTCGACGAGCTTCTCGGGAGCGTTCCGTCCGGTGATCACCACATGCTGCGTCCCCGGCCGGTTCCGGAGCACCTCGACGACCTCATCGGTGTCCACCCACCCCCAGTGCATCGGGTAGGCGAACTCGTCGAGCACGTACAACTTGTACGTCTCGGCGGCGAGATCCCGCTTGACCTGCTCCCAGCCCTCCCGGGCCTTCTCCTCGTTGTCCATCTGAGCATCGCGCTGGACCCAGGACCAGCCCTCACCCATCTTGTGCCAGTCGACGGACCCGCCCTCGCCGCTCGCCCCGAGCACCCGCAGCGCGTTCTCCTCGCCGACCTTCCACTTCGCCGACTTGACGAACTGGAACACCCCGATGGGCCACCCCTGGTTCCAGGCCCGCAGCGCGAGCCCGAACGCGGCGGTCGACTTGCCCTTCCCGATCCCGGTGTGCACGACCACCAGCGGCCGGTTCCGGCGCTGACGGGTCGTCAGTCCGTCGTCCGGCACGACACTCGGCTGCCCCTGCGGCATTACGCGGCCCTCCTCTGTACGTCCTTCACCAGTCCGGCGATCGAGTCGGCCCGCAACTCGTCCAACGTCACCGCCGTACCGCCCAGTTCACCGGCGAGCTGCCCGGCGAGGCCCAGCCGCACGGGCCCGGACTCGCAGTCGACCACGACCGAGGCGACCCCCTCCGCCGCGAACAGCCGGGCCGCCCGCCCCGCGAGAGCGACCGGCTCGGGACCGCCGGTGGCCCGGCCGTCGGTCACCACGACGACGAGCGCCCGACGGGCGGGGTCCCGCAGCCGCTCCACCCGCAGCACCTCGTGCGCCCGCAGCAGCCCCGCCGCGAGCGGGGTGCGCCCACCGGTCGGCAGGGTCTCCAGCCGGGCCGCCGCCGCGTCCACCGACGAGGTCGGCGGCAGCGCCACCTCGCCGGTCGTCCCCCGGAAGGTCACCAGACCCACCTTGTCCCGCCGCTGGTACGCGTCGAGCAGCAGCGACAGCACGGCCCCTTTCACGGCGCTCATCCGCTGCCGTGCCGCCATCGACCCCGAGGCGTCGACGACGAACAGCACGAGATTGCCCTCGCGCCCCTCGCGCGTCGCCTGCCGCAGGTCGTCCCGCCGTACGACGAGACCGCGCCCCGACCGCCCGCGGGCCCGCTGATGCGGCGCCGCCGCCTGCACGGTGGCCGCCAAATGCAGTTTGGTGAGCGCCCCCTGAGGCCGCCGCGCCCCGGTGGTCCGCCCGTGCTCGGTCCGCGCTCGCGACCGCCGCCCGGCAACGCCGTCGCCGAGCCCGGGCACACTGAGCACCTTCGTCCGGAAGGGCTCGGAAGCCCGCGCCGCGGACTGCTCCCCGGAACCGGCCCCGGAAGGCTGCGGCTCGCCGCCCTCTCCGGCCTCCGGCTGAGCGCCGGACCCGCCCCCGTCGGCCTGCGGCCCGTCCGACGACGGCGGCTGCCCGCCGCCCCCACCGGGCCCGTCCGGATCCGGCTGGTCATCGTCGTCGGAGCCGCCGAACTCCTCCAGCGTCTCGTCGAGCCTGTCCTCGTCGAGACCCGGCGCGTCGAAGGGGTTGCGGCGCCTGCGGTGCGGCAGCGCGAGCAGCGCGGCCTGCCGTACGTCCTCCGCGAGCACGTCGGTCCGCCCGGCCCACGCGGCCAGCGCGGTCGCCGTGCGCGCCATCACGATGTCGGCCCGCATGCCGTCCACCTCGAACGCGGCACAGGTCGCCGCGATCTGCCGCAGCGCCCCGTCCCCGAGCCGCACCGACGGCAACAACTCCCGCGCCGCGACCACCCGTTGCCGTACGGCGGACTCCTCGGCCGCCCAACGGGCCGCGAACCCCGCCGGATCGTCGTCGTAGGCGAGCCTGCGCCGGACCACCTCCACCCGCTGGTCCGGCTCCCGCGAGGCCGCGACCTCGACGGTCAGCCCGAACCGGTCGAGCAACTGCGGCCGCAGCTCGCCCTCTTCGGGGTTCATCGTGCCGACCAGCAGGAACTTCGAGGCGTGCCGCACGGAGACGCCCTCGCGCTCGACGTACGACGCCCCCATCGCGGCGGCGTCGAGCAGCAGGTCGACCAGGTGGTCGTGGAGGAGGTTGACCTCGTCGACGTAGAGGATCCCGCGGTGCGCGTCCGCCAGGAGGCCCGGTTCGAAGGCCTTCACGCCCTCCGCGAGCGCCCGCTCGATGTCGAGGGCGCCGACGAGCCGGTCCTCGGAGGCGCCGACGGGCAGTTCGACCATGCGGGAGGGGCGCGTGGCGCCGCTGCCGGGCTCGTGCGGTCCGTCCGGGCACGACGGGTCCGGCGCGGCCGGGTCACAGGAGAAACGGCACCCGGCGACGACCGCCACCTCCGGCAGCAGCGCCGAGAGGGCCCGTACCGCCGTGGACTTGGCGGTGCCCTTCTCGCCGCGCACCAGCACCCCGCCGACCGCAGGCGAGACGGCGTTGAGCAGCAGCGCGAGCCGCAGGTCGTCCTGGCCGACAACGGCCGTGAAAGGGAAGGGGGTGGTCACTGGTCGTCGCCCTCCAGGTCGCCTTCGAGCTCCAGATAGGTGGCCCGCAGCCGCTCCAGCGTGTCGGCGTCCGGCTCGGCCCACAGTCCGCGGTCGGCCGCCTCCAGGAGCCGTTCCGTGATGCCCCGCAGCGCCCAGGGGTTGGACTTCTTCATGAAGTCCCGGTTCTCCGGGTCGAACACGTACTCCGCGCTGAGCTTCTCGTACATCCAGTCGTCCACGACCCCGGCGGTGGCGTCGTACCCGAAGAGGTAGTCCACGGTCGCCGCCATCTCGAAGGCGCCCTTGTAACCGTGCCGGCGCATGGCCGCCATCCAGCGCGGGTTGACCACCCGGGCCCGGAACACCCGGTGCGTCTCCTCGCCGAGCGTGCGCGTCTTCACCTGGTCCGGAGTCGCCGAATCGCCCACGTAGGCCTCGGGGTTGGCGCCCGTCAGGTGCCGCACCATGGCGACCATGCCGCCGTGATACTGGAAGTAGTCGTCGGCGTCGACCAGGTCGTGCTCCCGGGTGTCGACGTTCTTCGCGGCCACGTTGATCCGCCGGAACGCGGTCTCCATGTCCCCGCGCGCCGCCCGCCCGTCGAGCCCGCGCCCGTAGGCGTAGCCGCCCCACACCGCGTACACCTCGGCGAGGTCGGCGTCCGAACGCCAGTTGCGGGCGTCGATCAGCGGCAGCAGACCGGCCCCGTAGGCGCCCGGCTTGGACCCGAAGACCCGGGCCGTGGCCCGACGCCGGTCGCCGTGCTCGGCGGTGTCCTCGTCGGCGTGCGCCTTCACGAAGTTGCGGTCGGCGGGCTCGTCGAGGTCGGCGACCCTGCGCACCGCGTCGTCGATCAGCCCGACCACGTGCGGGAACGCGTCCCGGAAGAACCCGGAGATCCGCACGGTGACGTCGATGCGGGGCCGCCCGAGCTCCTCCAGGCCGATCACCTCGAACCCGGTCACCCGCCGCGAGGCCTCGTCCCACACCGGACGGCAGCCCAGCAGCGCCAGGATCTCGGCGATGTCGTCGCCCTGGGTACGCATCGCGGAGGTGCCCCAGACCGTCAGGCCGACGGACTTCGGGTACTCCCCGTTGTCGGCCAGGTACCGCTGCACCAGCGAGTCGGCGAGCGACTGCCCGACCTCCCAACTCAGCCTGGACGGGATGGCCTTGGGGTCGACGGAGTAGAAGTTCCGCCCGGTCGGCAGGACGTTGACGAGCCCGCGGGTCGGCGAGCCGGAGGGCCCGGCCGGGACGTAACCGCCGTCCAGTGCCCTGAGGATGTGGTCGATCTCGTCGGTGGTGCGGGCGAGCCGCGGCACGACCTCGTTGCAGGCGAACTCCAGCACGGCGATGCCGTCGGGGAGTTCGACACCGAGGACGCCGCGCAGGACGGCGGGGACGAGGGCGACGTCCCAGTGCCGTGCCTCCATCCCCTCCGCGACCCGCCGGCACAGCTGCTCCAGCAGGTCGATCGCGTCGGCGGCGGTACGGGACGGGCCCTCGACGAGGTCCGACAGCTCGACCGGGACCTTCACCGGCGCCCCCGGCTCGGCGAGCAACTCCTTCTCGTCAAGGCCGAAGTGGGCGGCGAACGAGGCCCGCAGACCCGGCAGGGCGTTCGCCTGCCCGCCCCACACCTGCGAGGCCCGCAGCACGGCGAGCACCAGGTTGACCCGGGCCTCGTCGACCGGCCCGCCACCGAGGATGTGCAGCCCGTCCCGGATCTGCACGTCCTTGATCTCGCACAGATAGCCGTCGATGTGCATGACGAACTCGTCGAAGTCGTCGTCGTCCGGCTGGTCCTCGACATGCAGGTCGTGGTGCAGCTCGGCCGCCTTGACCAGCGTCCAGATCTGCGCCCGCACGGCCGGCGCCTTCGTCGGGTCCAGGTCGGAGACGAGCGCGTACTCGTCGAGCAGCTGCTCCAGCTTGGCCAGGTCGCCGTAGGTGTCGGCCCGTGCCATCGGCGGCACCAGGTGGTCGACGACGGTGGCGTGCCCGCGCCGCTTGGCCTGGGTGCCCTCGCCCGGGTCGTTGACGATGAAGGGGTAGACCAGCGGCAGCTCACCGAGCACCGCGTCCGGCGCGCAACCCCCGCTCAGGCCGAGCCCCTTGCCCGGCAGCCACTCCATCGTGCCGTGCTTGCCCATGTGGACGACCGCGTCGGCGCCGAACGAGTTTTCCAGCCATCGGTAGGCGGCCATGTAGTGGTGCGACGGCGGCATGTCCGGGTCGTGGTAGATCGCGATCGGGTTCTCCCCGAAGCCGCGCGGCGGCTGGATCATCACGACGACGTTCCCGAACTGGAGGGAGGCCAGCACGATGTCGTCCCCGTCGACGTACAGCGAGCCCGGCGGCTCACCCCACGCCTCAAGCATCGCGTCCCGCAACGACGGGTCCAGCTTGTCGAACCACGCCTGGTAGTCGGCGAGCGGCACCCGCGCGGGCGCCGCGGCCAGCTGCTCCTCGGTGAGCCACTCGACGTCGTGGCCACCGGCGTTGATGAGCCGGTGGATCAGCTCGTCACCGTTGTCGGGATGCCCCTCGACCACGTACCCGGCGTCCCGCAGCGCGTCCAGCACCCGCACCGCCGAAGCGGGCGTGTCCAGCCCCACCGCGTTGCCGACCCGCGAGTGCTTGGTCGGGTACGCGGTGAAGACCAGCGCCAGCTTCTTCTCGGCGTTCGGTTTGTGCCGCAGCCTCGCGTGCCGAACGGCGATCCCGGCGACCCGCGCGGCCCGCTCCGGGTCGGCCACGTACACCGGGACGTCGTCGGGCCCCTGCTCCTTGAAGGAGAACGGCACGGTGATCAGCCGACCGTCGAACTCCGGGATCGCGACCTGCATGGCCGCGTCCATGGGGGAGAGGGCGGCGTCGGACTCGTCCCAGACCGCGCGGGACGACGTGAGGCAAAGCCCTTGCAGGACGGGCACGTTGAGGTCTGCGAGCGCCCCGATGTCCCACGCCTCCTCGTCACCGCCGGCCGACGCCTGCGAGGCGTGGGTGCCACCCGCGGCGAGGACGGTGGCGACGAGGGCGTCCGCCCGGCCGAGGATCTCGTAGAGCCCGGCGTCCGCCCCGCGCAGCGAACCGCAGTACACGGGAAGGGCGTTGGCCCCCTTCGCCTCGATCTGCTCGCACAGGGTGTCCACGAAGCCGGTGTTGCCGCTCAGTTCATGGGCCCGGTAGAAGAGCACGCCGACGACCGGCCGTCCCTCGACCCACGCGCGGTCGCCGTGGACGCCGAACTCCGGCATCTTCCGCGGCTCTTCGAACCCCTCACCGGTCAGCAGCACGGTGTCGGACAGGAACCGGGCGAGCTCCTCCAGGTTCGAGGGACCACCCTCCACGAGGTACTTCAGCGCCTCGGCCACCACACCCGCCGGCACCGACGACTCCGCCATCAGCTCGGCGTCCGGCACGGACTCCCCGCCGAGCAGCACGGTCGGGACGCCGGAGGCCTTCAGCGCGGCAAGACCGTCCTCCCAGGCCCGTTTGCCGCCGAGCAGCCGTACGACGGCGATGTCCGCGCCCTCGATCAGCGCCGGCAGCTCCTCCGCCACATCCACCCGGGTCGGATTGCCGATCCGGTAGTCGGCACCCCCGGCGGCCCGGGCCGCCAGCAGGTCCGTGTCGGCGGTCGACAACAACAACACTGTGCTCATGCGGGCGCTCCCGGTGGAATGAAAGGCAGTCCTTGCGGCGCGCCGGACTCGATGAGCCGCCACAGCGCGTCCGTGTCCGCGTGCTGTTCGATCAGGTCGCCGAGCCGGTCGAGCTGCTCCTCGCGCAGCGCGGCGAACGAGGTGTCGGGGGCGGGCACGAACCGGCGGCCCGCGGCGGCCGCCACCTCCCGCAGGAAGGCCCGCCGGAACCCGTCCGACTCCAGGGAGCCGTGCCAGTGCGTCCCCCAGGTCTGGCCGACCCGGCAGCCGTCCAGGAAGGGCTCCCCGCCCCCTACTCGGGCGACCCCGTGATGGATCTCGTACCCCTCGACCGGCTCCCCGAGGGCCTCGCCGACCGGCCGGGTGAGGGTCTTCTCCCGCGCGAACCGCACGCGGACGGGCAGCAGCCCGAGACCGTCGACCGAGCCGGCGCGCGATTCGACCTCGTCCTCGATGTGCTCGCCTAGGATCTGGAAGCCGCCGCAGATGCCGAGCACGGGCCGCCCCTCGGCGGCCCTGCGCGCGATGGCCTCCGCGAGGCCCCGCTCCCGCAGCCACTCCAGCGCGCGGACCGTTCCCCGCGTACCGGGGACGACTACGAGGTCGGCGTCGGCGAGTTCCTCCGCCCGGTCCACGAACCGCACCACGACACCCGGTTCGGCGGCCAGGGCGTCCACGTCGGTGAAGTTGGACATCAGCGGGATCGCGCAGACGGCGACCCGCAGCACGTCCTCACCCACCGGAGGGCTCACGGAGGACTCCCGGACGGTGCCCCGCAGGGACACCCGCAGTCCGTCCTCCTCGTCGATGCCGAGCCCGTGCCGGAAGGGCAGCACGCCGTACGTGTGCCGCCCGGTGAGCCCGTGGAGCATGTCGAGTCCGGGTTCCAGGAGGCTGACGTCCCCGCGGAACTTGTTGACGAGGAACCCGGCGACCAGCGCCTGGTCCTCGGGCGAGAGCAGCGCGACGGTCCCGAAGAAGGAGGCGAAGACGCCACCCCGGTCGATGTCCCCGACGACCAGCACCGGCAGCCCGGCATTGCGGGCGATGCCCATGTTCACGATGTCGGTCCGCCGGAGATTGATCTCCGCCGGACTTCCGGCCCCCTCACAGATCACCGCGTCATACGTGCCCCGCAACTCGGCGAGACAGTCGAGCACGGTCCCGAGCAACTGCTGCTGCCGCCCCCCGTGATAGCCGCGCGCGCTCAGCTCACCCACGGGCTTCCCGAGCAGCACGACCTGACTGCTCTGCTCCCCACCGGGCTTGAGCAGCACGGGATTCATCAGCGCGGTCGGCTCGACCCGGCAGGCCTGCGCCTGCATGGCCTGCGCCCGCCCGATCTCGGCACCCTCCCTCGTCACGAACGAGTTGAGGGACATGTTCTGCGCCTTGAACGGCGCGACCTTCACTCCCTGCCGCACCAGCCACCGGCAGATCCCGGCGGTCACGACGCTCTTCCCCGCGTCGGAGGTGGTGCCGGCGACGAGAAGCCCCCCGCTCATGCCGTACGTCCCTTCCGGATCAGCCGTGCGGCGACCGCACCGGCACCGAGTGCGAGCAGCCCGACCCGCCGCGACAGCCGTACGGCACGCTCGATGTCGTACGAGGCCACGGCGCGCCCTTCCCCGTTGAGCACGGGCCGGTGCTCGACCCGGCCCCCGTACGAGAGCGTCCCGCCGAGCCGCACCCCGAGCGCCCCCGCGAAAGAGGCCTCCACGGGCCCGGCGTTGGGGCTCGGATGCTTTCCGGCGTCCTCCCGCCACGCCCGCCGGGCACCCCGCGGATCCGCCCCGGCGACCGTCGCCAGTACGGCGGTCAGCCGTGCCCCCGGCCACCCGGCGAGGTCGTCGAGCCGAGCGGAACCCCAGCCGAAACGCCGGTAGCGGAGCGACTTGTGACCCACCATGGCGTCCAGCGTGTTGACGGCCCGGAACCCGAGCAGCCCCGGCACACCACCGACGGCACCCCACACGAGCGCGCCCACGACGGCGTCGGAGGTGTTCTCGGCGACGGACTCCACGACGGCCCGGGCGATCCCGTCGGCGTCGAGGGCCTGCGGATCCCGCCCGCACAGATGCGGCAGCCGCTCCCGGGCCGCCTCGACGTCCCCGGCCTCCAGCGCCCGCCCGATGAGCCGTGCCTCGCGGGCCAGCGAAGTCCCGCCCACGACGGCCCAGGTGGCGGCGGCGGTCAGCGCGACGGAAGCGGTACGGGACGGACGTACAAGATGCTGCGCCACGGCCCCGAGCCCCACCGCACCGCCCACGCACACGGCGGTGTGCAGCGCGCCCCAGCCCCGGTGGTCCCGCCACAGCACCCGTTCCACGGCACCCGCGGCCCGCCCGAACACGGCGACCGGGTGCCCGCGACGCGGGTCACCGAGCAGGAGGTCACCGATCAGACCGGCGGCGGCGCCGTACGCGAAAACGCGATCGGCACGCACCGGGTCAGCCGATCGCGGGGTCGTTCAGGTGCCTGGCAGCGCAGGTGGATCGGCAGGCGAGCATCGCGTCATGTCCTCACTCAGGGTGTCCACGCCCTGGTTCGACGAGTCCGGCGGCGAGAGTTCCTGGCTCCCGGGGGTGTCTACCCCGGTGACAGTGGCGGGACCGCGCCGGATTCGCACCGGCTTCCTCTCCTGCTGCCGTAAATGGCTCCGGCAGTCCACCACGGGCCTTCGAGACCCGTCAACTTGCTGTTGACCTGCGACGGGGGAGTGTGCAGAACCCCACACCACGGGTCACACGAGGACGGCCGGGCGGGCACAGAACGCGGGGTTCCGTGTCCACCCGGCCGCCGGGTGACGAGGTGTCGTCAGGCCACGATCAGATAGATCCCGTACGCCACCGCCGCCGCGCAGGCCGCGAAGCAGGCGTAGGCGCCGGTGACCGCGAGAGCGGCCGAGCCGCCCTGGGCGGTGGCCCGCTCCTGGCGGGAGAGGCCCATGATGCCGAGGGTGAACAGGGCCACGAGGCCCACGGTGACGACGAGGCTGACGCCGAAGACGGAGCCGAGGGCTTCCCAGTCGATCTTCATGCTGAGGCTTCCTTAGGACTGGTGCGGGCTCAGACGGCGGCCGGCGGGGCGGCCGTTTCCGTGGCGGTGGATTCCGGGGCGGTGGGCGGGGCCGGGATCGTGGCGGTGAGGCCCTCGGTCACGGTGCCCGCGGGCGGCGGGGTCACGGCGGCGATCGCCTGCGTCACCACACCGGCCGGCTCGTCGGTCGCGTTGACGTTGGACGCGTCCACCACCTCGCGGCGCGAGATCTTCCAGATCGCCGCGCTGGAGGCGATGAGGAAGACCGCCACGACCGCGGTGCCCCAGTCACCGAGACCGGTCACCGACTCGGCGAGCGCGCCGACCAGGGCCGCCGCCGGGAGGGTGAGCCCCCAGGCCACGAACATCCGGGTGGCCGTGGACCACCGCACGACCCCGCCCTTGCGGCCGAGGCCCGCGCCCATCACCGAACCGGAGACGGAGTGCGTGGTGGAGAGGGAGAAGCCGAGGTGGGAGGAGGCGAGGATCACGGTGGCCGCGCTGGTCTGGGCGGCGAAGCCCTGCTGCGGCTGGAGGTCGGTCAGGCCCTTGCCCATGGTGCGGATGATGCGCCAGCCGCCCAGGTAGGTGCCGAGCGCGATGGCGAGGCCCGCCGAGAGGATGACCCAGGTGGGCGGGTCGGAGTCGGGGGCGACGGCGCCGCCGGCGACCAGGGCGAGGGTGATGATGCCCATCGTCTTCTGCGCGTCGTTGGTGCCGTGGGCCAGCGAGACCAGGCCGGCCGAGGCGATCTGACCGGTGCGGTAGCCCTTCGCGGCGGCCTTGCCGTCGGCCTTCTTGCCGAGCGAGTAGGAGAGCCGGGTGGCCAGCATGGCGGCGACGCCCGCGACGATCGGGGCGGCGACCGCGGGGATCAGCACCTTGGTGACGAGCGCGTCACCGTGCACCGCGCCGAAGCCCGCCGAGGCGATGGTGGCGCCGATCAGACCGCCCATGAGGGCGTGCGAGGAGCTGGAGGGCAGGCCCACCAGCCAGGTCAGCAGGTTCCAGAGGATCGCGCCGACCAGGGCGGCGAAGATGACCTCGGGACGGATGCCGGTCTCGTCGACGAGACCCTTGGAGATCGTGTTCGCGACCTCCACGGAGAGGAAGGCGCCCACAAGGTTCAGCACGGCGGACATGGCCACCGCGACCTTGGGCTTGAGCGCACCGGTCGAGATGGTGGTGGCCATCGCGTTGGCGGTGTCGTGAAAACCGTTCGTGAAATCGAACGCGAGTGCGGTCACGACCACAATCGCGAGGATCAGCGAGAAGTTTTCCATTTACCCAGGCAATCGTTCGAGGTCATTGGCATGTTGAAGGTAAGTAACCTGAGTGAACGGAAGATGAACTGAGGCGGGCCACACGGTGACCGCAAGCTCAGGTGATTGCCGGGCCCGGCCCCGCGGCCCCCGCGCGACCCATCCGCCCCAGGGCCACGGGCTGGCAGGATCACGGCATGGCTGAGGAACAGCGCGAACCGCGAAACGCACAGGACGGCGGACAGGAGCAGGCGGAGGCCTGGGCCGAGCTGGTCGGCACGGCCCGCCGGACGGTCTCCGACGGACTGGTCGTCGGCACCTCCGGCAACGTCTCGGTCCGGGTCGGGAACACGGTCCTGGTCACCCCGTCCGGCGTCCCCTACGACCGCCTCACACCAGCCGACGTGACGGGCGTCGACCTCCAGGGCCACCAGGTCCTCGGCACCCTGGTCCCCACCAGCGAACTCCCCATGCACCTCGCGGTCTACCGCAGCACCGACGCCCGCGCGATCGTCCACACCCATGCCGTGCACGCCACGGCCGTCTCCACCCTCGTCCCCGAGCTCCCGGCGATCCACTACATGACCGGCGCGCTCGGCGGCCCCGTCCGGGTCGCCCCCTACGCCACCTACGGCACCGACGAGCTGGCCGAGAACATGCTCCGAGCCCTCACCGGCCGCACCGCCTGCCTCCTCCAGAACCACGGCACGATTGCATACGGAGCGAGCCTGTCCCAGGCGTACGACCGCACGGCCCAACTGGAATGGATGTCCCACCTCTGGCTCACAGCCCGCTCGGTACCGGGCCTGAGCCCCCACCTGCTGACGGAGGAACAGGTGGGGGAGGCGGGGGAGCGGTTGCGGGGGTACGGGCAGCGGGGCTGACCGGGTGCCGGGTCAGGTTGTCGGGCGGCTTGAGGTCCGTCGTGGTTGGTCGCGCAGTTCCCCGCGCCCCTGGTGGGTGCAGCGGGCCTGCGCCATGACAGGACCCCCTTCAGGGGCGCGGGGAACTGCGCGAAAGCGCCCGCCCCCACCCAGCCGCGGACAACCGGACGACCCCCGCCCACTGGCCCAACCCACCCAACCCCGCGAAACTGAGACACGTGCGCACTATCAAGACGAAGGCCGCCGCCGTCACCGCAACCCTCGCCGCCGCGGCCGCCGCCGGCGCGGCAGGCATCGTCGCCGGCCGCATCGCCAGCGACGCCGGTCTGAAGGCGCCGCCCGGCCGCCCTCTCCCCGGTGAACCCCGCCTCACCGTGCACTCCACCGCGGCCGGCCGCATCGCCCTCACCCGCGACCTCGCCGCCCTCCGCCCCGGCACCTACGGCCTGGCAGGCGACGCCGCACACGCCGTCGTCGGCCCCGTCCTCACCGGGGAACCCCACTCCGCCGACACCGTCGTGCGCCGCCTGGAACGCGTCACCCACGGCATCCTGAAACCCGGCGACAAGGTCTGGCTCACCCCGAACGCCCACGTCGGCGACCCGACGTCCGCCCTCGGCCTCGACCACACGGACGTCGAGATCCCCAGCGAACTCGGCCCCCTGCCCGCCTGGTTCGTGCCCGGCTCCAGGAACACCTGGGTCATCGCGGTCCACGGCCTCGGCCCGACCCGCGAACACGCCCTGAACGTGATGGAGTTCCTCCACCACCACCGCTTCCCGGTCCTCGCCCCCGCCTACCGCGGCGACGCCGACGCGCCCCGCCCGCCCGACGGCCTCCACCACTTCGGCGAGACCGAGTGGCGCGACCTGGACGCGGTGATGCGCTGGGCCGTCGACCACGGCGCCCGTCAACTCGTCCTGCACGGCTGGTCCACCGGCGCCACCATGGCCCTGCGCGCCGCCGCCCGCTCCGGACTGCGCGGCCGCGTCAAGGGACTCGTCCTGGACTCCCCGGTGCTCAGCTGGGAACGCACCCTGCGCGCCCTCGCCGCCGCCCGCCACACCCCCGGCGTGCTCCTCCCGCTCGCCGTGCGCGCGGCCCAGGGCCGCACCGGCCTGCCCAGCGACCACTCCGGCCTGTACGCCGACCGGACCGTCCCCTACGCCGACCACGCGGACCGGACCGGCGACATGGGCCCCGACCGGCCCCCGCCCCCCACCCTGATCTTCCACGGCCCGGACGACACGATCGCCCCCTGGGACCTCTCCCGCCGTCTCGCCGCCACGCACTCGGACCGGATCACCCTCCACACGGTCGACCAGGCCCCCCACGCGGCCATGTGGAACGCCGATCCGAGCGCCTACGAGGAGGCACTGCGCCGCTTCCTCACGCCGCTGATGTGAGCCCCCGGCACCCTGTTCGGGCGCCAGGAGGGTGGTACGGACCCCCGTCCCGCACCCCGTTTCCGCCCCCCGGTCCCACCGCTTCCGTTTAAGCCCGTACCACTGGCCTGATCTCGGCGTATACCCCTCCGCGCGGGCCCGGCGTCGGCCCTGCCTGTCGCCCGCGGTGGCATTCCGTTTGGGTTTTCGGACCGTCAACCGGAAGACTGCACCCGTGACGTCCCGTATCCCGCGCGACTCCAGGCTTCGACTCGTCCGCCCGCGACCCCTGGCCGCCGCCCCCACAGCTGTGAACCAGCGACGCCCTCGCCGCCCCGCGCCCCGCCCCCCGGAGGGCACTCCGGCCCCCGCGGAACTGGCCAGAATGGCGCGCTCCGGCCTGGCCGACGCGGCCCGCCTCGCCCACTGGGCCGACGACGCGCTACGGCCCGGCGGCGACGGCGCGAGCGACGGCAAGGGCACGCTCTCCGACGAGACGGCCGAACGCGCGGCCGCGGACCTCGGACTGACCGCGGCTCAGATCCGCGCCGACTGGGACACCGCCCGCCTCGCCGGCCTGATCGAGGTGCACGGGAACAGCGCCCGCCCGGGCTGGCGGCTGCGCGCCTGGGACCGCGACGACAGTGCCGTGCTGCGCGGCTGGGTCGCACTCTTCGACGCCTGGTCGCTCGCCCACCCGGAGCCCGGCGACCGCGAGCCCGCCGCCGTCGCCGAGGTCGTCTCGGCCATGCCCCAGGTCCTCTCCTTCCTCCAGCTCTCCGCCGGACCGGTCCCCGTCGAGCAGCTCCTGGACCTCCTGGAGCAGCGCGTCATCGAACTGCGCACCGAGCGCTGCGAGATCCCCTACGGCCCCCAGCCGGAGCCCGTGGAGGAGCCCGAGGCGACGGAGCCTCAGGACGCCCCCCTCGCCCCCCTTCTGGACTGGGCCCTGCGCGCCCTCGCCTCCGTCGGCGCCCTGACCTACGGAGACGGCCAGGCCACCCTCACCCCGCTCGGCAACTGGGCGGTGTGGGTCAAGCTGGAGCAGATCTGCGTGGCCGCGCAGAGCCCCGCCGGGAACATCGAGGTCGCCGCCGAGGAGATGCTCCGCGGCTGCGCCCAGCTGCGCCCCAACGCGGCCCGCGCCGAGTACCGCGCCTGGCTCGCCGCCCGCCCGGTCGGCAGCGCCGTCACCGAGCTGCTCGGCGCCGCCCGCGGCGATGACGCCCTGCTGCGCGGCCTCGCCTTCGAGGCCCTGCGGGTGGTCGGTGCCCCGGCCGAGCCGGACGTCCGCGCGGTGGCCGAGGAGCCCACCCTGCGGCCGTACGCCCTGCTGTGGCTGGCCGAGCACGACGGCATCGACCCGGAGGACGCCCACGAGGTCCTCACCCGGGAGGAGGCCACCTGGCTGTGGGTCGACACGGCTGCCGCCGTCGCGGACCACGGCGAGGCCCCGATGCTGGTGCGGCACCTGGAGTCCGCCCTCCAGCCGACCGTCCCCCAACTGCTCGACGAGGTCAGGGCCGTGGGCCATCCCCGTACCGTGCAGGTCCTGGTCGCGCTCGCCGCCGCCCACCCCGACCCGGCCCTCGCCAAGGCCGTCCGCCGCGCCGCCTTCCAGGTGCACACCGGAGGCTGATTGCCGGAGGGTCGCCGGATGGTGAGCGCCGGAGGATGAGTCAGACGCGTATCTCCGGCGCGTAGGTGCCGAAGCTCCAGATGTTGCCCTCGAGGTCCCGGGCCATGTAGTCGCGGGAGCCGTAGTCCTGGTCCGTCGGGGGCATCAGGATCTCCGCGCCGTGCTCCACGGCCCGGCGGTGGTGTGCGTCGACGTCGTCCACCACGACGTACACCCCGGTCGTGCCCGCCTCTTTCATCGCCGCGTCGAAGAGGCCGCCGCGGCCCTTGGAGCCGAGCATCACCGCGCCGTTGCCCTGCACCAGTTCGGCGTGCATCACCAGGCCGTCCTCGCCCTCGTACACCGACGACTCGGTGAACCCGAACACCTCCGTCAGCTGCCTGATCGCCGCCTTCGCGTCGGCGTACAGCAGGGTCGGGTAGATGCTCGGACGCGTGCCGCTCGTCCCCGTCATGCCGATCACTCCCTCGTGAACCGAGTGCCGTGGTCCCCTCTGCGAAACAGTCTTGCAGCGACCACTGACAATCGCCTGTGACCAGGCAGAACAGCCCGCGCCCCGTGCGGATCGCCGCTCACCGGAAGGTCCGTGCCGGTCGCCGCTCACCGGAAGGTCCGTGCCGGTCGCTGCTCACCGGAAGGTCCGTGCCGGTCGCCGCTCACCGAAGGTCCCGTGCGCGTCCCCGCTCAGCGGAAGGTGTCGCAGCGGGCCATGTCGCCCGACTCGTACCCCTGCCGGAACCACTGCTGCCGCTGCTTCGCCGACCCGTGCGTCCACGACTCCGGGGTCACCCGCCCCTGGAAGCGCTCCTGGATCCGGTCGTCGCCCACGGCCGCCGCGGCGTCCAGACCGTCGGTGATGTCCGCGTCCGTGAGGCTCGTGATGAGCGGCCGTTCCGTGGACTCGTCCTTCGTGGTGGTCGCGTGCCAGGCCCACACGCCGGCGTAGCAGTCCGCCTGGAGCTCCACCCGCACCGCGTTGCTGCCGGCCCCGGTGCGCCCGTCCTGCGACCGGCTCAGCGTGCCGGTCAGGTCCTGCACGTGGTGCCCGTACTCGTGGGCCACCACGTACGCCTGTGCGAACGGCCCGCCGGTGGCCCCGAACTTCGAGCGCAGCTCGGCGAAGAACCCGAGGTCCAGATAGACCTTGCGGTCGCCCGGGCAGTAGAACGGCCCGACCGCCGAGGTGGCCGACCCGCACGCCGTGCCGACCCGCTCGCTGAAGAAGACCGTGCGGGAGGGCTCGTAGGAGGTGCCGCGCCGCGTGAACTCCTGGTCCCAGTAGTCCTGGACGCTGTTGACCACGGCCACCATGCGGCAGTCGTCGCGCGTGTTCGCGTCCTGCCCGGTCTTGCAGTCCCGATCGACCTGCGCGAGCCCGGAGGCCGTGGCGTCCGGCTGTCCGCCGCCGTCGGTGAGGCCGAGCTGATCGGGGCCGACGCCGAGGAAGAGACCGAGAAGCAGGACGACCAGGCCGCCGATGCCACCCCCGATGGTCGCCTTCCCGCCCGGGACGCGGCTGCCGCGCACGTCCTGCACCTCGGAGGTGTCCAGACTGGCGTCGTCGTCGAACTGCATGCGGATTCCGCCCTCTGCGCGTTCCGGCCCCCCGCAGGGCATCCTTGCCCGGCGGTCCCCGCCCGGCCCAGGTCACTCACCCGAACGGGGGACGTCGACGGGACCGGGCGACGGAACCGACCGGATACCCGGAGCGAGACCGATCGAACACCCGAACGCAGAAAAAGTGCTTGCACGGCCCCGTTAGACTTGGCCCATGGCCATTCTCCTCGCGCATTAGACGGCGGGAACGTCCTCAGCCGCCCACCCGCCACACAACCCGCCCCTGGAGTCTGTCCGTGATCTCCGCCTCCGGTATCGAGCTGCGCGCCGGCGCCCGAGTCCTCATCGAGTCCGCCACGTTCCGCGTCGCCAAGGGCGACCGCATCGGTCTGGTCGGCCGCAACGGCGCGGGGAAGACCACGCTCACCAAGTGCCTCGCCGGCGAGGGCATCCCCGCCGCGGGCCAGATCACGCGCTCCGGCGAGGTCGGCTACCTCCCCCAGGACCCCCGCACCGGCGACCTCGACGTGCTCGCCCGCGACCGCATCCTCTCCGCACGGGGCCTGGACGTTCTGCTCAAGAAGATGCGCGACAACGAACAGCGCATCGCGAACGGCCAGGGCGCCACCCGCGAGAAGGCCATGCGGCAGTACGAGCGCCAGGAGACGGAGTTCCTCACCAAGGGCGGGTACGCCGCCGAGGCCGAGGCCGCCACCATCGCCGCCGCGCTGAACCTCCCCGACCGGGTGCTGGGCCAGCCCCTGCACACCCTCTCCGGTGGTCAGCGCCGCCGTATCGAACTGGCCCGGATCCTGTTCTCGGACGCCGACACCCTGCTCCTCGACGAGCCGACCAACCACCTCGACGCCGACTCGATCATCTGGCTGCGCGACTACCTCAAGAGCTACCGCGGCGGCTTCATCGTGATCTCCCACGACGTCGACCTGGTCGAGACGGTCGTCAACAAGGTGTTCTACCTGGACGCCAACCGCGCCCAGATCGACGTCTACAACATGGGCTGGAAGCTCTACCAGCAGCAGCGCGAGGCCGACGAGAAGCGCAGGAAGCGCGAGCGGCAGAACGCCGAGAAGAAGGCCGCGGCCCTGCACTCGCAGGCCGACAAGATGCGCGCCAAGGCGACGAAGACGGTCGCCGCGCAGAACATGGCCAAGCGCGCCGACAAGCTGCTGTCCGGCCTGGAGGCGGTCCGCCAGCAGGACAAGGTGGCCAAGCTGCGCTTCCCCGAGCCCGCGCCCTGCGGCAAGACCCCGCTGATGGCGGAGGGTTTGTCGAAGTCGTACGGCTCGCTGGAGATCTTCACCGACGTCGACCTGGCCATCGACAAGGGCTCCCGCGTGGTCATCCTGGGCCTCAACGGCGCGGGCAAGACGACCCTGCTGCGCCTGCTCGCCGGGACCGAGCAGCCGGACACCGGCGCGGTCGTGCCCGGCCACGGCCTCAAGCTCGGCTACTACGCCCAGGAGCACGAGACCCTCGACCCGGAGCGCACGGTCCTGGAGAACATGCGCTCGGCGGCCCCCGACCTCGACCTCGTCGAGGTGCGCAAGACGCTGGGTTCCTTCCTGTTCTCCGGCGACGACGTCGACAAGCCGGCCGGGGTCCTCTCCGGCGGCGAGAAGACCCGCCTCGCACTCGCCACCCTGGTCGTCTCCTCGGCCAACGTCCTGCTCCTGGACGAGCCCACCAACAACCTCGACCCGGCCAGCCGCGAGGAGATCCTCGGCGCGCTGCGCACCTACAAGGGCGCCGTCGTCCTGGTCACCCACGACGAGGGCGCCGTCGAGGCGCTCCAGCCGGAGCGGATCATCCTGCTGCCGGACGGCGTCGAGGACCTGTGGGGCGCGGACTACGCGGACCTCGTCGCCCTCGCCTGAGAGCGGTCCGCCGGGGTCAGCGCGACTTGATCGAAAGCGTGATCCACGGCGTATGGATCATTCGGCTTACCGGTGATCCATCATCTGTGTGAGATCTCCTCGTACCGAAGTGTGTCCTACATCCATTTCACGGCCGAGCCCTTCATCGACAAGGGCTCGGCCGTTGCGCGTCGCTGACCTGGCACTTCACAAATGAACCCGTTCGGCGGTACGAACACGCTTCGGTGGAATTACAGATTCCGTATGTGGGGACTCGCTCCTGTCGTCAAAACCATGTCTCACGGACCTTGCCGAATGGGTGGCCATGAACGCCCGGAGGGGTGATCATGAGGAGACCAGAGCGCACTTCCCATGAGGAGGCACGGGTGGCCGAGACTCTGAAGAAGGGCAGCCGGGTGACCGGCGCCGCGCGCGACAAGCTCGCGGCAGACCTGAAGAAGAAGTACGACTCCGGTGCGAGCATTCGGGCGCTGGCCGAGGAAACCGGCCGCTCGTATGGCTTCGTCCACCGGATGCTCAGCGAATCGGGCGTCACGCTTCGAGGGCGTGGCGGAGCGACGCGGGGCAAGAAGGCCGCATCGTCCTGAACCGGGCGGCCCATCGGCTTCGATGGTGGCCACCCGGTCGATCGACCGGTCGACCGGGTGGTTACTGTGCAGTCACTTAGCTGTGCCGAGCCACGGCACTGAGATGACCGCACGCATCGGAGGCGCCCCATGGCTACGTCCAGCCAGGACGGCCAGGAACTCGTTCCCCTGCTCGACAAGGACGGCGTACGGCTCACCGTCGAGGACACCCTCGCCACGGTGACGCTGACCAACCCCGCCAAGCGCAACGCCCAGAGTCCCGCTCTGTGGCGTGCCCTCGGCGAGGCGGGTCGGCTGCTGCCGGGCTCCGTCCGGGTCGTCGTCCTGCGTGGCGAAGGCAAGTCCTTCTCCGCCGGGCTCGACCGGCAGATGTTCACGCCGGAGGGGATCGAGGGCGAGCCGTCGTTCATCGACCTCGCCCGCAGCGGTGACTCCGAACTCGACGCCGCCATCGCCGAGTTCCAGGAGGGATTCACCTGGTGGCGGCGCAGTGACGTCGTGTCCATCGCCGCCGTACAGGGCCACGCCATCGGGGCCGGTTTCCAGCTGGCCCTCGCCTGTGACCTGCGCGTCGTCGCCGACGACGTGCAGTTCGCCATGCGTGAGACCAGCCTCGGCCTGGTCCCCGACCTCACCGGCACCCACCCCCTGGTGGGCCTCGTCGGCTACGCCCGGGCGCTGGAGATCTGCGCCACCGGGCGCTTCGTCACGGCCGAGGAAGCGGTGAACACCGGCCTCGCCAACATCGCCGTCCCCCTGGACCAGCTGGACGGCGCGGTCAAGGACCTGGCGGCGGCGCTCCTGTCCGCCCCCCGCGACGCGGTCATCGAGACCAAGGCGCTGCTGCGTGGCGCCCAGGACCGGACCTACGACGAGCAGCGCGGCGCCGAGCGGGCCGCCCAGACCCGACGGCTGCGCGACCTGGCCGGCATCGGGGACTGACCCCGTCACGGCCGTCACCAGCACGGCATCGGTGACTGACCCCCGTCACGGCCGTCACCAGCACGGCATCGGTGACTGACCCGCCATGGCCGTCACCAGCACGGCATCGGGGACCGACTAACCCGTCACCGCCGTCACCAGCACGGCCACCGTCGGATGATCCGGTAGCGCGGTGCCCACGGCGGCGCGGACCTCACGGGCCACGTCCACGGCCCGGCGGCCCGCGCCGACCGCCAGTTCGACGCGGACATGGCGGCGTGGCAGCGCGCCCTCCCCGGTCTCACGGTCCCCGATATGCACAGGGCGCCCCAGGAGACCGGTCAGCATGCTCACACCGGGCACCGCCAGCGCGGCGACGGCCGCCAGGGTCTCGTCGCCGGGCGCCGCTTCCGCGGGACGCGGCGCCGTGGGCTGTCCTGCGGAAGGGGGTCCCGGCCGTACGGCGGAGGGCTCCGCCGCCTCGTCCGGCAGCGGCGTCTCGTCCAGCAGGGCCGTCACCCGCAGGTCCACCGCGCCGAGATCGAGGCCCAGGGACTCGGCGGCCGCCCCGGCCAGGACCCCGCGCAGCAGCTCCGCCGTCACCGGCAACGGCTCGGCGGGCGTGGCCCCGAACTCCGCGGTGAGCCGCAGCGGGCCGGGCCGCAGCGCGGACGGCGGCGCCGGCACGACGGACTCGTGCGCGTCCCCCGGATGGGCGAGTCCGATCCGGACGGTGCCCAGCCGTACCCCCACAAGGCCGTGCGCGGCGGTCCGCAGCACCGCCGTGGCCGCCTCCTCGGAGATCCACGCCCCGTCGCCCGGCCCGCCCAGGGGCAGCAGCCTGCCCAGTCCCAGCTGGTGCCGCACCGTCCGTGCCCATTGCTCCGCCGTCATTCCTCCAGCCTGCCGCATCTCCGGCGCGAGATCGCGCCAGCGCACTTACGGTGGTCGAAGGAGGACCACCGAAAGGGGTGACGGCGATGACCGACATGACGCAGAGCACCGAGGCGGAGCCGCAGCTGCGCAAGACCACCAGGCGCGGTGGCGGTGACCCGGCCACCCGGGGCCGTACCACCATCGCCGACGGGGTCGTGGAGAAGATCGCCGGGCTCGCGGCCCGGGACGTCCTCGGCGTGCACGCCATGGGGAGCGGCCTGAGCCGCACCTTCGGTGCCGTGCGCGACCGGGTGCCCGGCGGCTCCAAGTCCGTGACCCGCGGGGTCAAGGCCGAGGTCGGCGAGGTGCAGACCGCGCTCGACCTGGAGATCGTCGTCGACTACGGCGTCTCGATCGCCGACGTGGCCAAGGCCGTACGGGAGAACGTCGTGGCCGCCGTGGAGCGCATGACCGGGCTGGAGGTCGTCGAGGTCAACATCGCGGTGAGCGATGTGAAGCTGCCCGACGAGGAGGACGAGGAACCGGAACCCCGGATCCAGTGACCGCACCCACCTTGAGGACCTTCAGAGGAGCGCACGATGAGCATGGCCGTGGCCGGCATGATCGCCGGTATGGCGCTGGGCTTCGCAGGGTATTTCGGCGGGTTCGGTGCCTTCCTGCTGGTGGCGGCGCTGGGCGCCATCGGCTTCGTCGTCGGCCGGTTCCTGGAGGGGGACCTGGAGGTCGGCGACTTCTTCCGCAGCCGTGACGACCGGCGTGACCGGCGGCGATGACGCCTGTGAGCAGCGAGACCGGTGAGGCGGGCGAGGCGGAAGCGGTCCGCAGACCCGGGACCGCCGACGTCGTGGCGCCGGGCGAGCGGGGCGCGACCCGCATCGCCGACCGGGTGGTGGCGAAGGTCGCCGGACAGGCTGCCCGCGAGGCGCTCGGAGCGCTGCCCGCCGACGCCGAACCCCCGTACGCCACCGTCGTCGTCCACCACGGGCTGGCCCGCGTCCGCATGCACCTGGAACTGGACTATCCCTGCGACATCGGGGCGCGTTGCAAAGCGGTGCGTCAGCAAGTGGTCGAGCGGGTAGTCGCGTTGGTGGGCATGGAGGTGTCGGAGGTCGCCGTCCAGGTGGAGCGGCTGCATCCGGCACAGGGACACGGCGTGGCACAGGGGAGGACGCGATGAGCGAGCCCCAGGGCTCCGAGGGCACCACACAACGACTGCCGGTCATCGAACGGGCGGCCGAGCCGGATCAGCGCGGTCAGTCCGCGTCGGCGGCCGCGTACGGACCACCACCGGTGCCGGAGGGCGAGACCGGCGGCACCCAACGCCGGTTCTGGTCGGCGCGCAGGATCCCGGCGGCCGTCGTCGCGCTGCTGCTCCTGCTGACCGCGGGCGTCTTCCTCTACGACATCGCAGCCGTCCGGGCCCACCGGCCGCCCATGCACTGGCGCCGCGAACTCGCCCGGCAGCTCGCCGCCCGCCCCCTGGACGACACCTGGGTCCTGCTCGGCGCGGGCGTGGCCGCAGTCCTCGGCCTGTGGCTGATCGTGCTGGCCGTGACGCCGGGCCTGCGCGCGGTCCTCCCGATGCACCGCGCCCACCCCGACGTCCGCGCCGGCCTCCACCGGGACGCCGCCGCCATGGTCCTGCGTGACCGGGCCATGGAGGTGGCCGGCGTCCAGTCCGCGCGGGTCCGGATGAGGCGGCGGAAGGCCGACGTCCGCGCCGTCTCCCACTTCCGCGAACTGGACGACGTGCGCGCCGACCTGGACCTGACCCTCGCGGAGGCGATCAGGGGACTGGGTCTGTCCCGGCCCCCCGCCCTCGCGGTGCATGTGGCGCGCGCCGCCCGGAAGAAGGGCTGAGACCGATGCTGAGGACCGTCAACCGCGTACTGATCGGCCTGGTGGGTCTGTCGCTGCTGGTGCTCGGCGGCTCGGTGCTCGCCGTGGGCCTCGGTGTGAACCCGCCGTCCTGGTGGATCCACGACGGCAAGCACGACGTCCTGCTGAGCGACGCCGAGCGCACCCGCTGGAACAGCGAGAGCTGGTGGTGGCCGACGGTCATCGCCGCGCTGGCCCTGGTGGTGCTCCTGACCCTGTGGTGGCTGACGGCGGTCCTGCGCAGGCGCCGCCTCACGGAGGTCCGCGTCAACACGGGCGACGGCGAGGGCGCACTGCTGAGGGGCCGGGCCCTGGAGGGCGTACTGGCGGGCGACGCGGCCCAGTTGGACGGAGTGCACAGGGCCCAGGCCCGCCTGAAGGGCCGTCCGGAGGCTCCGGAGACCCACGTACGCCTCCACCTGGAACCGCACGTGGACCCCGGAACAACCTTGAACTACCTGACGGCAGAGGCCCTGACCCACGCCCGCAATTCAGCAGGGCTCGAGTCCCTTCCGGCCGAGGTCCGCATGACGGCGGTCAAGCACAAGGCAGAAAGGGTCAGTTGAGAAGCCCAGGGGCGCGGGGCTGTATCAATTTGCGGCTCTGCCGCGTGGGCGCGACAAGCCCCCACCGGCCCGCGCCTCAGAACCCGTGCCGCATGCCCCCGTCAACGGGCAGCATCACCCCGGTCAGGTATGAAGCAGCCGGCGACAGCAAAAACGCCGACACCCGCCCGAACTCCTCCGGCGTCCCATACCGCCGCAACGGAATCCGGGACTCGTTCGCAGCCCGAGTAGCCTCCGGGTCCGCGGACATCCCGTCCAGCTCCCGCACCCGATCCGTATCGATACGGGACGGCAGAAGCCCCACCACCCGAATTCCGCGCGGCCCCAATTCGTCGGCAAGAGACTTCGCGAACCCGGCGAGCCCCGGCCGCAGCCCGTTCGAAATGGTCAACCCGGGAAGCGGCTCGTGCACGGACGCCGACAGCACGAACCCGATGACACCCCCGGCCTCCAGCTCCGCCGCGGCCGCCCGGGCCAATCGAACGGCCCCCAGGAACACCGACTCGAACGCAGCCTGCCACTGCTCGTCCGTGGTGTCGGCGACGAACCCGGGCGGGGGCCCACCGACACTGATGAGCACCCCGTCGAACCCGCCGAAATGCTCACGCGCGGCGGCGATCAGAGCCTGCGCCGCCGACGGGTCGGCGTTGTCGACGCCCACGCCCACCGCGTTCGGCCCCAGCTCCGCCGCCGCGGCGAGCGCACGCGACTCGTCCCGCCCGGTCACCACGACCTTCGCCCCGTCCGCGACCAGCTCACGCGCGGCCGCGTTGCCCAGCCCACGGGTCGCTCCGGTGACGACGTACACACGGTCCTTCAGCCCAAGATCCATGGCCCCTATCCTGCCTGCTCGGCGCCGAAGAGGGTGAGGGCGGTCGTCACCAGTCCGATGTGACTGAAGGCCTGCGGGAAGTTCCCGAGCTGCGCGCCGGCCACCGGGTCGTACTCCTCGGACAGAAGCCCCACGTCGTTGGCGAGGCCCAGCAGCCGTTCGAACAGCGCCCGCGCCTCCTTCCTGCGGCCCGTCATATGCAGCGCGTCGGCGAGCCAGAACGAGCACACCAGGAAGCTGCCCTCGCCGCCGGGCAGCCCGTCCACCGGCGTCTTCTCGGCGCTGTACCGCCGTACGAACCCGTCGTGCTCCAGCTCGGCGCGGACCGCGTCGATGGTGCCGACCACCCGCGGGTCGTCCGCGGGCAGGAAGCCGACTCGGGGGATGAGCAGCAGGGACGCGTCGAGCTCGCGGGAGCCGTAGTACTGGGTGAAGGTGTTGCGTTCGGCGTCGTAGCCCTTCTCGCAGACCTCGCGGTGGACCTCCTCGCGCAGCGCGCGCCAGCCCTCCAGGTCGCCGCCCAGCTCGGGGAAGGCCTCCAGGGCGCGCACCGCGCGGTCGGCGGCGACCCACACCATGACCTTGGAGTGGACGAAGTCGCGGCGCCCGCCGCGCACCTCCCAGATCCCCTCGTCCGGCTGCCGCCAGGAGGCCCGGAGGAAGTCCAGCAGGACGCTCTGGAGGGACCACATGTGCGGCTTGGCCGGCAGTCCGGCCCGCCGGGCCAGCGACAGCGAGTCCATGACCTCGCCGTACACGTCCAGCTGGAGCTGTTTCACGGCCTCGTTGCCGATCCGGACCGGCCGGGAGCCGCCGAAGCCGGACAGCCAGGGCAGTTCGAACTCGGGCAGCCGCCGCTCGCCCGCGACGCCGTACATGATCTGGAGGTCCGCGGGGTCGCCGGCGACCGCGCGCAGCAGCCAGTTCCGCCAGGCCTCGGCCTCTTCCAGGTAGCCGCACTGCACGAGGGCGCCCAGGGTGAGGGTGGAGTCGCGCAGCCAGCAGTAGCGGTAGTCCCAGTTGCGCACCCCGCCCATCTCCTCGGGCAGCGAGGTGGTGGCCGCGGCCACGATGCCGCCGGTGGGCCGGTAGGTGAGCGCCTTGAGGGTGATCAGGGAGCGGACCACGGCGTCCCGGTGCGGGCCGTCGTAGCGGCAGCGCGCCGACCACTCCTGCCAGTCGGCCACACTGCTTTCCAGCGTCTCGAACGGGTCGGTCAGCGGAGGGCGCGGCTCGTGCGAGGGGTGCCACGTGAGGACGAACGCGACCTTCTCGCCCTCCTCGACGGTGAATTCCGAGTGCGTGCCGAAGTGCTCGCCCCAGGTGTGCACCGGGGGGACGCTGCGCAGCCATGTCGAGTCGGGTCCCGCGACGGCCACCCGCTGCCCGTGGGCCCTGCGCACCCACGGCACGATCGAGCCGTACTCGAAGCGCAGCCGCAGCGTGCTGCGTACGGTGACCCGGCCGCGCAGCCCTTCCACGACCCGTACGAGATCGGGGGCGACGTCGCGCTGCGGCATCAGGTCGGTGACCCGCACCGCGCCCTCGTCGGTCTCCCACTCGGTGTCCAGGACGAGGGTGCCGGGGCGGTAGCCGCGCCTGGTGCACCGGTCCGCGCCCTGCGGGGCGATCCGCCAGTGGCCGTTCTCCTCGTCGCCGAGCAGCCGCGCGAAGCAGGCCGCCGAGTCGAAGCGGGGCAGGCACAGCCAGTCCACGGAGCCGTCCGTGCCGACCAGCGCGGCGGTCTGTTCGTCGCCGATGAGGGCGTAGTCCTCGATACGGGGGATCCGGTGAGCCGGCGGGGTTCGGGGGTGCACGCAGTGCGGATTCCCGGCTGGTCGAAACGGCAATCAGCGGTGGGGCCGGGGGAGTGACACCGCCGGGCCGAGAAGATCACCGCCGGGACCGGAAGGGCCACCTGTCCGGTCCGCCGTCGGATCACACCGCGGCCGGCTCGGCCTCCGCGGCGCTCTCCCGCTCCGCCTTCTCGCGGCGGTCGCGCAGCTCGCGCCGGACCAGGATCACCCAGCCGATGGGCACGCCGACCGAGAACAGCCACCACTGGATCGCGTAGGCGTAGTTCAGCGCGGCGTCCTCACTGCCGGGGTTGCCGCCGATCAGCTCGGGGGTGTCACCCTTCGGCTCCGGCGAGATCTGCGCGATGTAGCCGCCGAGGACCTGCTTGCCCAGCCGCCGGGCCTCCTGCTCGCTGTTGATCAGCATGACCTGCCGGTCCGGGAGCCCCTTGAGGTTCTTGATGCCGCTCGCCGCGGTCGTCTCGTCAGGCATCAGCCGCCCGGTGACGGTGATCTCTCCGGCGGGGGGCGCGGGGATCCTCGGGAACGCGGTCTGGCTCGGCCCGTTGGAGGGGATCCAGCCACGGTTGACCAGGAGCACCTTGCCGTCGTCGAGGACGAAGGGGGTCAGGACGTGGTAGCCGACCTCGTCGTCGGAGTTGGTGCGGCGCCGGACGACCTCCTCGGCGGCGGTGTCGAAGCGCCCCTTGGCGGTGACCTTGCGGTACCGGTCGTGCGTGGTCACCGTGTGCCCCGGGGAGGTCATCTCCTCCACCGGCACCGGCTCGGCGTTCAGCGCCTCGGTCACCAGGTTGTTGCGGGCGGTGCGCTCCTCGTAGCGGTGCATCTGCCAGATGCCCAGCCGGATCATCGTGGGGATGAGGAGCAGGGCGACCAGCGTGAGGATCACCCACTGCCGGGACAACAGGAAGCGGTACACCCCACGACGGTACCTCCAGGGTCGTGGGGTGCCATGGGCAGGGGGTGCCCTCCTGCCGGGCAGGGGTGGGTCAGACCCGGTCCACGATGCCGGCCTTCCCTTCCGCGCGGGCGCAGTGCGCACCACAGAACCAGTGGCCCTCGACCTCCACGCCCTGCCCGATGATCTGCACACGACAGTGCTCGCAGATCGGTGCCATCCGGTGGATCGCGCAGGAGAAGCAGTCGAAGACATGCACCGCGCCCTGGGCGTGCACCTCGAAGGTCATTCCGTAGTTGTTGCCGCAAACTTCGCAAGTCGCCATGCGCCACAGGGTGAGCGGTGACCGCCGCGGGGGCGAGCCGATGCCGGGCGAGTCGTACGACAATCACCCGTCCGTCGGCAGCCACCGGCCCCCGCCGACGCCGGTCACCCTGTGGCGTACGGCCGTCCCTGACGCCGGCACCTGTTCCGCACGGCCTCCGCTGACGCCGCTCGCTTGGTCCCCACGGCCGCCCCCGGTGCCGGTCGCCTGTTTCCTGCGGCCTCCCCTGCCGCCGGTTCGCTCGTTCCCTACGTCTGCCCCTGCTGTTCCTTACGGACGCCCCTGCGCCGGTGATCCGTGCCGTACGGTCACCCCTCCGACGCCGGTTCCACGTCCCGGAGAAGTTGTCCGAAGGCCGCCTCGTCGACGACGGGTGTGCCGAACTGCCGTGCCTTGACCACCTTGGACGTGCCCGAGTCCGGGTCGTTGGTGACGAGGAGGCTGGTCAGCCGGGAGATGCTGGTGGCGACATGCAGCCCGGCCTCGACCGCCCGGTCCTCCAGGAGGTCCCGCTCGGTCGAGGTGTCCCCGGAGAACGCGATCCGCATGCCCTGCTTGAGCGGTCTGCCGTCCACGTACCGCCCCGGGTTGGGGTAGGGGCACGCGGGCCGCTTGCGCGCGGGCCGCCAACTGGTCGGCCGATAGCTGCCGTAGCCCGAGGACTGCCGGGGCACGGCCCGGTCCGTCCACTCGGTCAGCGGCCGGCACTCGTGCAGCGGCAGCCGCACACTGCGCGCGGCCGCGGCCCGCAGACTCGGCCGGAACGCCTCCGCGAGCACGCGCGCGTCGTCGAGGGCGTGGTGCGCCCGCCGCTGTACGACGCCGAAGTGGGCCGCCAGCGTCTCCAGTTTGTGGTTGGGCAGCGGCAGCCCGAGCTCCTTGGACAGGACGATGGTGCACAGCCGCTGACTCACCGGCGCCACCCGCCCCGCGCGCGCGTACTCGCGGGCGATCATCTGCCAGTCGAAGACGGCGTTGTGCGCGACGAGGACGCGCCCGTCGAGACGGGCCGAGAACTCCTCGGCGATGTCCTGGAAGAGGGGCGCGCCTTCGAGGGTGTCGCTCGTCAGCCCGTGGATCCACACCGGGCCGGGATCGCGCTCCGGATTGACCAACGTGTACCAGTGGTCCTCGACCTCACCGCGGGCGTCCAACCGGTAGACGGCCGCCGAGATTATCCGGTCGTCCCGGGCCAGGCCGGTGGTCTCCACGTCGACGACCGCGTATCCCTGCGGATACGCGGCCGGCCACGCTGTGGGGGAGGACGCTGCGGTCGACTGGTCTTCGAGCATGGTCCCTGAGGATACGGGCCGCGACTGACAGTCCTTCACGGCGGCGTCGGTACCAGGCTCCTGGGCACAGGAGTGCGATCCTCCGGGAATGACCGAACCGACGCATGACGAGGCCCACGGCGGCGCCCTCGGCGCCCGCCTCAACTGGCTGCGCGCGGCTGTCCTGGGCGCGAACGACGGCATCGTCTCCACCGCGGGACTGGTCGTCGGCGTGGCGGGGGCGACGAGCGACCGCTCCGCGTTGCTGACGGCGGGTCTGGCCGGGCTGCTGGCCGGCTCGCTGTCCATGGCGGCCGGCGAGTACGTCTCCGTGTCGACGCAGAGGGACTCGGAGAAGGCGGCGCTGGCCCAGGAGAAGCGGGAACTCCGCGAGCAACCGGAGGCGGAGCTGGAGGAGTTGACGGAACTCCTGGAGCAGCGCGGCCTCTCCCGGGACGTGGCCCTGGAGGCGGCTCAGCAGCTGACGGAACGTGACGCCCTGCGGGCCCACGCGCGCGTGGAGCTCGGCATCGACCCGGACGAACTGACCAACCCCTGGCACGCGGCCTGGGCGAGCTTCCTGGCGTTCACGGCGGGCGCGTTGCTTCCCCTGCTGGCCATCGTCCTGCCCCCGTCGGGATGGCGGGTGCCGGTCACGGTGGTGTCGGTGGTCGGCGCGCTGGTGCTGACCGGCTGGAGCAGCGCGAGGCTGGGGGCGGCGGCGCCGGGGCGGGCGGTGCTGCGGAACGTGGGGGGCGGGTTGCTGGCGATGGGGGTCACCTATGGCGTGGGGATGCTGTTGGGGGCGGCGGGGGTCTAGTCGACGGGCAGACCGTCCCTTGGGCGAGCGTCTCTCTGCGAGGGCGTTTCGTTGCCCGGGACCCCTTGGCGGAGATCACCAAGAAGCAAGCGCGTACCGCCGTCAATACTTGTCGGTAACAACGTCTAGCCGGGCCCGATCTGCGGTTCTACGGTGCACGCATGCCGAACCTCCCCGATGTCGTGGTCTGGTCCATACCCGCCTTCGTGCTGCTCACCGTCGTCGAGGTGATCAGCGTGCGCATCCATCCCGACGAGGACGCGGCGGGCTACGAGGCGAAGGACGCCGTCACCAGCATCGGCATGGGACTCGGCAGCCTCCTCTTCGACTTCCTCTGGAAGATCCCGATCGTCGCCGTCTACACGGCCCTGTACGAACTCACCCCGCTGCGCGTCCCCGTCCTGTGGTGGACGATCCCCCTGATGCTGCTCGCGCAGGACTTCTTCTACTACTGGTCCCACCGCGGCCACCACGTCGTCCGCATCCTGTGGGCCTGTCACGTCGTCCACCACTCCAGCCGGAAGTTCAACCTCACCACCGCGCTGCGCCAGCCCTGGACGAGCCTGACCGTCTGGCCGTTCTACGTCCCCCTCGTCGCCGCGGGGGTCCATCCGGCCGCGCTCGCTTTCTGCTCCTCCGCGAACCTCGTCTACCAGTTCTGGATCCACACCGAACGCATCGACAAGATGCCCCGCTGGTTCGAGTTCGTGTTCAACACCCCGTCCCACCACCGGGTCCACCACGCCTCCCAGGGCGGCTACCTGGACCGCAACTTCGGCGGGATCCTCATCGTCTGGGACCGGCTCTTCGGCTCGTTCGTCGCCGAGACCGAACGGCCTGTCTACGGGTTGACCAAGAACATCAACACGTTCAACCCGATCAAGGTGGCCACCCATGAATACGTGGCGATCGTCAAGGACATCAAGAACGCGCGGAGTTGGCGCGAGCGGGCCGGCCGGGTCTTCAGAGGACCGGGCTGGGGGCCTGCCCCCGCTGCGGAGACCGCCGAGGAAACCGTGCCCGCGTGAGGACTCCGCGCATCTCCGGGAACCGCTGCCGCGTCCTCCTCGCCGCCTTCGCCCTCGCCGCCGCCCTCGATCTCGCCTCCCTGGCCGTCGGCTCCCACGGCGGTCACGTCGTCGCCAAGCCCCTCCTCATGCCGCTCCTCGCCGCGTGGGCGGCCGCCCGGGGCGCGCCACGTCTGCTCGTCGCCGCGCTCCTGTGCGGCTGGGGTGGTGACATCCTCCTGTTGTCCGACGCCGACCCCGCCTTCCTCGCGGGCATGACCTGCTTCGCCGCGGGACACGTCTGCTACCTCGCCCTCTTCGGCCGGCGCGGCACGCCACGCGCGCGAGCCGCCCTCCTCGTCCCGGCCTATGCCACGGCCCTCGTCACCACGGTCGCCCTGCTGTGGCCCGACCTGCCGGCCGGCCTCCGCGTCCCCGTCGCCGGCTACAGCACCCTGCTCGTGGCCATGGCCTGCGCCGCCGCCGTCCGGCTCGGCCCCGTCGCCGGACTCGGCGGTGCGCTCTTCCTGCTCTCGGACACCCTCATCGCGACCGGCGTCGCCGACTGGCCCCAGCCGCCCCGCCCCGACCTGTGGATCATGCTCACGTACCTCGCCGCCCAGTTCCTGCTGGCCACGGGCACCCTGCGAGCCCTCGAAGCGCGCCCGGGGCCGATGGCGACGTACGGTGAGGTGCGCTCGACCACCCCCTGAGCGCAGCCGCACCCTCGCACGAGAAGGATCCTCGACATGCGCGCCACCACCATCCACGCCCCGTACGACATGCGTGTGGAGGACGTCCCCGAGCCGGTGGTGCAACTGCCCACCGACGCCGTGCTGCGGGTGCTGCGCGCCTGTATCTGCGGCAGCGACCTGTGGGCCTACCGCGGTGAGGCGGCCCGGCAGCCGGGGCAGCGCATCGGGCACGAGTTCCTCGGCGTGGTCGAGGAGACCGGCTCCGAGGTCGGCACGGTCAGGCGCGGTGACCTCGTCGTCGCGCCCTTCATGTGGTCCGACGGCGTCTGCGACTACTGCCGCGAGGGCCTGACCACCTCCTGCGAGCACGGCGGCTTCTGGGGCTCCGTCGGCTACGACGGCGGTCAGGGCGAGGCCGTACGCGTCCCCTTCGCCGACGGCACGCTCGTACGGCTGCCCAAGGAGGCGGCCTCCGACAGCCGTCTGCTGTCCTCCCTGCTGACCCTCTCCGACGTCCTGGGCACCGGCCACCACGCCGCCCTGGGGGCGGGCGTCCGCCCGGGCGCCACGGTCGCCGTCGTCGGTGACGGAGCGGTCGGCCTGTGCGCGGTGCTCGCCGCCAAACGGCTCGGCGCGGAACGGATCATCGCTCTGGGCCGCCACCAGGTCCGCACCGACATCGCGCGCCGCTTCGGCGCCACCGACGTCGTCGCCGAGCGCGGGGAGGCCGCCGTCGAGGCCGTACGCGAACTCACCCGCGGCCAGGGCGCCCACGCCGTCGTCGAGGCCGTCGGCACCGAGCAGTCCATGCGGACGGCGGTCGACATCACCCGCGACGGCGGCGCCATCGGCTTCGTCGGCGTGCCGCACGGCAGCGGCACCGGCCTCGACCTCGGTGTCCTGTTCGACCGGAACATCGCCCTGCGCGGTGGCGTGGCGCCGGTCCGCGCCTACATCCCCGAGCTGCTGCCCGACGTCCTGGACGGGACCGTCGACGCCTCACCCGTCTTCGACATGACCGTCGGCATCGAGGGGATCCCCGACGGCTACAAGGCCATGGACGAGCGCACCGCTCTCAAGGTCCTCGTGACCAACTAGCAGCCGGGCCACGCCGACCAGGGCCGGCGCTCACCAGCGGATCGGCAGCGGCAGCGCCGTCAGCAGCCCCGACACCACGACCACCAGACCCAGCGCGACGACCTCCGCGCGCGCGGGGACGCAGGCGGCCAGCGGGTCGGGGGCACGGCGCAGCCGCAGCCGGGCGCACAGCGCGAGCACGGCGACGACCGCGACGAGGAGCACCTTGGCCAGCAGGGTGCGCCCGTAGGCGGTGTCCGTCAGCTGCGTCAGGATCGTGCCGGACGGCATCCGGCGCAGCGAACTCCACACCCCGGTCGCGGTCACGGCGGCGAGCAGTACGGCCGCCACGCGCGCGTAGCGCCCCAGCAGCGCGGCGCCCTGCCCGGTCGGCCCCCAGCGGCGCAGGGTCCGCAGCACATGCAGCAGTCCGCCCGCCCACAGCGCCGCGCACGTCAGATGCACCGCCGTCAGCCCGGAACCCACCATGGGCGTGTGCTCGGTCGGAGGATGCGCGCGCAGGGCCTCCGCCACGACCACGGCGCCCAGGGGCCACACCTGGACGGAGGACCGGTAGGTGCGTGCGCACAGTCCGGCCACCAGGAACGCGTTGATCTCCAGCAGGGCCAGCTTGCCGTCGCGTGACGCGTACAGGCCGCCGAAGTCGATCTGGGAGAGGCGGTGCGGCACGTGGTTGCCGGTCGCGACGACCGCGGCGAGCCCCAGCGCGGCGACGGCACCGACGGCGGCCGCCCAGGGGGCCCAGGAACGCGGGCGGTCCGGGGAAGCGCCGGGTACCGAGCGGGCCAGGCGGCGTACGGACAGCTCGCCCAGCGGCAGGCACAGCGCCGCGAACAGCATCGCCCGCAGGAGGGCCACCCCGCCCGCACCGGGCGCGGCGGCCTCCCCGGTGCCGTGCAAGGCGGCGGACGGACCCAGCAGCGGTATCGCCACGGCCAGCGTCACCAGCACGAGGACGACGGCCGCCCGGCCGATGCCGGTGCCGGTGCGCCGCACGGATCCGCTCGCGTCAGCCGTCTCGGCGGTGGGTCTGCTCAAGGTCACCCGACGATACTTGCCAGACCGGACAGAACGGGCAACCTTGGGGAAACAACTGGGAGTACGGCATTCCGTCCACCGGCAGATCTCAGGGCCCGCCAAGGGGCCAGGCGGGCTCAGCCCCAGCGCGCCGCGTCCGTGCCCCACGGCACCGGCGGCCGGTCCCAGTCCACCGGTCCGCCCTCGAAGGAGACCGGCGACCGCGCGTACCGCAGCCGTCCCAGTGGACTGTCCGTCTCCGAGAGCCAGCCCTGGAGGCCGTCGTAGGGTGCGCTCCCGGCGTTGTCCGCCGCCGTCCCGCTCGGCCCCGCCGTCCAGCCCCTCTCCTCCGTCAGCCGGAGGGCCGTCCGCGCCAGCGCCAGCCGCACGGACCGGCTCCCGCCCTCCCGCGCCTGTTCGGCAAGCGCCCGCAGGACGGCCGCCGCCAGCAGATAGCCGGTCCCGTGGTCGAGGGCCTGCGCGGGCAGTGCACCCGGGGCTTCAGCGGAACCCTCCAGGACGGCTATCCCCGTCGCCGCCTGCACCAGGCTGTCGAAGCCCCGCCGCCCGGCCCACGGCCCGTACGCGCCCCATGCCGACAACTGCGCCACGACGACACCGGGCCGCCGCTCCGCCAGCGCCTCGGGGGACAGCCCGAAACGGTCCAGGGCGCCCGGCCGGTACCCGGTGACGACCACGTCCGCCTGTGCCAGCAACTCCTCGAAGGTCCGCCCGCCGGTGACCAGGTCGAGGGTCGCCGACCGCTTTCCGAAGCCCGTGTCGGCGTGCTGGTCCGGCAGTTCGGGGAGGTGCGGCGCGTCCACGCGCAGGACGTCCGCGCCGAGCAGGGCGAGGGTGCGGGTGGCGACCGGTCCCGCGAGGACCCGCGTCAGGTCGAGGACCCGCAGACCGGCGGCCGGCAGCAGGGGAGAGGCACCGATCGGGGCGAACACGCGCGCGGGTGCGCCGTCCAGCCGACCCCGCTCGACCAGCGGCCGCTTCGCCACCTCGGCCGCCTGGGGGTGTGCGGCCCACTCCTCGGGGGAGCGCAGGGCGACGGCGAGCCCTCCGGCCGCGTACACGGTTTCCTCGACGTCCAGGGCGGACCGCTCGGCGAGCACCGCCTCGACGGCCGCCGGGTCGTCCGGCACCCCGAGCGCGGCCAGGAGCCGCGCGCGGTGGTGCGGGTAGTTGGCGTGCGTGCGCACCCAACCGTCCGCCGTCCGCCAGAACCGTGACAGCGGTGCGAAGGTGACCGGCGCGCGACCGTTGATCAACAGATGGCGCTCGCTCAGGAAGGCGGCGGCGACCGACCCGTCGTCCACCCGTGCGGTCGGCACCTCGGGCAACCCGGCCCGCATCGCCCCCAGTTCGGCGGCGGCCCGTGCGCACTCGCCGACACAGGCGCGCGCCAGTTCCCGGACGGGAAGGCGCCCCTGAAGGACGCCTTCCCGCACGACAAACTTGATTCCAGTCATGACTGCACTATGCAGTATTGACTGCATCAATATATGGACCGACCTCGATCGACCCGATCGACCCTTGTTCCTGCTCCAGTTCCTACTTCGTCACCGCGTCCAGCGCGTCCACCGTGCCCCAGCCGTAGAAGCCGTTGCGGTTCTTCGCCCCCTCGCACACCGCGTCGACCTTGCCGTCGCCGTTGATGTCGTACGGCTTCGTGCACGCCGTGGCGTCGGCCTCGGCGTACAGCAGTGCCTTCACCAGGGCCGGCGGGGCGTACGGGTGCGTCGACTTGATGAGGGCGGCCACGGCGGCGACGTGCGGCGACGCCATCGACGTACCGGCCATGTAGCCCCACCTGCCGCCGGGCAGCGTGCCCAGGATCAGACCGCTGGTCGCGGGTGGCGCGGGCGTCTGGTAGGCCGTCGAGTCACCGCCGGGCGCGGCCACGTCGATGACACCCAGGCCGTAGTTGGAGAACGACGACTTGATGCCCTTCGCACCGGTCGCCGCGACCGTCACGACACCCGGCAGCTGCGTCGGTATGTCGAAGCACTCCGACGGGTCGATCACCCGGTCCGACGGGGTGCCGTCGTTCGGCGAGACCGGGTCGGTGATCTCGTCGGCCGCCAGGTCGTAGTTCTCGTTGCCGGCCGCGGCCACGTTCACCACGCCCCGCTTCTCCGCGTACCGCGAGGCCCGGGTGACGGCGTCCACGAGCGCCTTCTGGTCCGGGTCGTCGGTGCAGTTGAAGTACCAAGGGTCGGTGTAATAGCTGTTGTTGGTGACGTCGACACCATGGGTGGCCGCCCACATGAAGCCGCACACGACGGCCTCGGTGTAGAAGTAGCCGTCGGTGGTCGACACCTTGATGCCCGCCACCTTCACCCCGGGCGCGACACCGGTCATGCCGACGCCGTTCTTGGCCGCGGCGATCTCACCGGCCACGTGCGTGCCGTGCGGGCTCTCCGCCGCGCTCGGCCGCCACGCCCCGTCGGTCGTGTCGGGCTTGCCCGTCACGCAGTTGACCGACGCGGCCCGGTCGAAGTTCGGCGCGAGGTCCGGGTGGGTGTCGTCCACACCGGTGTCGATCACGGCGACGGTCACCTTGCTGCTGCCGAGCGACTTCTCGTGCGCCTTGTCCGCCTTGATGGCGGGCAGGTCCCACTGCAACGACTCCAGCGGGTCCTGGCCGGCGTCCGCGGCGGCCTGTGCGGCGGCCATCTGCGCCGAGCTGAGCGCCTTCGGTGTGCCCTCGTCGGTCGTCGACTGCGCGGGCAGCGGCGCGTTGCGGGTGTTGCCCGCCGACTCGACCCCGCGGACCTTGCGGATCGTCTTCGCGAAATCGGGGTTCGACGAGTGGACGACGATCACGCCGATCCGGTCGTACGACGTGACGATCGTGCCGCCGGCCTGGGCGATGGCCTTCTTCACCTGAGCGGAAGGACCGTGCCCGGCACGGACGTTGACGACATAGCTGAGCGCCGTGCCGTCCGCGTCGGCGGTGGCGGCGAGGAGGTCGGCCGCGGTGCCGGCACCGGCCGTGGTGGCCGGCACGCCGCTCGCGGTGCCGGGCAGGCCGGCCGCGGACGCCGTGGCCCCCGGGAGGAACGCCATGGCCGTCGCCATGGCCATGCCGAGCGGGAGCGCGAGTGCGCGCCGCCGGCGCGGGTGGAGCCCTGTCATGATGAAAGTCTCTCCAGTTCGTTCTCGGGACAAGCGGTCCGTACGAGTGGTGCCGTGGGTCCGGATCGGCGCGTCACTTGACCGCGCGCAGCGCGTTGACGATCCCGAAGCCGTAGAACCCGTTGACCCGGGTGCCGCCCTCGCAGACCGCGTCCTGCGTACCGTCGCCGTCCTGGTCGTAGGAGGCCGGGCAGCTCGTCGCGTTCGCCTGCACCTTGAGCAGCGCCTGGAGCTGGGCCGGGCTCGCCTTGGGATGCGTCGACTTCAGCAGCGCGGCGACGCCCGCGGCGTGCGGCGAGGCCATCGAGGTGCCCTGGAGGAAGCCGTACGCGCCGTTGGGCAGGGTGGACAGGATGCGGCCGTTCTTCGACGGCGTGTCCGGGATCTGGTAGAGCCGGTCGCCGCCGGGCGCCGCGACGTCGATGACGCCCTTGCCGTACGAGGAGTAGTACGACTTGAGGTTCTTGACGCCCGTCGCGCTGACCGTGACGACGCCCGGGAGCTGCGTCGGCACGTCGAAGCACTCGTGCGGGTCGACGGTCCGCTCCACCGCCGTCGAGTCGTCGGGGCTGGAGTCGTCGACGATCGCGTCGGAGTCCAGGTCGTCGTTGGAGTTGCCCGCCGACGCCAGGCTGAGCGTGCCCTTCTTCTGCGCGTACTGCTGCGCCCTGTTGACCGAGTCGACAATGGCCCGCTGATCCGGATCGTCCATGCAGTTGTACAGCCATGGATCAACGTAGTAGCTGTTGTTCGTGATCTCGACGCCGTGGTCGGCCGCGAACACGAAGGCGCACACGACGCTCTCGGGATAGAAGAGGCCGTTGCTCCGGTCGGTCACATTGATGGCGGACACCTTCACGCCGGGCGCGACCCCGGCCACGCCGATGCCGTTGCGTGCGGCGGCGATCTCACCGGCCACGTGGGTGCCGTGGTAGTCGTCCGCGGTGTACGGCCGCCAGGCGCCCGGCGTGGTGTCCGGGACACCGCCGTTGCAGTTCGCCGACTGGGCGGCGGAGAAGTTGGGCGCGATGTCGGGGTGGGTGTCGTCGACGCCGGTGTCGATCACGGCGACGGTCACCTTGCGGCTGCCCGGGTTGATCCTGGCGGCCTGGTCGGCGCCTATCGCGCGCAGGTCCCACTGGTCGGCCTCGAGGGGCTCGCTGTCCGGCGTGGCGGCCGAGGTCTTCGCGACCTTCGCGGCCTGCTCCGCCGACAGCACCTGGACCGCGCCCTCGTCCGTCGTGCCCGCCGGGGTCAGCGCCGAGGTGCGGGTGGCGCCGGCCGACTGCACCCCGCGCACCTGGCGGATCTTCTGCGCGAAGTCCGGGGCGGAGGAGTGGACGACGATCACGCCGATCTTGTCGTAGGCGATCACGACGGTGCCGCCGGCCACCGGTATCGCCTTCTTCACCGCCGCGATCGTGCGGTGGTCGAGCCTGGTGTTGACGACGTACGACAGGTTCGTCGCGTCCGCGGCCCGCGCAGTGGAGTCCGTGGCGGGGGCGGCCGAGGCGGCCGAGGGCAGGAAGCCGAGCGAGGCCGTGAGGGACAGCACGACCGGAACGGCGAGCGCGAGGCTGCGTCTCGAACGTCGGGAACGCGGCTGGGACATGGGGTCTCCACATCATCCGGAAACGAAACCGGCCCGAGGCACAGGGTGGTGCTCGGGCAGGTACATGACGGGTGGTGCAGCCCGAAGCTATCTCCCGATGTCGCTGGCCAGCAATGACTTCCCCAAGGCGAGTTCGGAAAGAAGCAAAGTGAGTTGAACCGGTCCCAGCGCGGCGCCGTGACCTTGAACAGGGAACGCGAGGACACTCGCCCCCGATCCCCGTCACCACCGCACCCGCAACGCGAGGAGACCCCGTGGCCACCGACGCACCGCCACCCTCGAAAGAGACCCACAAACTCCCCACCTCCGCGGAGTTCACCGAGGTTCAGGAGAGCGCGGAGTTCGGTGAACTGCGCCGCTCCTACCGCTCCTTCGCCTTCCCGCTGACCGTCGGCTTCATCGCCTGGTACCTGCTGTACGTCCTGCTGTCCAACTACGCGGGCGACTTCATGGGCACCAAGCTCTTCGGCAACATCAACGTCGCCCTGGTCCTCGGTCTCGCCCAGTTCCTGACCACGTTCCTCATCGCCTGGTGGTACTCGCGCGTCGCCGCCGCCAAGTTCGACCCCAAGGCCGAGGCCATCAAGTCCCGGATGGAGGGCGGAGCATGAGCCCCGCGATCACCCTCGCCGCAGGCGAGGCCAGCGAGCACCGGCCGCTGATCATCAGCCTGTTCGCCGTCTTCGTCGTCGCGACCCTCGTCATCACGGTCTGGGCCGGACGCCAGACCAAGGACGCCTCCGACTTCTACGCGGGCGGACGGCAGTTCACCGGCTTCCAGAACGGCCTCGCCGTATCCGGCGACTACATGTCCGCCGCGTCCTTCCTCGGCATCGCGGGCGCCATCGCCCTGTTCGGCTACGACGGCTTCCTGTACTCCATCGGCTTCCTGGTCGCCTGGCTCGTCGCCCTGCTCCTGGTCGCCGAACCGCTGCGCAACTCCGGCCGCTACACGATGGGTGACGTCCTCGCGTACCGCATGCGCCAGCGCCCGGTCCGCACCGCGGCCGGCACCTCCACCATCGTCGTCTCGATCTTCTACCTGCTGGCCCAGATGGCCGGCGCGGGCGTCCTGGTCTCCCTGCTGCTCGGCATCACCAGCGACGGCGGCAAGATCGGCATCGTCGCCCTGGTCGGCGTCCTGATGATCGTGTACGTCACCATCGGCGGCATGAAGGGCACCACCTGGGTCCAGATGGTCAAGGCGGTCCTGCTGATCGCGGGCACCCTGCTGCTGACCTTCCTGGTGCTGCTCAAGTTCGACTTCAACGTCTCCGACCTGCTCGGCACGGCCGCCGACAACAGCGGCAAGGGCGCCGCCTTCCTGGAGCCGGGCCTGAAGTACGGCGCCACCGGCACCACCAAGCTGGACTTCATCTCGCTCGGCATCGCCCTGGTCCTCGGCACCGCCGGTCTGCCGCACATCCTGATCCGCTTCTACACGGTGCCCACCGCCAAGGCCGCCCGTAAGTCGGTCATCTGGGCCATCGGCCTCATCGGCGCCTTCTACCTGATGACCCTCGCCCTCGGCTTCGGCGCCGCGGCCCTCATCAAGCCGGACGAGATCATCGCCTCCAACAAGGCGGGCAACACGGCGGCACCCCTGCTGGCCCTGCATCTGGGCGGCGTCGACTCCAACTGGGGCGCGATCCTGCTGGCCACCATCTCGGCGGTCGCCTTCGCCACCATCCTCGCGGTCGTCGCCGGACTCACCCTGGCCTCGTCCTCGTCGTTCGCCCACGACATCTACGCGAACGTCATCAAGCGCGGCCAGGCCACCGAGAAGCAGGAGATGAGCGCGGCCCGCTGGGCCACCGTCGGCATCGGCGCGGTCTCCATCCTGCTGGGCGCCCTCGCCCGCGACCTCAACGTCGCCGGTCTCGTCGCGCTCGCCTTCGCGGTCGCCGCCTCCGCGAACCTTCCGACGATCATCTACAGCCTCTTCTGGAAGCGGTTCACCACCTCCGGCGCCCTGTGGTCGATCTACGGCGGCCTCGTCACGGCGGTCGGCCTGGTGCTGTTCTCGCCGGTCGTCTCCGGCAAGCCCTCCTCGATGTTCCCGGACGTCGACTTCCACTGGTTCCCGCTGGAGAACCCGGGCATCATCTCGGTCCCGGTGGGCTTCCTGCTCGGCATCCTCGGCACCTACCTCTCCAAGGAGGAGCCGGACAAGGGCAAGTACGCGGAGCTGGAGGTCCGGTCCCTGACCGGCACCGGCGCCCACTGACCCGCTCCCTGAGCAGCGGCCGTGTCGTAGGTCTCTACGACACGGCCGCTTCGTACGTCGTGGGATCGGGCACTGTCGTTGTCAGTGACGTCACGTAGGCTCGCAAGTGACGGAAAGAGATGACCGCCGACTGAACCGCCACGAGGGAGGGGGCCCACGTGCTCATCGACACCTTTGGCCGGCAGGCCACCGACCTGCGGGTCTCGCTGACCGACCGCTGCAATCTGCGCTGCACGTACTGCATGCCCGAAGAAGGTTTGCAGTGGCTGGCCAAGCCGGATCTGCTCACCGACGACGAGATCGTCCGCCTGATCGACATCGCCGTCACCTCCCTCGGCATCGAGGAGGTCCGCTTCACCGGCGGGGAGCCGTTGCTGCGCCCCGGTCTGGTCGGCATCGTCGAGCGCGTCGCGGCCCTGGAGCCGCGCCCCCGGATGTCCCTGACCACCAACGGCATCGGCCTCAAGCGCACCGCGGAGGCCCTGAAGGCGGCGGGCCTGGACCGGGTCAACGTCTCCCTGGACACCCTGCGCCCCGACGTCTTCAAGACCCTCACCCGCCGGGACCGCCACAAGGACGTCCTGGAGGGCATGCGGGCCGCCCGCGAGGCGGGCCTGACCCCGGTCAAGGTCAACTCCGTCCTGATGCCGGGGCTCAACGACGACGAGGCGCCCGACCTCCTGGCCTGGGCCGTGGAGAACGACTACGAACTGCGCTTCATCGAGCAGATGCCCCTGGACGCCCAGCACGGCTGGAAGCGCGACGGCATGATCACCGCCGGGGACATCCTGACCTCCCTGCGCACCCGCTTCGAGCTGACGGAGGAAGGCTCCGAGGAGCGCGGTTCGGCTCCCGCGGAGCGCTGGATCGTCGACGGCGGACCGCACCGGGTGGGTGTCATAGCCTCCGTCACCCGGCCGTTCTGCGCGGCCTGCGACCGCACCCGCCTGACGGCCGACGGCCAGGTGCGCACTTGTCTGTTCGCCCGCGAGGAGACGGACCTGAGGGCCGCCCTGCGCTCCGACGCGGGTGACGAGGAGATCGCCCGTCTCTGGCGTGAGGCGATGTGGGGCAAGAAGGCGGGAGCGGGCCTGGACGACCCGACGTTCGTCCAGCCGGACCGCCCGATGTCGGCGATCGGCGGCTAGGCCCCTTCGGGCGCCTGCCACTCCTCGAACGCCACGACGTCCTTGAGGAAGCCCCGCACCCCGAGGAACTGCGACAGATGCTCCCGATGCTCCTCGCACGCAAGCCACGTCTTGCGCCGCTCGGGCGTGTGAATCTTCGGGTTGTTCCACGCGAGCACCCACACGGCGTCGACACGGCAGCCCTTGGCAGAGCAGACAGGGGTCTCGTCACTCACGGAATTCGTCTCACAAGAGGGGGAAAAAGGCGACGCCGAGCAGCCACGGGGGGAGCTGCCCGGCGTCGGTCCGTCGCTCCGACGGGGGATGCGGAGCGCGTACGAAGTATGTCACGGGTAACCCTTGGCCCGGCACTGGAACAACATGATTGATCTGAGCTTTTCTTGAGCTTGGTGCGGAGCGGACTCGTCATGTCCGTTCGCGCGGTTCACCCCGTACGCCCGCCGTCGGCTCAGCCTCGCCGTCCTCCGCCGGGCGTTCCGCGAAGCCCTCGTCCGCACGCGGCGGCATGATCATCGGCCGGTTCGGAACGGTCACGAACGTCGACGGCAGGGAGGGCGCGTTCTCCCGCCCCGCGTTGGCGATGACGACGGCGATGTAGGGCAGCACCGCCCCCAGCACCAGCGCCACGATCGCGACGTGCCGTTCGACGTTCCAGAGCGTGGCCGCGAGCACCACGGAAATCGTACGGACGGTCATCGAGATGACGTACCGGCGCTGCCGTCCGCGCACGTCCTCCTGGAGGCTGGTCCGGGCGCCGGTGATCCGGAACACCTGGGCGCTGCCGCCGCCATGCTGCTTCCGCATCACATTCCACCATCCGCCCGCATCGGACTCCCGCCGCCCCGTATCCGCTCCGTACCCGGTGGAGGCACCGGGCCAGGACACTCTCCACGGTACGCCGCACCTGCGCCGTCTACGAGACCGGGTCACCTCTCGCCGGGCCGAACAGGCTCACTCCCGCGCGTACGGCCGTACCCGACATGCGTCGTAGCGCGAACGGGCCGACACTGGCCGTAATGCTCACGTCGAGCCGTACGAGGAGGCAGCCATGGGCTGGTTGTGGGCGATCATCGTGGGATTCGTGCTGGGCCTGATCGCGAAGGCGATCATCCCCGGCAAGCAGCACAGCCCCCTCTGGCTGACCACCATCTTCGGCATGCTGGGCGCCATCGCCGGCAACGCCATGGCGCGCGGGTTCGGCGTGGAGGAGACCCCCGGCATCGACTGGAGCCGCCACGTCTTCCAGCTGATCGCCGCGATCATCATCGTCGCCGTCGGTGACATGGCCTACATGGCGACGCTGGGCAAGAGGAAACACCGCCGGGCCTGAGAGCCGCCGTACGACGAAGGGGGCGCCCTCCGCGAGGAGAGCGCCCCCTTCCGACATGCCCGGAACCTACGCGGACGTGACCTCGACCGCCGCCAGGTTCTTCTTGCCCCGGCGCAGCACCAGCCAGCGACCGTGCAGCAGGTCCTCCGCGGCCGGGACGGCGTCCTCGGCGGTGACCTTGACGTTGTTCACGTAGGCCCCGCCCTCCTTCACGGTCCGGCGCGCGGCCGACTTGCTCGCCACAAGACCGACCTCTGCGAACAGGTCCACGACCGCGCCGAGCTCGGCCACCTGGATGTGCGGGACCTCGGAGAGCGCCGCGGTCAGCGTCTTCTCGTCGAGCTCCGCCAGCTCACCCTGCCCGAACAGCGCCTTCGAAGCGGCGATCACCGCGGCCGTCTGCTCGGCGCCGTGCACCAGCGTCGTCAGCTCCTCCGCGAGCGCCCGCTGCGCGGCACGGGCCTGCGGACGCTCCTCGGTCTGCCGCTCCAGCTCCTCCAGCTCCTCGCGGGACCGGAAGGACAGGATGCGCAGGTAGGTCGAGATGTCCCGGTCGTCCACGTTCAGCCAGAACTGGTAGAACGCGTACGGCGTCGTCATCTCCGGGTCGAGCCAGACGGCGCCGCCCTCGGTCTTGCCGAACTTGGTGCCGTCCGCCTTGACCATCAGCGGCGTCGCCAGACAGTGCACCGAGGCGTCGGGCTCCAGGCGGTGGATCAGGTCCAGGCCCGCCGTGAGGTTGCCCCACTGGTCGCTGCCGCCCTGCTGGAGCGTGCAGCCGTAGCGCCGGTACAGCTCCAGGAAGTCCATGCCCTGGAGCAGCTGGTAGCTGAACTCCGTGTAGCTGATGCCCTCCTGCGACTCCAGCCGGCGCGCGACCGAGTCCTTGGTCAGCATCTTGTTGACCCGGAAGTGCTTGCCGATGTCCCGCAGGAACTCGATGGCCGACAGGCCGGCCGTCCAGTCCAGGTTGTTCACCATCGTGGCGGCGTTCTCGCCCTCGAAGGACAGGAACGGCTCGATCTGCGCGCGCAGCCGGGTCACCCAGTTCGCGACCGTCTCCGGGTCGTTCAGCGTGCGCTCCGCCGTGGGGCGCGGGTCGCCGATCTGGCCGGTCGCCCCGCCCACCAGGGCCAGCGGACGCAGCCCCGCCTGCTGGAGCCTGCGCATGGTCAGGACCTGCACCAGGTGGCCGACGTGGAGGGAGGCCGCGGTCGGGTCGAAACCGCAATAGAACGTGACGGGACCGTCCGCGAGCGCCTTGCGCAAAGCGTCCTCGTCAGTGGACAGGGCCCACAGCCCCCGCCACTTCAGCTCGTCGACGATGTCCGTCACGGTTCTCGTATCTCCTAGAAAGTTCCTCGGGCAGTCGAGTGGCTGCCGGCTACGAGGTTATACGCCCTGACTGACAGAACTCATATTGAAATCCGGCACCCGCAGCGCGGGCATCGCGGCCCTGGTGAAGTAGTCGCTCCACTCCCGCGGCAGCGTCTTCTCGGTCCGCCCCGCCTCCGTCGCCCGCCCCAGCAGGCCGACCGGCGACTCGTTGAACCGGAAGTTGTTCACCTCACCGGTCACCTCGCCGTTCTCCACGAGGTACACGCCGTCCCGGGTCAGCCCGGTCAGCAGCAGCGTGGCCGGGTCGACCTCGCGGATGTACCACAGGCAGGTCAGCAGCAGCCCGCGCGCGGTGTTCGCGACCATGTCCTCCAGGGACAGGTCCGAGCCGCCGTCGAGGACGAGGTTGCCCGCCCCGGGGGCGACGGGCAGCCCGGTCAGGCCCGCGCCGTGCCGGGTGTTCACCAGGTGCGCCAGCTCGCCCGCACGGACCCAGTCGGTGGCCGCGATCGGCAGACCGTTGTCGAACACCGACTGGTCGCCCCCGGAGGAGTGCGCGACCACGAAGGGCGCCGACTCCAGGCCCGGTTCGTTGGGATCGCTGCGCAGGGTCAGCGGCAGCTCGGTCAGCCGCTCGCCGACCCGGGTGCCGCCGCCCGGCTTGGAGAACACCGTCCGCCCCTCCACCGCGTCCCGCCCGGATGCCGACCACTGCTGGTAGATCAGCAGGTCGGCGACCGCGGTCGGCGGCAGCAGCGTCTCGTACCGCCCGGCGGGCAGCGGGACGCGCCGCTCGGCCCATCCGAGGCGTACGGCGAGCTCGGCGTCCAGCGCCGCCGGGTCGACGTCCTTGAAGTCCCGCGTGGAGCGTCCCGCCCAGGCCGAGCGGGTGCGGTCCGGCGACTTGGCGTTGAGCTCCAGCGTGCCGTTGGGCTGGTCGTGGCGCAGCCGCAGCCCCGTGGACGTGCCCAGATAGGTCGACACGAGCTCGTGGTTGGCGAAGCCGTACAGTTCGCGGCCGCCCGCACGCGCGCGTGCGAAGGACTCGCCGAGCGCCGGCGCGAAGTCGCCGAAGACGGCCGAGGAGGTCTCGGCGGGCCCGTCCGTGAAGTCGGGGGACTCCGGCACACCGGTGACCAGCGGCTGGGCGTCCTCGGCGGGCCCGGCACCGCGTGCGGCGGCCTCCGCGGCCCGTACCAGCGGCTCCAGCTCGTCGGCGGTCACCGCGGACCGGGAGACGACCCCGGAGGCGGTGCCCTCCTTGCCGTCGACGGTCGCGACGACGGTGAGCGTGCGCCCGCGCGTTACGCCGTTCGTGGTGAGCGCGTTGCCCGCCCAGCGCAGGTTGGCGGTCGACTGCTCGTCGGCGATCACGACACAGCCGTCGGCCCGGGACAGCGCGAGGGCCCGCTCGACGATCTCGTGCGGCTTGGTGGTGCGGGCGCTCATCGACCGGCCTCCTGGGTCGTGTTGAGGATGTTGACACCCTTGAAGAGGGCTGACGGGCAGCCGTGGGACACGGCCGCGACCTGGCCCGGCTGGGCCTTGCCGCAGTTGAAGGCGCCGCCGAGGACGTAGGTCTGCGGGCCGCCCACCGCGGCCATGGAGCCCCAGAAGTCGGTGGTGGTCGCCTGGTAGGCCACGTCCCGCAGCTGACCGGTGATCCGCCCGTTCTCGATCCGGAAGAACCGCTGACCGGTGAACTGGAAGTTGTAGCGCTGCATGTCGATCGACCAGGACCGGTCCCCGACGACGTAGATCCCGCGGTCCACGCTGCCGATGAGGTCCTCCGTGGACATGCCCGCCGGGTCCGGCTGGAGCGACACGTTGGCCATGCGCTGCACCGGGACATGCCCGGGGGAGTCGGCGTAGGCGCACCCGTTGGAGCGTTCGAAGCCGGTCAGCTTCGCGATCCGCCGGTCCAGCTGGTAGCCGACGAGCGTGCCGTCCTTCACCAGGTCCCAGGACTGGCCCGCGACGCCTTCGTCGTCGTAGCCGATGGTCGCGAGGCCGTGCTCGGCGGTGCGGTCACCGGTGACGTTCATCAGCTCGGAGCCGTAGCGCAGCTTGCCGAGCTGGTCGAAGGTGGCGAAGGAGGTGCCGGCGTAGGCCGCCTCGTAACCGAGGGCGCGGTCCAGCTCGGTGGCGTGGCCGATGGACTCGTGGATGGTCAGCCACAGGTTGGACGGGTCGACCACGAGGTCGTACAGGCCCGACTCCACGCTCGGCGCCCGCATCTTCTCGGCGAGCAGCTCCGGGATCTGCTCCAGCTCGCTCTCCCAGTCCCAGCCGGTGCCCGTGACGTACTCCCAGCCGCGCCCGACGGGCGGTGCGATCGTCCGCATGGAGTCGAACTCGCCGCTGGACTCGTCGACCGAGACGGCCGTGAGCGACGGATGCAGGCGCACCCGCTGCTGGGTGGTGACCGTGCCCGCGGTGTCGGCGTAGAACTTGTTCTCGTGCACGGTGAGCAGCGAGGCGTCGACGTGGTTGACGCCGCTCGCCCCCAGCAGCCGCGCGCTCCAGTCCCCGAGCAGCGCCGTCTTCTCCTCGTCGGGCACCGAGAACGGATCGATCTCGTACGACGAGACCCACGTACGGTCGGCGTGCACGGGCTCGTCGGCGAGCTCCACCCGCTCGTCCGACCCGGCGGCCCGGATGACCTGCGCGGACAGCTTCGCCATCGCCACGGCCTGGGAGGCGACCTTGGCGGCGGCGTCCAGTGTCAGGTCCACGCCCGACGCGAAGCCCCAGGTGCCGCCGTGCACGACCCGCACCGCGTACCCGAGGTCGGTGGTGTCCGAGGACCCCGCGGGCTTGGCGTCCCGCAGCCGCCAGGACGCGCTGCGCACCCGCTCGAACCGGAAGTCCGCGTGCTCGGCCCCGAGCGCACGCGCGCGTGCCAGCGCGGCGTCGGCGAGGGCGCGTAGGGGAAGCGCTGTGAAGGCTTCGTCGATGGTATGAGGCACCTGGGTCTCTTTCTGTCGGGACGGGGTCGGCGGCCGGTCGGGATGGGGTAGGCGGCGGCCCGCCCCCGATCATGTCGCGGCGACCGGCGCCCGGACCACACGTTTGTGACCGCTGCCGCCATCTTTCTGTAGAGACCCGACAGCGAGCCCCTTGAGCCACTGTCGGTGCCCGAATGTCCTCGGCAGGGGACGGACCGATAGGTTTTCGGAGAAGCCGCCTGTCATCCAGGTTTTCGGGCGGGTGTGTCAGACCCCTATGGAAAGGGTGATCCGTTGAGCCGCTCGGTTCTCGTCACCGGAGGCAACCGGGGCATCGGCCTCGCCATCGCCCGCGCTTTCGCCGACGCCGGCGACAAGGTCGCCATCACGTACCGCTCGGGTGAGCCGCCGGCCGCCCTGACGGAATTGGGCTGCCTCGCGGTCAAGTGCGACATCACCGACTCCGAGCAGGTGGAGCAGGCCTACAAGGAGATCGAGGCCGAGCACGGTCCGGTCGAGGTCCTGATCGCCAACGCCGGCATCACCAAGGACCAGCTCCTGATGCGCATGTCCGAGGAGGACTTCACCTCGGTCATCGACACCAACCTCACCGGCACCTTCCGCGTGGTCAAGCGCGCCAACCGCGGCATGCTGCGCGCCAAGAAGGGCCGCGTCGTCCTGATCTCCTCGGTCGTCGGCCTCTACGGCGGCCCAGGCCAGGCCAACTACGCCGCCTCCAAGGCCGCTCTGGTCGGCTTCGCGCGCTCCCTCGCCCGTGAGCTGGGGTCGCGCAACCTCACCTTCAACGTCGTCGCGCCCGGCTTCGTCGACACCGACATGACCAAGGCCCTCACCGACGAGCAGCGCGAGGCCATCGTCAAGCAGGTGCCCCTCGGCCGGTACGCGCAGCCGGAGGAGGTCGCCGCGACGGTGCGGTTCCTCGCCTCCGACGACGCCTCGTACATCACTGGAGCCGTCATTCCCGTTGACGGCGGACTGGGAATGGGTCACTGATCACCATGAGCGGAATCCTCGAGGGCAAGCGCGTCCTGATCACCGGTGTGCTGATGGAGTCCTCCATCGCCTTCCACGCCGCCAAGCTGGCCCAGGAGCAGGGCGCCGAGATCATCCTGACGGCGTTCCCGCGGCCCACGCTGACCGAGCGCATCGCCAAGAAGCTCCCCAAGCCCACCAAGGTCATCGAGCTCGACGTCACCAACGACGAGCACATGGGCCGGCTGGCCGACGTGGTCGGCGAGGAGCTCGGCGGCCTCGACGGTGTCGTGCACTCCATCGGCTTCGCGCCGCAGGACGCGCTCGGCGGCAACTTCCTGAACACGCCGTTCGAGTCCGTGGCCACCGCCATGCACGTCTCGGCGTACTCCCTGAAGTCGCTCACCATGGCCTGCCTGCCGCTGATGCAGAACGGCGGCTCGGTCGTCGGCCTCACCTTCGACGCGCAGTACGCCTGGCCGCAGTACGACTGGATGGGCCCGGCCAAGGCCGCCCTGGAGGCCACCAGCCGCTACGTCGCGCGCGACCTGGGCAAGCAGAACATCCGCTGCAACCTCATCTCCGCGGGCCCGCTCGCCTCCATGGCCGCCAAGTCCATCCCGGGCTTCAGCGACCTGGCCTCCGTGTGGGACAACCGTTCCCCGCTGGAGTGGGACCTCAAGGACCCGGAGCCGGCCGGCAAAGGCATCGTCGCCCTGCTGAGCGACTGGTTCCCGAAGACCACGGGCGAGATCATCCACGTGGACGGCGGGCTGCACGCCATCGGAGCGTGACGCTGCCGCCGAGGCTCGGCCGACGCTGAGGGCCCGCACCTTTCACAGGTGCGGGCCCTCACCCGTTCGGCCCACCAGGCCGGGCGCGGTACGGCCACAACTGGGCACCCTGGATTACGCGTTCACCCGCGCTTTCCTCCCCAGCACGGCCGAGGAGGTCCCCTTGTGCGCCTGTCCCGCAGTCTGGCCTCAGTGACCGCAGCCGTCTGTCTCGTGATGTCCCCGCCGTACGACGCGATGCCGCACACGCGCGTGGCGGCGCGTGAAGCCGCACCGCCGGAGCCCTTCGGGGCGTCCTGCCGCAGCCAGGTCACCGGTTCCCGGGTGACCGCCTACTGCCACAACCCGTTTCCCCGCACCGACGGCGTCCGCCTGCACATCGAGTGCGCCCGCTGGTGGGACCTGGACACCGACGGCGCCGAGGTCGGGGCGGGGCCCGCGCAGACCGTACGGCTGACCGGCCGGTGCTGGAAGGAGGTCCGCTCGGTGTGGGTCAGCCACCGGAAGCTGGCGCTGTGAACCGTCCAGGACGGCACAGGAAGGGATAGCCGGCCGCCTCCCGCGCGGCGGCGCCGGCGTCACCCGCGCGGATCGCGTCGACGAGCCGTGCGTGGTCCATGTACATCTCGGGTGTCAGCTCCTCGCCGACGTCCTCGCGCAGCCAGTCCCGCAGCACCTCGCCGAGATCCGCGTACATCTCGGTCATCACGTCGTTGTGCGAGGCGGCCACCACGGCCAGGTGGAAGGTGGTGTCCGCGGTCACGAACGCCTCCGCGACCCCCGACGCCCATGCCTCATCACGCCGTACCAGGAGCGTGTCGAGCTGCTTGAGGTCCTTCTCGGTGCGCCGCTCGGCGGCCAGCCGCGCCGCGGCCGACTCCAGAGTGGAGCGCAGCTCGGCGACGTGCCGGGGGTCCGCGTCGGCGAACCTGCGGTGCATCACGCCCGCCAGCTCACTGGTCGCCACGACGTACGTGCCCGAGCCCTGGCGGATGTCCAGCAGCCCGTTGTGCGCGAGGGCACGGACGGCCTCACGGACGGTGTTGCGCGCGACCCCGAGCTGTTCGACCAGCTCGGGCTCGGTCGGGATCCGGGAGCCGACCGGCCACTCGCCCGAGGTGATCTGGTTGCGCAGCGCGGCGATGACCTGCTCGGACAGCGCCGAGCGGCGGGGATGACTCAGGGGCATGGCACACCTTCGCACGGCCGGGGCGGCCGAGGGCGCCCTGGGGATGGACAACCAATCATCCTATGATTCTATGATGGGTGCCATGGCAAGCGAGGAAACCCGGGCAGTGAAGCCCACGGCAGCACGCGTCCCGTCGGCAGAAGGGCCCCTTCCGCCCGCCCCGCGCGCGTGGGCGGTGCGGCTGGTCGTAGTCGGCATCGTGCTCTCCGCGCTCAACCTCCGCCCCGCCATCACCAGCCTCGGCGCCCTCCTCGAAGAGGTCCGCGACGGACTCGGCATGAGCGGCAGCGTGGCCGGGCTGCTCACCTCCGTGCCCCCGCTGTGCTTCGCGGTCTTCGGCGTCGCGGCCCCCCGCCTGGCCCGCCGCTTCGGCGCGGGCGCGGTGGTGTGCGCGGGCATGGTCGCCATCACCACCGGCCTGCTCGTACGGCCGTACACGGGCTCCACGCCAGGCTTCCTTGCCGCCAGCGCCCTCGCCCTCATGGGGATCGCCGTCAGCAACGTCCTGATGCCGGTCATCGTCAAGCGCTGGTTCCCGGACCGGGTCGGCTCCATGACCGGCCTGTACTCGATGGCCCTGGCTCTCGGCACCTCGGCCGCGGCCGCGGTGACCGTGCCGCTGACCGACGCGCTCGGCGGCGGCTGGCAGTCAGGCCTCGCGGTGTGGGCCGCTCTCGCCGGAGCTGCCGTACTGCCGTGGATCCCGCTCGTACGGGACAAGGGTCCCGGGTCCGCCGTGGGCAGCGTGCACGCGCGCGTGGAGGGTGCCGGACCCGTCCGGCACGTGCACGCGCGCGTGGAGCCGACCGCGCTGCGGATCACCCGGAGCCGGACCGCGTGGGCGCTCGCCGTCTTCTTCGGGCTCCAGGCCACCGCCGCCTACATCACCATGGGCTGGATGGCGCAGATCTTCCGGGACGCGGGCGTGCCCGCAGGCACCGCCGGGGTGCTGCTCGCCGTCACCATGGTGATGGGCGTCCCCCTGGCCTTCGTCATCCCGCGGGTGGCCACCCGGCTGTCCCACCAGGGCCCGATCGTGCTCGCGCTCGGCGTCTGCGGCCTCTCCGGCTACGCGGGCCTCTACCTCGCGCCCGCCGCCGGCGCCTGGGTCTGGGCCGTTCTGCTCGGCGTCTCGAACTGCGCCTTCCCGCTGGCCCTCACCATGGTCGGGATGCGCGCCAGGACCGGCGCGGGCGTGGCCCAGCTCTCTGCCTTCGCGCAGAGCACCGGCTATCTGATCTCCATCCCCGGCCCGCTCCTGGTCGGTGTGCTGTACCAGCACAGCGGCGGCTGGGGCCTGCCGATCGCGCTCATGATCGGCCTGATGATCCCGCAGATGGCCGTCGGAGTGCTCGCGGGCCGTGACCGTACGGTCGAGGACGAGGCGGCCGCGGCGGCACCCTGACGGTCCGGGTAAGAGACCGGAGTGCGACACTGGCCGCATGCTCGACCCGAACCCCCAGAACGGCCAGAAGAAGATGCTGCTGGTCTTCGGCTCGTTCCTCGCCATCTTCGTCGTCATCGCGATCATCGCCACGATCGCCTCGCCTTGATCCGGATCTTGATCCGATGACCCCCGACCTTGGTCCGATGACCCGCTCCCCGGGGCGGCGGTGGGGTTAACCCCCCTGTCCCCTAGGGGGCGAGTGTCAGGGTCAACTGGGTGGATCACCGGATGGGTTGAGGCCCTCCGGGTCCGTACCTTCGAGTTGTGACCGCGAGCAGCGGATCACCGGAACTCGAAGACCGGAGGCACTCATGTCGGCCCCTGCGCACACCCCGCCCCACCCGGCGTCCCGGGGCGGCGTCGACATCCGGCTGCCCTGGTGGGCCCTGGCCCTGCCGACGCTGGCCTTCGTCGTGCTCCTGGCCCTCATCCTCAATCCCTCCGACGCGCACGCGGCCGCCGGCGACCCCGCCGTCACCCAGTTCCTGGAGCGCGTACAGCAGCTCATGGCGCGTTAAGCACCCGCGAAGCCGCCCGTCAACTCCCTGCGCCCCGTGGCCTGTTTCATGCGAAGCTGGATCCTATGAGCGTCGCAGAACCCCGCAGGATTGTCCTTTTCCGGCATGCGAAAGCCGACTGGCCACAGGTCACCGACCATGAGCGGCCGCTCGCCGACCGGGGCCGAAAAGATGCAGCGGAGGCCGGACGGCGGCTGACCGATTCCGGCATCCCCTTCGGCCTGGCCCTCTGCTCCACCGCCACCCGGACCCGGGAGACCTGGAAGCTCGCGGTGCAGGAGTTCCCGCACCGGCCGAAAACGGTCTACGAGGAGCGGATCTACGAGGCCTCTCCCGGCGAGCTGATCGCCGTGCTCAACGAGACCCCGGACGACGTGCAGAACGCCGTCCTGATCGGCCACAACCCCGGAGTGCAGGGCCTGGCCGACATTCTCGCCGGCGCCGCCGAGGGGGACACCCGCCGCCGGATGAGCGAGCGCGGCTTCCCTGCCGCCGCCTTCGCCGTCCTGTCCTTCAGCGGTCCCTGGAAGGCCCTGGAGCCCGGGGTGGCCACCCTCGTCGAGTACTGGGCACCCTCCGACTGAGACCCCGACCCGCACGCCAGACGCGACGTGACAGGGCCCGGCACCGAGACGGTGCCGGGCCCTGTCATGCACACCGTGCCGAATTCCGCCCCGGACACCGATGGGCGGTCACCTTCACTCCGCACGCCGACGGGCGGTCCGGCCTGCGCACCGGGCGTCGACCGGTGGTCCGGCCTGCACTTGCACACCGACGGGCGATCCGGCCTCCACCCGCACACCGACGGGCGGTCCAGCCTGCGCCCCGCACGCCGACGGGGCCGACTCAACCCTCCGCCCCGTCCGCCGGTCTCAGTCCTCTACGTGCGCGTCCGCCGCCTCGACCTCTTCGCGGGTGACGCCCAGCAGGTACAGCACCGTGTCCAGGAACGGCACGTTCACCGCGGTGTGCGCGGCCTCCCGCACCACCGGCTTGGCGTTGAAGGCGACCCCGAGCCCGGCCGCGTTCAGCATGTCCAGGTCGTTCGCGCCGTCCCCGATCGCCACCGTCTGGGACAACGGCACCCCAGCCTCCGCGGCGAACCGCCGCAGCAGCCGCGCCTTGCCCGCGCGGTCCACGATCTCCCCGGTGACCTTCCCGGTGAGCTTCCCGTCGACGATCTCCAGCGTGTTCGCCTGGGCGAAGTCCAGCCCGAGCCGCTCCTTGAGGTCGTCGGTCACCTGGGTGAACCCGCCCGAGACGACCCCCACCTGGAAGCCGAGCCGCTTCAGCGTCCGGATGAGGGTGCGCGCGCCCGGCGTCAGCCGCACCTCGCTGCGCACCTTGTCCACGACCGAGGCGTCCAGCCCCTCCAGCAGGGCCACGCGCGCGTGCAGCGACTGCTCGAAGTCCAGCTCGCCGCGCATCGCGGCCGCGGTCACCTCGGCCACCTGGTCCTCGCAGCCGGCGTGCGCGGCGAAGAGCTCGATCACCTCGTCCTGGATGAGCGTCGAGTCCACGTCCATGACGACCAGCCGCTGGGCCCGGCGGTGCAGACCGGCGGCGACGACGGCCACGTCCACGCCGAGCTTGCCGGCGTCCGTCACCAGGGCGGTGCGCAGCGGCTCGGTCTCGACGCCGGACACCGCGAACTCGACGGCCGTGACGGGGTACTTGGCCAACCGGAAGATACGGTCGATGTTGCCGCCGGCCTTGGCGATCTTGGCGGCGATGGCGGCGGTGGCCTCCGCGGTGAGCGGGTGACCGAGCACGGTGACAAGGGAACGCCCGAGGCCGCGCGGCCGGTTGTCACCGAGGCCGGAGATGATCTCCGCCTGCATCTTGATCGACTCGGCCCAGCTGTGGACGGTCGCCCGCAGATCGCCCTCCTGCGGGCGCGGCGGCGCGGTCACGAGCGCGCACAGCACCATCCGGCCACGGGTGACGACCTGCTCGATGTCGACCACGTCGACCGAGTAGGCGGCGAGGGTGTCGAAGAGGCCGGCCGTGATGCCCGGCCTGTCCTTCCCGAAGATCTTGACGAGAAGGGTGGGGACGTCGGGAGACGAGGTCTGCGAAGCGCTCATGGTGCTCCCACCGTATCCGGCACCCAGTGCCTTCTGCTCCCGCGGTCCGTCTGACGGACAGGGAACAGTCGGTGTCGGGCGGGTGGCGCGGGCCTTGCGAGCCGACCACGTCCGCGCGTCAGCGCCGTCCCTTCGGGTTCCCCGGCGGTGGCGGGGGAGGAGGCGGCGGTGGAGGCGGGGACTGCCGTCCTTCCTCGCCTCCGGAGCCTCGCCGGTCACCGGGCCGCCGCACGGGAGGGTGTTGGGGTGAACGAGGGGGCGGGTCGATCGGACCGGCCACGGTGGGAGCGCCGTAGACGGTGTCGGACCGCCCCGGCGAGTCGTCCTCGGGCCCCCTCAGCTCCTCAGGCCCTCTCAGTCCCTCAGGCCCCCGCAACTCCTCCGGCACCCGCAGATACGGGTTCGTCGCCGCGTTGGGAGGCCGATAGGAAGCACCGGGCACGTACGGACCGGCTTCACCTCCGTACGGCTCGAATCCGCCGCCATGGGGCACGGAACGCCCGGCCCGCGGATCAGGCTCGCCGCCGTACGGCCCCGGCCCGCCGCCCCCGTACAGCCTCGCCGCACGGTCGTCATAGGGCCCGGACCCACGCTCGCTCTCGTACCGAGGATCCCCGCCGACCCCCACCCCCGTCCCTCCCGTGGACCAGGTCCCGGCACCCGCTTCCGCCCCCGCCACCACACGCAGTGACAGCCCGGACGCCCGCGACCCCGCCGCGCCCGTGGCCCGCGCCAGCAGCGCCCCCGCCGCTCCCGCCGCCGCGCCCCACACCGCCCCGAGCAGCGCCGCCATCCCGAGCTGCCCCCGCAACTCCACCCCCGCGCCGAACGCGTCGAACCCCAGCACCGACAGCGAGGCATTCACCGACACCTCCGTCAGCCAGGCGAGCAAGGGCAACGCCAACGCGGTCGCCACTCCCAGCCGCACCGCACACCGCCCGGCGAAACCGAGGGTCCCCGGGTCCCGTACGGCTCCCATGTCTCCGCCGTACGCATGCCCCGCCCGCACCCCCACCGGCGTCCGCACCGCCGTGAGCACCCCCGCCAGCAGCATCATCAGCGCCGCCCCCACCCCCAGCAGCCACACCCGCCCGTCCAGCGCCGCCAGCTTCCCCAGCGTCACCGAGTGGTCGGAGCCCGAGCCGAGGAGCCGGTCCAGGGGGTCCGGGAGGAAGTTCGTCAGGACGCCGGTCGCGCGGCCTTCGAAGGGGACGAACAGGCCGATGGGGATGCCCAGCCAGACCCCGTTCGGCGTCCCGAGCAGCGCCGCGCCCGCGATCCGCTTCGGATGGTCGTCGCCGATCGCCGCGAACGCCGCCGCGGAGAGCCCCGCGACCACCGCGACCAGCAGCACCGTCACCAGCGCGGACACCGCCGGCCGTACCACCCGGTGCACGGCCTCCCAGCCGCGCGGCAACGGCGTTCGGCGGGACGCCAGCAGCGCGACCAGCAGGATCCCGATCGACCAGCCCAGACCGCCGAGCAGCGTCGGCGCGGTGTCCACCGTGAAGCCGACGGCGGCCTTCGCGTCGACGAGGTCGCCGATTTTGTCGGGCAGCAGCCCGCCGATGTCGCCGACGTCGCCCAGCCCGGGAATGTTCAGCCCTCCGCCCCCGCCCGCCCCGGGCAGCTTGTCGAGTCCCAGGGCGCCCCCGTCGATCGTGATGACGTCGTGCCCCGCCCAGGCCAGCCCGCCCAGCATCGCCACGAACAGCGCGATCACCGAACCCGCGCGCGCCAGCAGCTCGGAGGGTGCGATCACCGCTCCGGCCGCCCGCAGGGACCGTAGGAAGAACCAGGACAAAAGCACCGCACCGACCAGGCTGACGCCCAGTGGCGTGATCTCGATGGCGGTCGCGGCCTGTGCCCCCGTCAACCCGAAGGCGGACCCGTCCCCGGAGGGCGTCACCGAACCTCCCGCCGCGAGGGTCACCACCGCCGCGGTCATCGGGCCGAGCGAGGCCACCGAATCGGCCTCCAGCAGATGCAGTCCGAGCGCGGCCGTGCCCGCCATCCCGATCAACGCCCAGCTCACGGACGTCACCGCGGACAGCACGATGTCCCCCCACGGCAGCCGGACGCCGTGCGGCGCGTTCTCGACGCTCCTGGACGCACTCATGGCAGACCCCCCGATCCGCGGCGCGGCCGAGACCGCGCTCATCCCCCTCGCGTGGATTACCCACTCTCCGGGTCGGTTTCAACCCCGTCAACGGAACCGGCCGAAGCGTGCGAACGTGCTCTTCTCGGGGCTCGTGTTTCGGTCAGGCAGCGGAGCCTGAAATAGTTCCCGACGATGTTCGACATCCCTACACTCCCTGTGACGGGGGCAGTTCGGGGACTACTCAGTGGGGCGTGGCGTGCCGGAACTCGTACTGGAAGCGAATGGACGTACCTGGACGCTCGATCCGTCCCGGGCGTACCGCCTTGGGCGTGATCCGCAGGGTGACATCGTGTTCGACGACGCCAGGGTGTCCTGGCGGCACGCCACGATCAGCCGGAGCGGGCGCGACTGGGTCATCGAGGACCACAGCAGCACCAACGGGACGTTCCTGCACGGGCAGCGGATCCACGAGTCGGAGCTCGGCCCCGGCGCGGCGCTCCGTCTCGGCAACGCGAACGACGGCCCGCTGCTGAGCTTCACCGGTGCCGCGGCCCCGGCCGCCGAGCCCCAGCAGCAGCGGTACGCCGCGCAGAGCGCGAACCCGGCCTGGGCCCGGCAGACACCCCAGCAGCCGGCCTCTCAGCAGACTCCGTACCAGGCGTCCCACGAGGCCCCGCAGCAGACCCCGCCGCAGACCTCCCACCAGGCCCCGCAGGCCGCCAAGTCCGGCTGGCCCGAGCCCCAGCGGCCGCACTCGTCGCACCAGCCCCAGCGGATCCCGCAACAGCAGGGCCCCGGCGGGGGAGTGGACGCCGGCTCGACTCCCGTCTACGGCGACCGCAGCCCGACCACGTTCCACCAGTTCACCATCGGCCGCATCATGCGCATCGGCCGTGCCCTGGAGAACGACCTGGTCGTCTCCGACCTCCAGGTCTCCCGCCACCACGCCGAGTTCCACTCGATGCCCGACGGCCGCATGGAGATCCGCGACCTGGGCTCGCACAACGGCACCTACGTCAACGGCCAGCCGATTCCCAAGGGCGGCTCGCTGCTGCTCGGCGCCGCGGACATCGTCGGCGTCGGCCACTCCACCTTCCGGATCGTCGGCGACCGCCTGGAGGAGTTCGTCGACACCGGCGAGGTCTCCTTCTCCGCCCGCCACCTCACCGTCACGGTCGACGGCGGCAAGCAGATCCTCAAGGACGTCTCCTTCGGCGTACCGGAGAAGTCCCTGATCGCGGTCATCGGACCCTCCGGTTCCGGCAAGTCGACCCTGCTCAAGGCACTCACCGGCTACCGGCCCGCCAACCAGGGCGACGTCCTCTACGACAACCGCAACCTCTACAAGCAGTTCGCCGAGCTGCGCCAGCGCATCGGTCTGGTCCCGCAGGACGACATCCTGCACAAGGAGCTGACCGTCAAGAAGGCCCTGAAGTACGCGGCCAAGCTGCGCTTCCCGGCCGACACCACCGGCGAGGAGCGCGAGCACCGCATCGACGAGGTGCTGCGCGAGCTGAAGCTGGACATCCACCGCGAGAAGAAGGTCACCGCGCTCTCCGGCGGCCAGCGCAAGCGCGTCTCGGTGGCCCTGGAACTGCTCACCAAGCCGTCCCTGATCTTCCTGGACGAGCCGACCTCCGGCCTCGACCCGGGCATGGACCGCGATGTCATGCAGCTGCTGCGCGGTCTCGCCGACGACGGCCGCACGGTCCTCGTCGTCACCCACTCCGTCGCCGAGCTCGCCCTGTGCGACAAGCTCCTGGTGATGGCCCCGGGCGGCGCCGTCGCCTACTTCGGCCCGCCCGAGGAGGCCCTGAACTTCTTCGGCTACGACACCTGGGCCGACGTCTTCTCCGCCTTCGAGAACTACCGCGACTACGACTGGGCCGGACGCTGGAAGGGCTCGCAGCACTACCAGATGTACGCCGCGGACATAGACGCCGTGGCGCCGCAATCCGTACAGACGCCTCCGATGCAGGGGATGAAGCCGCCGAAGCCGCAGGGCTGGACGGGCCAGTTCGCGACACTCGTGCGCCGCTATGTCTCCGTGATCGCCTCCGACAAGGGCTTTCTGGCCCTGATGGTGATCCTGCCGGCCGTGCTCGGCGCGGTGAGCCTGCTGATCGACTTCGGCAACGCCCTGCTGCCCAAGCCCGTCGACCCGAGGACCAAGCTCCCGGAGCCGAACAGCACGGCCACCACCGTCCTGCTGATCCTCGCGGTCGGCGCCTGCTTCGCCGGGGCCGCCAACTCGGTCCGTGAACTGATCAAGGAACGGGTCATCTACGAACGGGAGCGCGCCACCGGTCTGTCCCGCTCGGCGTACCTGATGTCCAAGGTCTTCGTGCTCGGAGTGATCACCGTGCTCCAGGGCCTGCTGGTCGGTGTCATCGGCTTCTCCACCCGCGGCATCCCGAAGGAGGGCCTGGTCCTCGGCCACGCCACCCTCGCGGAGCTCTGCCTGCCGATCATGGGTCTCGGGTTCACGTCCATGATGTTCGGCCTGATCATCTCCGCGCTGGTGAAGACGTCCGAGAAGACCATGCCGCTGCTGGTCATGTTCGCCATCGTCCAGGTGGTCTTCACCGGCTGCCTGTTCACCCTGAACGGCGCGGTCGGCGTCAACGAGTTCTCGTACCTCATGCCGTCCCGCTGGGCGGTCGCCGCCGCGGGCGCCACCCTGGACTTCAACCAGGTCAACCCGCCCAAGCCGGGCGGTGCGACCGACCCGCTGTGGAACCACACCGTCAGCGCCTGGGGCCTCGACATGATCGCCCTCGTCGCCATCGGCGTGGTCTGCGGCTTCCTCGTGGCCCGCTTCCTGCGCCGCCACGAACCCGAGGTCATGCGCAAGTGATCACTGCCGTACGACGGTGAAGGGCGGCACCCCGACAGGGTGCCGCCCTTTCCGCGTACGAGAGGTCCGCGCGGCCTCAGTACGCGCTGTTGACGTTGTCGATCGAGCCGTACCGGTGGAAGGCGTAGTTCGCGGACGCGGTGATGTTGGCGACCGGGTCGTACTGGCTCCAGGCCGTACCGGGGACGTGGTAGGCGTTGAAGGTCGGCTTGATGATCTGGAGCAGACCGATCGACGGTACGCCGTTGATGGCGTTGATGTCCCAGTTGTTGATGGCGTTCGGGTTGCCCGAGGACTCCCGGATGATGTTGCGGTACAGGCCGTTGTACGTGCCCGGGATGCCCTTGGACTTCATGATGTCCAGGGACTCCTTGATCCAGCCGTCCAGGTTGTTGGCGTAGGACTTGCGCACGGCGGCCTTCAGCTTGGCGCGGTGCGCGGCCCGGCTCGCGGCCTTCGCCTTGCGGGCCTTCTCGGCCTTCTTCTTCGCGGCGGCCTTCTTCTTCGCGGCGGCAGCGGCGGCGGCCTTCTTCTTGGCGGCCGCAGCCGCCTTCACCTTCGCCTCGGCCTTGGCCTTGGCCTCGGCGGCCTGGCCCTGGAGGCTCTTGGCGGCGAGCTGCTCGCTGACGTCCGACTGTAGGCTCTTGAGCTGCTCGGAGGAGTACTTGACCGGGGCCGAGGAGACGGCGGCCTCGGAGGTGGTCGTCTCGGCGTTGCCGGGCACCGCACTGAAGGCCACGGCCGCGGCGCCGAGCGTGGCGACACCGGCTACGGCGATCTTGTGACGCTTGGTGAGAGCGGGACGATGAGCACGAGTGAAGGTGTACTTGGGCATGCGGAATGGACCTCTTCGGATAGCGCGGAGGTCGCTCGCTGTCCGGTGGGGACACGGGTGCTTCCGGCACAAACGCCGCGGTGGGAGTCCGCGGCGCTGAGCGACGAGAGCCATTCTTAGCGGCCGCAAAATGCCCGGGCAAAGGTGTGACGTACGATCCCCGATAGTGGGCCGGGGGAGGGCAAATCGGGACAGACTGGAACGTCTGCCCCGTTCACCCCGGAGGCCTTTGTCTCCTATTTCGCTTCGTACGTGATCTGGGCCCTATGTGCGGGCTCACACCGGCTTCACAGCGTTCTCACGAGCAGTTGCTGAAGCAATGCTCTGCGTGAGGATCCTCCGGGGGCAGCAGGAGATGCACGTCCCCGAACTCGTGCCACAGGTAGCGCCCGCGCAGCGCCTCCTCGTAGCCGCGGTCGATCGCGGCCCGCCCGGCGACCGCCTCCAGCATCAGCAGATGCGAGGCCTCGGGCTCGTGCAGCCCGGTCAGCAGCCCGTCGACCACCCGCACCCCGCGCTCCGGGGTCACGACGAGATCCGTCCACCCCGCACGCGCGCGTACGACCCCGTCCTCCCCGGCCGCCGACTCCACGGCCCGCACGGCGGTCGTCCCCACGGCGAGGACCCGGCCGTCCCCGGCCTTCACCGCGTTGATCAACCGGGCGGAGGTCTCCGGCACCGCGAACCGCTCCGGATACGGCGGCTCGTGCGCCTCCACCGAGGCCACCCCGGCGTGCAGCCGCACGGGCGCGAACCCCACCCCCCGGCTCACCAGCTCCGCCACCGTCCGCCCGGTGAAGGGCCGCGCCGCACTGGGCATCTCCGCACTGCCCGACCCGTCGGACGACGGCAGCGCGAACACCGTCTGGTAGACGGACAGCGGCTGGTCCCGCTCCGTGTAGGAATACCGAACGGGCCGCCCGTGCTCCCGCAGCAGCCCGAACACCCCGCCGGACACCCGCGCCCACCACAGCCGCTCGCTCACGGCCTCCTCCAGCACCAGGCGCAGGCCCCCGGGCAGCCGCACCTCCGTCCCCGCGGGCCCGCCTGCACGCGCACGCGTGGTGCCCCTCCCGTCCGGATCCCGCAGCTCGACCGTCCACCGCCCGTCGTCCCCGCGCGTGGAGAAGTGCACCACCACACGCGTGTGCCCGATCCGCCCGTCGACCGCCGCGGCCAGCGTGGGCGAGGTGTTCACGACGAGCAGGTCCCCGGCCCGCAGCAGCCGCGGCAGCTCCGCGAAGGAGTGGTGCGACACCTCGGTGCCCCGCGACACCAGCAGCCGTACGGCGTCCCGGTCCAGCCCGGGCCCGCGCTGCTCGGCCGGCACCCGCGCCGACAGCTCCTCCGGCACCTGGTACCCGCGCCGACCGGACGCAGGCACCCCCGTGGCGACGGTCACAGCCCCTCCAGCAGCGCCGGAGCCCCGTACCGCCCACTCGCCGGCCGCTCGTCCAGCAGCCGCAGGAACGCCGGCACGACACCCGCCGGCCGCGGCCGCGGTTCCCTGTCCTGCGGTACGGCCGCCGCGTACAGGTCCGTCGCCATGTCCCCGGGATCGACGGCCCACACCCGCAGCCGGGGCTCCTCCTCGCCCAGCACCGCCGCGAGGTGGTCCAGGGCGGCCTTGGACGCCCCGTACCCGCCCCACGTCTCGTACGCCTCGGCGGCAGCGTCCGAACTGACCGCGATCACCGTGCCCGCCTCCGACGCCCGCAGCAGCGGCAGCGCCTCCTGGACCAGGCCCAGCGCGGCCACGACGTTCACCTCCAGCGCGCGGCGGAACCCGTCCAGCGGTAGCCCGTCGAGGCGGGTCAGCGGCTCGACGCCCAGCGCGCTCGCGTTGTTCACCAGCAGATCGACACCGCCGAGCTTCTCGGCCGCGGCCACCAGCTCGGAGCGGTGCGCCGGGTCCGTGACGTCTCCGGGCAGGGCCGTCACCCGGGTCCCGTGCGCGGCGAGCGCGGCCGCCGTCCCCGCCAGCACCTGTGGCGTCCTGGCGTCGAGCACCAGGTCCCAGCCCCGCGCGGCCAACGCCTCGGCGAGCGCCCGCCCAAGACCCTTCGAGGCCCCCGTGATGATCGCGACCGGCATGACATCCGTCCCCTCGTCCTCCACGCCTCCTGATCGGCGTGCCCCCAACGTAGGAACGGGTCCCGGCCGGCCGCCTCGGACGCGGGCCGCAGAGCGGTAAGGCCCTTCGCCCTAGGTCGCTCGCCCCAGTGGGGCGCGGTCACAGGTCCGATCCGCACTGTCACAGCCCGCCCGTACGCTGAGGGCATGAGTCAAGGTCCACGGTCCGGCCTCGCCGCGGTGAGCTCCGCGCTGCTGGCCATGAGCAGGCATCTCGAGGTGCGCGACGTCCTCAAGACGATCGTCGCCTCGGCCCGCGAGCTGCTCGACGCCCAGTACGCCGCCCTCGGCGTCCCGGACGACCACGGCGGCTTCGCCCAGTTCGTGGTGGACGGCGTCAGCGACGAGCAGTGGAAGGCCATCGGCCCGCTCCCGCGCCAGCACGGCATCCTCGCCGCGATGCTGCACAAGGCCACCCCCGAGCGCCTCGCCGATGTCCGCAAGGACCCCCGTTTCGAGGGCTGGCCGTCGGCCCACCCAGACATGTCCGACTTCCTCGGCCTGCCGATCCGCGACGGCGACGAGGTCATCGGCGCCCTGTTTCTCGCCAACAAGCTGCGTCCTGTGGGGGGACACCCCCCACACCCCCCGTGCACGAAGCCCGAGGGCGGCTGCGGCTTCACCGAGGAGGACGAGGAACTCCTCTCGATCCTCGCCCAGCACGCCGCGATCGCCCTCACCAACGCCCGCCTCTACGAACGCAGCCGCGAACTGACGATCGCCGAGGAGCGCTCCCGGCTCGCCCACGAACTGCACGACGCGGTCAGCCAGAAGCTCTTCTCCCTGCGTCTGACCGCCCAGGCCGCGGCAGCCCTCGTCGACCGCGACCCGTCCCGCGCCAAGGGTGAGCTGCATCAGGTGGCGGTGCTGGCCGCCGAGGCCGCCGACGAACTGCGCGCCGCGGTCGTGGAGTTGCGCCCCGCCGCCCTGGACGAGGACGGCCTGACCGCCACCCTGCGCACCCACGTCCAGGTCCTCGACCGCGCCCACACCGCCCGGGTGACCTTCACCGCCCGCAGCTTCCGCGCACTGCCCGCCGCCCAGGAGGAGGCCATGCTCCGCGTTGCCCAGGAAGCCCTGCACAACGCGCTGCGGCACTCGGGCGCCGAGCATGTCGACGTGACGCTGGACCGGCGCGGCGGCGGAGCCGTCCTGCGGGTCACGGATGACGGAAGCGGCTTCGAACCGACGGCGGTCCGCCGCGCGGGACGCCACCTGGGCCTGGTCTCCATGCGGGACCGCACCAGCGGGGTCGGCGGCACCTTGACCGTTGAATCGGCGCCCGGCAAGGGCACCACGATCGAGATGGAGGTCCCCGGTGGCTGACGCGATCAAGGTCCTGCTCGTCGACGACCACCAGGTCGTCCGCCGGGGCCTGCGTACGTTCCTCGAAGTACAGGACGACATAGAGGTCGTGGGCGAGGCCGCCGACGGTGCCGAGGGAGTCCAGCGCGCCGAGGAACTGAAGCCCGACGTCGTCCTCATGGACGTCAAGATGCCGGGCATGGACGGCATCGACGCCCTGCGCCGGCTCCGCGAACTGGACAACCCCGCGCGCGTGCTGATCGTCACCAGCTTCACCGAACAGCGCACCGTGGTCCCGGCCCTGCGCGCGGGAGCCGCCGGATACGTCTACAAGGACGTGGACCCCGACGCCCTGGCCGGCGCCATCCGCTCCGTCCACGCCGGCCACATCCTGCTCCAGCCCGAGGTGGCCGGCGCCCTGCTCTCCCAGGAGGAGAACAACTCCGGCCAGGGCAGGGGCGGTTCGCTCACGGAGCGGGAGCGCGAGGTACTCGGACTGATCGCGGACGGCCGCTCCAACCGGGAGATCGCCCGCGCTCTGGTCCTCTCCGAGAAGACCGTGAAGACCCACGTCTCGAACATCCTGATGAAGCTCGACCTGGCGGATCGAACCCAGGCGGCACTGTGGGCGGTTCGTCATGGTGTGGCCTGATAGGACTTCATACTGTCGTGGGAATGTCCCCCATACGGCGCAACCCTGATGGATCTCCACCGTTCTCCAGTGCGTGCTGCGGCGACTGCCGCGGCAATCGTTAGGGAGGGCTCAGTAGTGAAGAACCTGAAGAAGGCAGCGGCCGTGACGATGGTGGCCGGCGGGCTGATCGCCGCCGGTGCCGGCATGGCCTCCGCCACCGACGGGGCGCACGCCGACGGCAAGGCCGTGGGCTCGCCGGGCGTCGCCTCGGGCAACCTCGTCCAGGCCCCGGTCCACGTCCCGGTGAACGCCGTGGGCAACAGCGTGAACGTCATCGGTGTGCTGAACCCGGCCTTCGGCAACCTCGGCCTCAACCACTGATTCCTGGCCCCTGGCGGGCCGTGGCTCCGGCCTCCCGGACGTGTCACGCGTCCGGGAGGCCGGTCCGTTTGTCGTCCGAATGAGCCGAACGGTGAATCCTGCGGGGATATGCGTGCCGCCGGGCCTGCGAGCGCGTTGATCAGCGCACGACCCGCGGCCGGGTCGGATACGCGAACGCAGGAGGAACGTTTCCCATGAACATCGCCAAGAAGGCCGCCGTGGCCATCACCGTCGCCGGTATCGCCACGGGTGCCGCCGCCGGTGCCGCTGTCGCCGACGCGGGTGCCGACGGCGCGGCCGTGGGCTCGCCGGGCGTCGTCTCGGGCAACCTGGTCCAGGTCCCGGTCCACGTCCCGGTGAACGTAGTCGGCGACAGCGTGAACGTCATCGGCCTGCTGAACCCGGCGTTCGGCAACACGGGCGTGAACGGCTGACGCCTGGCCTGAACCGAGGGGCCCCTCAAGTCAACGACGACTTGAGGGGCCCTGTCGTGTGTTCGGCCGCGGGCCGGTGGGGGCCTGTCGCGCAGTTCCCCGCGCCCCTGAAAACAGGTGGGTGCAGTCATGCGCGCTCAGCTGTACCCACCTGTTTGGGGGGGCGCGGGGAACTGCGCGACAAGCCACGACGCACCGTCACCCACGAGACCACAGAACCCGGCACCCCCCTAGGCGCAGCTCACCGCACCCCCCGCTCCCGCTCCTCCACATACGCGTTGTACGCAGCCACCTGCGCCCTACGAGCCGTCCGCTCCACCGGCCGCAACGCCTCCCCCCGAGCCCGCATCTCCGCGGAACTCACCGCGCCCCCATGCCCGTTCTCGTACGCCAGCGACACCAGCAACCCCACCCGCTGAGCAAGCTCCAACACCCGCACCGCGCGCGGCGGATACCCCGGCGCCAGAACCTCCCGCCCCCGCTCGGCCCGAGCCCGGTAAGCCCCGATCGCCGCCTCCGCCACCGGCCCCGATCCGGCCACGTCCAGCCGCGACAACACCTCCGTCGCCTCCCGCAGGGCCTCCGCGAGTTCCCGCTCCGCCTCGCCCAGCGAGGGCACGTCCGCCGGCGGAGCCTCCCGCACCGGCAGTACCCGCCACACCACCTCGACATGCACATCACCCGAGGGCCCGGCCTCGTACACCTCGGGCACCAGGCCCAGCGCGGCGCCGTGACAGACGACCGCCTCCTCCGCCTCCAACGCCCGTGCGTTGAACTCCGGCGGCCCGCTCAACCCCAGCGGATGCCCGGGTGCGGGCAGCGCGACCCGCAGCCCGGTGACCCCGAGCGACCGCAGCCGCCCGAGCGCCAGGGTGAGACCGACCGCCGCCGTCTCCCCGGGCAGTCCCTCCACCCGGTGCACGGCATCGTCACCGACGATCGCCAGTACGGCGTCGTCGGGCGAGACAAGTCCGGCCAAAAGGCCGTTTCCCCAAGCGGCAAGGCGTCCAGAGCGCGGTTCCGAGAGCATGCCCCCCAGCCTAAGGACCGGACCTATGGACCGGACCGCGCGGCTGGTGGCGTAGATTTCATCGAGGGCTGCGCCCAAAAGCGCGCACGCGACAGCCGAGACGTCGACACCGTCACACTGCAAGGGGAGACAACGCGCTCATGAGCGATGTTCTGGAGCTTCAGGACGTATCCGTGGTCCGTGAGGACCGGGCTCTGGTGGACCAGGTCTCCTGGTCGGTCAAGGAGGGCGAGCGCTGGGTCATCCTCGGCCCCAACGGCGCCGGCAAGACCACGCTCCTGAACCTCGCGTCGAGCTACCTCTACCCCAGCAAGGGCACCGCCACCATCCTCGGCGAGACCCTCGGCAAGCCCGGCACCGACGTCTTCGAGCTGCGCCCCCGCATCGGCATGGCCGGCATCGCCATGGCCGACAAGCTCCCCAAGCGCCAGACCGTACTGGAGACCGTGCTGACGGCCGCGTACGGCATGACCGCGGGCTGGCAGGAGGAGTACGAGGACATCGACGAGCAGCGCGCGCGTGCCTTCCTCGACCGCCTCGGCATGAGCGACTACCTGGACCGCAAGTTCGGCACCCTCTCCGAGGGCGAGCGCAAGCGCACCCTCATCGCCCGCGCCCTGATGACCGACCCCGAGCTGCTCCTCCTCGACGAGCCCGCCGCCGGTCTCGACCTCGGCGGCCGCGAGGACCTGGTCCGCCGCCTGGGCCGGCTCGCCCGCGACCCGATCGCCCCCTCGATGCTGATGGTCACCCACCACGTCGAGGAGATCGCCCCCGGCTTCACCCACGTCCTCATGATCCGCCAGGGCAAGGTGCTCGCCGCCGGTCCCCTGGAGCTCGAACTCACCTCCCGCAACCTCTCCATGTGCTTCGGCCTCCCGCTCGTCGTCGAGCAGGTCGGCGAACGCTGGACCGCTCAGGGCCTTCCGCTGTCGTGATCAAGTGAAGTCCCCGCAAAAACACGGGTAAGAAGCCCCTCCCGGCGCCATCGCGCCCTGTCGGAGGCGGTACCCCCGGACCTACCATTGACCACGTGAACGACATCGACGCATGGGTGTGGTGGCTCGTCGGCGCGGCAGCGCTCGGAATCCCGCTCGTGGTGACCGCGATGCCGGAGTTCGGCATGCTCGCGGTCGGCGCCGTCGCGGCAGCGGTCTCGGCCGGGCTCGGCGGTGATGTCGTCGTGCAGGTGCTCGTCTTCGTCGTCGTCTCGGTGGCCCTCATCGCCGTCGTACGGCCCATCGCGGCCCGGCATTCCTCGCAGCGACCCCAACTCGTCACCGGCGTCGACGCCTTGAAGGGCAAGCAGGCCGTCGTCCTGGAGCGCGTCGACAGCGCGGGCGGCCGGATCAAGCTCGCCGGAGAGGTCTGGTCGGCCCGCGCCCTCGACACCGGCCGGGCCTACGAAGTGGGTCAGGAAGTCGATGTCGTGGACATCGAGGGAGCGACCGCGATCGTCATGTGACCTCGCAGGATGCAACTGAACCGAACGCACCACGAGTTGCACGACGGTCTGTCAGACTCGACCAGCAAGATCTTCAACAACCATAAGATCTTCCGAAAACGCCGAGGCGGAGAAGGGCACGGGGAGCACGATGGAACCGGTCATCATCGTCTTGATCATTCTGGTGGTGTTGGTCTTCATCGCCCTGATCAAGACGATCCAGGTCATCCCGCAGGCGAGCGCCGCCATCGTCGAGCGCTTCGGCCGCTACACGCGGACACTCAACGCGGGCCTCAACATCGTGGTCCCGTTCATAGACACCATCCGCAACCGCATCGACCTGCGTGAACAGGTCGTGCCGTTCCCGCCGCAGCCGGTGATCACCCAGGACAACCTGGTCGTCAACATCGACACGGTCATCTACTACCAGGTCACCGACGCCCGCGCCGCGACCTACGAGGTCGCCAGCTACATCCAGGCGATCGAGCAGCTCACCGTCACCACGCTGCGCAACATCATCGGCGGCATGGACCTGGAGCGGACCCTGACCTCCCGCGAGGAGATCAACGCGGCCCTGCGCGGCGTCCTCGACGAGGCCACCGGCAAGTGGGGCATCCGCGTCAACCGCGTGGAGCTGAAGGCGATCGAGCCCCCGACCTCCATCCAGGACTCGATGGAGAAGCAGATGCGCGCCGACCGGGACAAGCGCGCCGCGATCCTCACCGCGGAAGGTACCCGGCAGGCCGCGATCCTCACCGCCGAGGGTGAGAAGCAGTCCCAGATCCTGCGCGCCGAGGGTGAGGCCAAGGCCGCCGCCCTGCGCGCCGAGGGCGAGGCCCAGGCGGTCCGCACGGTCTTCGAGGCCATCCACGCCGGCGACCCGGACCAGAAGCTGCTCTCCTACCAGTACCTCCAGATGCTCCCCAAGATCGCCGAGGGCGACGCCAACAAGCTCTGGATCGTCCCCAGCGAAATCGGCGACGCCCTCAAGGGCCTCTCCGGTGCGATGGGCAACTTCGGCAACATCGGCGGCGGTTCAAGCGGAGGCAACGGCGGCACGGAACGCCGGGAAACCCCGAAGATCGACTGATGTGCACACGGAGATGGGGCTCACCTCGTCCGAGGTGAGCCCCATCCCTGCCTTCGGCTACGACCTAGGCGGCCTCCCCGGCCAACCACTCCGGCAGCGCCGAGAAGTCCTCGTGGCCCAGCGACAACAGCATCGCGTCCGCCGGAGTCGGCTCGAACGGCTCCCGCAGCAACGGCATCCCCGCCTCCGCCGGAGTCCGGTTCGCCTTGCGGTGATTGTCCTCCGCGCAGGACGCCACCGTGTTCAGCCAGGTGTCCTGACCACCCTGCGACCGCGGCACCACATGGTCCACGGTCGTCGCCCGCCGCCCGCAGTACGCGCACCTGTGCCGGTCACGCACCAGAACACCCCGCCGAGACCACGGAGCTTGTCTTCGGAAGGGCACCCGCACGTACCTGCACAACCTGATCACCCGGGGCGCCGGTATGTCGACCGCGGCTCCGCGCATGCGCAGTTCGGGGTGGGACTGCTCGACGACGGCCTTGTCCTGAAGCACCAGAACGACGGCTCGATTCAACGTCACCGTCGACAGCGGCTCAAAGCTCGCGTTCAGTACCAGCGTCTCCCGCATGACCAGCCCACCTCCCGTTGCGTACCGGCCCACCCCTGGCGGGCTTGGGCTTGGATCAACTCTGGCCGGGCACGCCGAGATGGACAACGCAATAAAAAGTGCCCGCCCCTGATCAATTCCATGACCAGAGGCGGGCAAACGCTCGTTGAACGTCAGTCTTCGGCGGGCACCTCGTACTCACCGATCAACTGGGCACGCGCGATCGCGTGGAACCGCAGGTTGAACCCCACAACGGCAGGCGACGCGTCGGAATCCGGCCCGAGCTTCTCCTGATCCACCGCGTACACCGTGAAGACGTACCGGTGCGGCCCGTCCCCGGCCGGCGGAGCGGCCCCACCGAAGTCCTTCGACCCGTAGTCGTTCCGCGCCTGTACGGCACCCTCCGGCAGCCCCTCGAACTTCCCGCTGCCCGCGCCCAACGGCAGCTCGGTCACCGAGGCCGGGATGTCGAACACGACCCAGTGCCAGAACCCGGAGCCCGTGGGGGCGTCGGGGTCGTAGCAGGTCACGGCGAAGCTCTTGGTCTCCGCAGGGAAACCCTCCCAGCGCAGCTGCGGGGAGGTGTTGCCGGCCGCGTAGACCTGAGCGTCCTTCAGCGTCGCCCCCTCGGAGACGTCCTCACTCGTCACCGTGAACGACGGCACGGGCGGATGGAAGTCATGGGGGAGCGGCCGCCGCTTGAGCTCGGTCACCTCGGTACCTCCTGGTCTGTCAGCGGAATCAACAGTTCCGAGCCTAGAACCAGTTGCGCCTGCTGCCGACCTCGGACAGCCACTGGTTGAGGTATCCGGCCCAGTCGGTGCCCTGGTAGTCGTGCAGACCCACCTGGAAGGAACGGAAGGTGTCACTGCCCTCGCTGAACAGACCCGGCTTCTTGTCCATCTCCAGCACCACGTCCATCGCGTGACCGTCTGCGACGAAGCTCAACTCGACCTGGTTCAGCCCCCGGTACTGCTGCGGCGGGAAGAACTCGATCTCCTGGTAGAACGGCAGCTGCTGCCGCGTCCCACGGATGTGCCCGCGCTCCAGGTCCGCGTTCTTGAAGCGGAAGCCCAGCTGGAGGAACGCGTCCAGGATCGCCTTCTGTGCCGACAGCGGGTGCACGTTGATCGGGTCCAGGTCACCGGAGTCCACGGCACGCGCGATGGCCAGCTCGGTGGTCACACCGACGTTCATCCCGCGCAGCGCCTGCCCGTCGATCATGGTGATCGGCGTCTCCCAGGGGATCTCGAGACCGAACGGCACCGCGTGCACCGCGTTGGCTTGGAGCGTGAAGGCACCACCGAGCGAGACCTTCGTGAACTCGATGTCCTGCTTGTACTCCTGGTCGCCGCTCTCGACCTCGACCCTGGCCTGGAGCCCGACCGACAGCCCCTCGATCTCCTGGTCCACGGACCCGCCCTGGATCCGCACCTCGCCCTGGACGACACCACCCGGGACGACGTTGACCTCGGTCAGCACCGTCTCCACCGAAGCCCCGCCGGCCCCCAGGCTCGCGAGCAGCTTCTTGAACGCCATGTCTCTCCTCTTAAGAACGCGCGGATTCCTGATCCCTACAAACGCGATCCGGCCGTGGTCGGTTCCGCGCCCTCACCCTGGCAAGCGGACGAAGCCTTGACCACCCCTTGGCACACACCCGTCTGGACTACGCTCGTACGCCATGATCACGTCCCCGGACCGTACGCCACTGCCACGAGACTTCTTCGACCGCCCTGTACTGGAGGTCGCCCCCGATCTCCTCGGCCGGCTGCTCGTCCGTACGACCCCGGACGGTCCGATCGTGCTCCGCATCACGGAGGTCGAGGCCTACGACGGCCAGAACGACCCCGGCTCCCACGCCTATCGCGGCCGCACGGCCCGCAACGACGTGATGTTCGGTCCGCCCGGCCATGTGTACGTCTACTTCACCTACGGCATGTGGTTCTGCATGAACCTCGTCTGCGGCGAGGAGGGCCGGGCGAGCGCCGTCCTGCTCCGGGCCGGCGAGGTCCTCGAAGGCGCGGAACTGGCTCGCAAACGTCGACTCTCGGCCCGAAATGACAAAGAACTGGCCAAAGGACCGGCCCGGCTGGCCACCGCCCTGGGCGTGGACCGGGCCCTGGACGGCACGGACGCCTGTGCCTCGGGCGAGACCCCGTTGAGGGTGCTCACCGGCACCCCGGTCGCCTCCGACCAGGTACTCAACGGTCCGCGCACCGGAGTGGCCGGCGAAGGAGGCGTGCACCCCTGGCGGTTCTGGGTCGCCGACGACCCGACAGTGAGCCCCTATCGGGCCCACGTCCCGAGGCGCCGCTCAAGTTGACTCGCTCTTGGAAGATGCGTAACGTGGCCCGAGCCGCTTGACCCGGTTACGGCGATCGCCAGCAGCCGAGAGCGGCCAAACCACTACCTACGACATCCCCTCAGCGGGGACGATTTCGGCGTGCCCGCACGTCCGAATTCGAACTCGCGGAACTCGATTATGAGTTGCCGAGGGAATGGGCTAACGTAGTGAATGTCGAAAGGCCCCGCCGACAGGGAATCAGGCCCGAAAGGATCTGATAGAGTCGGAAACGCAAGACCGAAGGGAAAAGCCCGGAGGAAAGCCCGAGAGGGTGAGTACAAAGGAAGCGTCCGTTCCTTGAGAACTCAACAG